>NZ_JBXAHJ010000014.1:0-191982 GCF_058794995.1 Pseudomonas sp. GW823-FHT06E10 | reverse complement strand
GGCTGGTGTGGTGTTCGGCACCAGGCTCTCGAAGTTGCCGCCGGTGGTGCCGGTGATCGTGGTGCTGACGGTGCTGCCGTTGACATAAACATCATTGGCCGCAGTCGGGACGTTCACGCTGCCGCTGGTCTGGCCCGCGTCGATGGTAATGACCGAGCCGTTGCTCAAGGTCACGATCATCGGCGTGCCGGCCGGGTTGCTCAGGGTCGCGGTGTAGGTGATCTGACCGCCTTCGGTGATGTTGCCGGTGGCGGTGAGGGTCAGGCCGGTGTTGTCCACGGAATCGGTAATGGTGGTCACGGCTGGCGTGGTGTTCGGCACCAGGTTTTCGAAGTTGCCGCCGGTGGTGCCGGTGATCGTGGTGCTGACGGTGCTGCCGTTGTTAAAGACGTCATTGGCCGAGGTCGGCACGTTCACGGAGCCGCTGGTCTGGCCGGCGGCGATGGTGATGGTCGAGCCGTTGGACAGAGTGACGGTTACTGGCGTCTGTGCTGGATTGGTCAGGGTCGCGGTGTAGGTGATCTGGCCGCCTTCGGTGACGGTGCTACCGGCCGTCAGGGTGACCGTGGTGGTGTCGAGGGTATCGGTGACCTGGGTCACGGCCGGGGTCGTCGGCGGCGTCACAGTGATGCCGCTGCCGCCGCTGGTGCCGGTGACAGTTACATCGATCTGGGTCGCGTCGTTATAGACAGTGTCGTTCGCAGCCAATGGCACGTTGACGGTGCCGGTGGTCGCGCCTGCGGGAATCACGATCACGGCGCCGTTGGACAGCGTGACAGTCAGGTCGGTCAGTGGTGCCTGGGTCAGGGTCGCGGTGTACACCAGCACGCCACCGGCCTCGGTGATGGTCGGCGTGGCACTGAGGCTGAGGGCTGACTCACTCGGGGTATTGGCGTTGGTATTAGCGTTGATGTTGGCGTTGGTGGCCTGGTCACCCGGGATTTCCAGAGTCGTTTGCCCGGCAGTGTTGATACCCGCAGTCGGGAAGCCGATGGTCGGATCGACGCGGCCAGCGGTGGCGTCGAGCATCACGGAGCTATGACCACCACCGACGGTACCGCCAGAACTTGCGGCAACCGGGCCGGCAGCGGTGGCTTCAAGGTCTTTTGTCGGGTCGGCACCGGCAGCAATGGCCTGTTGCAGCTCTTCTACCGAAGGCGCGGCTTGCGCGGTGGCGGCTGCCAGGTCAGTGCTGGAGTCTGGAGCGTCAGCGCTCCACTGGGTGTCACGACCCAGATCCAGGGTGCGGCCATCGGCCAGTTCCAGGGACACGGCGCCGGAAAGGCCAGTGTCGATCTGGTCGCCGGCAAACAGTTTGTCGCCTTCAACGAGAACGCGGCGGATGCCCTCGGGGGACACCACGAAAACCTGACCAACAATGCTTTTGATGATGGCAACAACACTGCTCATTGAAGACTCTCCGGGTTGTCACGTTCAGTTGACTTCCATGGACCTGATGGCATTTGTCTGTGCCGACCAGTCTGGACGTACATTGCAAAATAGATGCACAAATTTGACGCATCAAATCGTCAATATATTGGCTATATTTTTTCATTATTAACTTTATGCCAAACTATTGACCTTCTTCGAGCCATCCTAAACAATCGTCCCAGTAATGTCACATTGATATTTCAGCTGTGACTCGTCCTCGGTATGTGATCCAGTTCCGCTTTTTGAACTTTCCGACATACGGTCATTCCGCTTGCCATCTTTCGACGCAGCGCGTTCTTTTGCTGTGATTCAAGACAAGAAGTTCTGGGAAATTCCTACAATGCGTTCGCCTTTGTTCATGGCAATACCTTTCGTCCTCGCCGCGTCTTTTGTGCAGGCGCAGTCCTTACCAGAAGCCATGCAACAAGCGCTGGATGTCCATCCGGAAGTTCAGGCGGGTGTCAACAGTCGGTTGGCTGCGGATTATCAGTTGAAGGCTGCAAAAGGTGGATATTTGCCACGGGTCGACCTGCTGGGCGGTTATGGTCGTGAAGGCACCGATAGCGTGACGACGCGAACGGACGGCAGCAACAATCACTGGCAAACCCTGAATCGCAGTGAGTCAAATTTACGTCTGACCCAAATGGTTTTTGACGGTTTTGCGACGTCCAGCGAAGTAGGGCGTCAACAAGCCACTGTCAACTCCCGCGCCTACTCGCTGCTGAGTACTTCCGAGCGTACCGGGCTGACCGTGGCTCAGGTCTATCTCGACGTGCTGACTCGTCGCGAATTCGTACGTCTGGCCGAGGACAACCTCAAGAGCCACCAGCGCATTTACGACCAGATCCAACTGCGCACCCAGCGTGGCGTCGGCAGTGGCGCCGACCTTGATCAGGCGGAGGCGCGGATGGCCCAGGCGCGCAACAACCTGATCACCGAGCAGACCAACCTGGCAGACGCCGAAACCAACTACCTCTCCGCTGTTGGCCAGATGCCCGATCAACTGGAACGCCCGGCGAGTTTCATGGCGCTGATGCCGGCCAACCTGAATGAAGCCCGTGCGCAGATGCTGGAAAACAGTCCGATCCTGCGTTCGGCCGAATCCGATATCGCCGCTGCCGAGAAGCAGTACGACACTGCCAAGTCGACGTTCTACCCGCGCTTCGATGCTGAGTTGGGTCGCTCCGCGGACAACGACATTGATGGTCAGAACGGCCACAACAACGAATGGCAGGCCATGCTGCGCATGCGCTTCAATCTGTATGCCGGCGGCAGCAACAAGGCCGATCTGGAATCCAAGTCCTACCTGTCGAACCAGGCGCTGGACATCCGCAACAACGCCCTGCGCCAATTGAATGAAGAGCTGGGCCTGGCCTGGAACGCCCTGAACAACGCCAACGCGCAAGTGCCGATCGCTCAGCAATACGTCGACCACAGCACCGCCGTGCGTACCGCTTACCAGCGTCAGTTCAGTCTCGGCGAGCGCACCCTGCTCGATTTGCTCGACAGTGAGAACGAACTGTTTTCCTCCTCCCGCCGTCTGGCGGAGATCAAGAACATTCAGTTATTTACTCAGTACCGAATCAAGGCGACCATGGGCGAATTGCTCAAGAGCCAGGGAGTGGTCGCACCATTGGCATCCGTTGTGCAGAACGACATGAAGCCCAAGGTCCAATTGCCCGGTATGAATTAAGCAGGACCTTCATTGTTCAATTGTTAGCCAAGAGTGCCGAGCGTGGAATCAGAAGTCAGTCGGGTTCAACTCATCCATGATCCGCGCGCGTTGCATGACGATCCGTTGCTGGATGGTCTGCTCGCTCTTTGCATGCTGCACCAGAAACCTGCCAGCGCGGCAATGCTGACCACCGGCCTGCCGCTGCCCGAGCAACGCTTGAGTGTCGAGTTGCTGCCTCGTGCGGCCGCTCGCGCGGGGCTGCAAGGTCGGGTGCTGCAACGCAAGCTGGAAGATATTCCGGCGATCGCGATGCCAGCATTGTTGTTGCTCAGGGACGGTCGAAGTGCCGTCCTGCTCGGCTGGCAAGGCGAAGATCAGGTACGGGTGCTGCTCAGCGAAAGCGACGGCGGTGAGTCCCTGGTCAGCCGTGACCTGTTGGCCGATGACTACACCGGCAAAGTCTTTTTCGCCCAGCCGCAGCACAAGTTCGACGTCAATCACGGCACGCTGATTCCGCGTGCGCGCTCGTGGTTCCGCGACACCCTCAAGCGTTCGCGCTGGTTGTACGCCGATGCCATCGCCGCCAGTTTTCTGATCAACATCATTGCCATGGCCGCGCCGTTGTTCGTGATGAACGTCTACGACCGTGTCGTGCCAAACCAGGCCGAAGCGACGCTCTGGGTGCTGGCACTCGGCATCACGGGCGCCTACCTGTTCGACCTGATCCTGAAAAGCCTGCGTAGCCTGTGCCTGGACCTGGCCGGCAAGAAAACCGACCTGATTATCTCGGCCACGCTGTTCGAGCGCATCGTTGGCATGGCCATGAAATACCGGCCGGCGCGGGTCGGCAGCTTTGCCCAGAACATCCATGAGTTCCAGAGCCTGCGGGACTTCCTCGCCTCGCTGACACTGACCAGCCTGATTGACCTGCCGTTCACAATTCTGATCTTTATCGTCATCGCGATCCTTGGCGGGCATCTGGTTTGGATACCGGTGCTGGCATTCCCGATCGCCCTGGCCATTGGCTATGCCTTGCAGAAACCCCTGGTGGCGACCATGGAACGGACCATGGCGCTGGGGGCCGAGCGTCAGTCGAGCCTGATCGAGACCCTGGCCGGCCTGGATGCGGTGAAGGTCAACAACGCCGAAAGCGAACGCCAGTATCAGTGGGAGCAGACCATCGGCACCCTCAGTCGCCTTGAGTTGCGGGTGAAAATGCTCTCCGGCCTGGCGATGAATATCACCTTGCTGATCCAGCAACTGGCCGGCGTGATCATGATCGTCTTCGGCGTGTACCAGATCATCGACGGTCACCTGAGCATGGGTGGCCTGATTGCCTGCTACATGCTCAGTGGTCGTGCGCTCAGCCCGCTGGCGTCACTGTCCGGGTTGCTGACTCGTTATCAGCAGGCGCGGGTGACCATGACCTCGGTCGACCAGATGATGGAGCTGCCCCAGGAGCGCAATTTCGAAGAGCGTCCGCTCAGCCGCAAGGTGCTGCAGGGTGGCATTGAGTGCCGCCAGCTCAACTTCACCTACCCGCAACAGCAGAATCTGGCGCTGAAGAACATCAACCTGTCGATCAGTCCCGGCGAGAAGGTCGGCATCATTGGCCGAAGCGGCTCGGGCAAGAGCTCGCTGGCGAAGTTGCTGGTGGGGCTGTACCAGCCGGATGACGGCGCGTTGTTGGTCGATGGTGTGGATATCCGCCAGATCGACGTCAGCGAGCTGCGCTACAACATCGGCTACGTGCCCCAGGACATTCAGTTGCTCGCCGGCACCTTGCGCGACAACCTGGTTTCCGGTGCGCGGTATGTCGAGGACGAACTGGTGCTGCAAGCCGCAGAACTGGCCGGCGTCCACGAGTATGCGCGCCTGCATCCGCAGGGTTATGAGCTGCAAGTCGGCGAGCGCGGGCAGAACCTCTCCGGCGGTCAACGGCAAAACGTCGCCCTGGCCCGTGCATTACTGCTCAACCCGCCGATCCTGCTGCTCGACGAGCCGACCAGCGCCATGGACAACACCGGCGAAGAGCGCCTCAAGCAGCGCCTGGCAGCGGTGATCGAAAACAAGACCATGGTGCTGGTAACGCACCGGGCATCGTTGTTGTCGCTGGTGGATCGCCTGATCGTGGTCGACCGCGGGCAGATACTCGCCGACGGCCCGAAAGCCGCAGTGATGGAAGCGTTGAAGAAGGGGCAGATCAGTGTTGCTTAAGTTGGGTAAGGGTTCGATCCGTCGCTACTTCAAAGGCTCTGCTTCACTTCAGGGGCAGCCGCTGCCGGAGGTCAACAAGGCGCTGATCGAGGATGCGCCCCGCGTGGTGCGGCTGACGATCTGGGCGATCATCGCGTTCTTTGTGTTCCTGATGCTCTGGGCCAACTTCGCCGTGATCGACGAGGTGACCAAGGGCGACGGCAAGGCGATTCCATCGTCGAAGATCCAGAAGATCCAGAACCTTGAAGGCGGTATCGTTGCCGAGCTGTTCGTCAAGGAAGGTCAGATTGTCGAAGCCGGCGCACCGCTGATTCGCCTGGACGACACGCGATTTGTTTCGAACGTCGGTGAAACCGAGGCCGATCGGTTGTCGATGCTGCTGCGGGTCGAGCGCCTGAGCGCCGAGGTCGAAGATCGTCCGCTGAACTTCCCCGAGGATGTGCTCAAGGCCGTGCCGGGTCAGGCCAAGAGTGAAGAATCGCTCTATATCAGTCGTCGCCAACAGTTGCACGATGAGATTGGTGGCTTGCAGGAGCAGCTGATCCAGCGCCAGCAAGAGCTGCGCGAATTCACCTCCAAACAGGCGCAGTATCGCCAGCAATTGGGCTTCCAGCGTCAGGAAATCAGCATGTCCGAGCCGTTGGTGGCCCAAGGCGCGGTATCACCGGTGGAAGTCCTGCGCCTCAGGCGTGCCGAAGCGGAGACCCGTGGTCAGCTCGACGCCACCACGCTGGCAATTCCACGAGCCGAATCGGCAATCAAGGAAGTGCAGCGCAAGGTCGATGAAACCCGTGGCAAGTTCCGTAGCGAAGCCCTGACCCAACTCAATGAAGCGCGCACCGACCTGAACAAGGCCCAGGCCACCGGCAAGGCCCTGGAAGACCGGGTCAGCCGGACGCTGGTCACTTCGCCAGTGCGGGGCATCGTCAACAAGTTGCTGGTCAATACCATCGGCGGGGTTATCCAGCCGGGCAGCGACCTGGTGGAAATCGTACCGCTGGACGACACCTTGCTGGTCGAGGCGAAGATCCGCCCGCAGGACATCGCGTTCCTGCACCCGGGGCAGGAAGCGACGGTGAAATTTACCGCCTATGACTACACCATCTACGGCGGGATGAAGGCCAAGCTGGAGCAGATCGGTGCCGACACCATCACCGATGAAGACAAGAAGACCACCTACTACATCATCAAGCTGCGCACCGACCGCAGTCACTTGGGCACCGACGAAAAACCATTGCTGATCATTCCGGGGATGGTGGCTTCCGTGGACATCATCACCGGCAAGAAGACCGTGCTGAGCTACCTGCTCAAGCCGATCATCCGTGCGCGGGCCGAGGCGCTGCACGAGCGGTAATCCACCTTCGGGGCCACTGGCCCCATCGCGAGCAAGCTCGCTCCCACAATGGATCTGTGTTGAAACGCAATTTTTGTGTTTCCTCTGACCCTGTGGGAGCGAGCTTGCTCGCGATAGCGTCCGCCAAAACACCACAATCCTGTCAGAAAGTGACAAATAACGTCACACAACGATTCCTCCATTCCCTTAGCAATCGCCATATCGTTATTCGTTAACGGTATTTAAATTTCAATTCTTATATCTATAAAGTCAATCTCCTGCGTACCTGTCGACCAATCGGCGCGCCGCACGACACGAACCAACACGGGACCTCCGTGAGTTTCTGATCGACGCGCGCGCCTTTGAGCGTGCCGTGCGTGGGAGTGATTTATGTCTGCAGCTTCAGCTTCGCCAAGCATCGCGCCACAATTCTTTGAAGTCCGCCCGTTCAGCGGAGCGGTGGGCGTCGAGATCATCGGTCTCGACCTGTCCCGCCCGATCAATGATCAGGACTTCGCCCGTATTCACCGCGCGCACCTGGATCATCACGTGGTGGTGTTCCGCGACCAGCGAATAACCCCTGAGCAACAGATCGATTTCAGCCGTCGTTTTGGCGTGTTGCAGATCCATGTGCTCAAGCAGTTCCTGCTGGCAGGGCATCCGGAAATCCTGATCGTCTCCAACATCGTCGAAAACGGCCAGAACATCGGCCTGGGTGACGCCGGCAAGTTCTGGCATTCCGATCTCTCCTACAAAGAACTGCCGAGCCTGGGCTCGATGCTGCATGCCCAGGAGCTGCCGTCAGAAGGCGGTGACACATTGTTCGCCGACATGCACAAAGCCTGGAACAACCTGCCACTCGCGTTGCGCAATGCCGTTGAAGGTCGCTCGGCCGCGCACTCCTACACCGCGCGTTACAGCGAGACCAAATTCGAAGGCAACTGGCGCCCGACCCTGACCCCGGAGCAACTCGCCCAGGTCGCCGAAGTCGTCCACCCGGTCGTGCGTACCCACCCGGAAAACGGTCGCAAGGCGTTGTTCGTCAGCGAGGGGTTCACCACTCGCATCGTTGGCCTGCCGGAAGACGAGAGCCAGCAACTGCTGACCGAGCTCTACGCCCACAGCGTGCTGCCGCAAAACATCTACCGCCATCAATGGCAGCCCCATGACCTGGTGTTCTGGGACAACCGTTCGCTGATCCACCTCGCCGCCGGATGCCCCAGCCATCTGCGCCGCAAGCTATATCGCACCACCATCCAGGGCGACGCGCCTTTCTGATTTGTCGGAGATCTGATCATGTCCAAACGTCTTCCATTCGCACCGCTGGCCGCGGCCATCGGTCTGGGTTTCAGCCTGATCGCCGGCAGCCTGGTGGCACCGACCGTGGCCCACGCCGAAGGTGAAATCCGCATTGCCGAACAGTTCGGCATCGTTTACTTGCTGCTGAACGTGGTGCGCGATCAGAACCTGATCGAGAAGTACGGCAAGCAGGAAGGCATCGACATCAAGGTCGACTGGACCCAGCTCTCCGGCGGTGCAGCGGTCAACGACGCGTTGCTGTCGGGCTCTATCGACATTGCCGGCGCTGGTGTTGGCCCGCTGCTGACCATCTGGGATCGCACCCACGGCAAGCAGAACGTCAAGGCCGTGGCTTCTCTGGGCAACTTCCCGTACTACCTGGTGAGCAATAATCCCAAGGTCAAAACCATTGCCGACTTCACCGAGAAAGACCGAATCGCAGTGCCGGCGGTGGGCGTGTCGGTGCAGTCGCGCTTCCTGCAATACGCGGCGGCCAAACAGTGGGGTGACAAGGACTTCAATCGCCTCGACAAGTACACCATCGCTGTTCCACATCCTGATGCCACGGCTGCGCTGATCGCTGGCGGAACCGAGTTGACCGGGCACTTTTCCAACCCGCCGTTCCAGGATCAGGCGCTGGAAAATCCCAACGTGCACGTGGTACTGAACACCTATGACCTGCTCGGTCCGAACTCGCCGACGGTGCTGTTCGCCACCGAGAAATTCCGCAATGAGAACCCGAAAACCTACAAGGCATTCATTGACGCGCTGACCGAAGCGGCCACGTTTGCCCAGAACGACAAAGGCGCAGCGGCGGACACTTACATCCGCGTTACGAAGGCCAAAATCGATCGTGCGGCGTTGCTGAAAATCATCGACAACCCGCAGTTCGAGTTCAGCGTCACGCCGAAAAATACCTACCCGTTGGCCGAGTTCCTGTACCGCGTTGGCGCGATCAAAAACAAACCGGATTCGTGGAAGGACTACTTCTTCCAGGACACCAAACCACTGCAAGGGAGCTGACCGAAATGAACGCTCCTTTGCAAGGCCACACGGTCAGCAAACCGATCGCGGCAGCCCAGGCGCTGCTGTCGGTCGATAACGTCAGCCTCGAATACCGCACTCCGCAGCGCGTGGTGCGGGCGACCCATCAAGTCAGTTTCGAGATCGATCCGGCAGACCGCTTTGTCCTGCTCGGTCCGTCCGGATGCGGCAAGTCGACCTTGCTCAAAGCCGCCGCCGGCTTCATCCAGCCAGTGGAAGGCGAGATCCGTCTGCAAGGTCAGCGCGTCGATGCGCCGGGACCGGACCGGATCGTGGTGTTTCAGGAGTTCGATCAACTGCCGCCGTGGAAAACCGTCAAACAGAACGTGATGTTTCCGCTTCTGGCTTCGAAAACCCTCAAGCGCAGGGAGGCCGAAGAGCGAGCGCTGCACTATCTGGAAAAGGTCGGCCTGGCGGCGTTTGCCGATGCTTATCCGCACACCTTGTCAGGCGGGATGAAGGCACGGGTTGCCATCGCTCGGGCGCTGGCGATGCAGCCGAAAATCCTGTTGATGGACGAACCCTTTGCTGCGCTCGATGCCCTGACCCGGCGCAAGATGCAGGAAGAATTGCTGCTGCTCTGGGAGGAGGTGCGTTTCACCCTGCTGTTCGTCACGCACTCCATCGAAGAGGCACTGGTGGTGGGCAATCGCATTCTGTTGCTGTCACCCCATCCGGGACGGGTGAGAGCGGAAGTCCACAGCCACCAATACGATTTGCACAGCCTCGGCGGTGTGGCGTTTCAGGAATCGGCGCGACGTATTCATCGACTGTTGTTCGACGAAGGTCAATCACCGCAAGCCGAGCATGAACTGGATTTCGCTGACATCCGCATCGCTTATTGAGCCAGTTGAAAGGAGGGCCCGATGAGCCATTTATCATCCCCGCGTGAAGAATTCGAAACCGTATTGCCGCCACTGACCAGCGTGCCGCTGGAGCGCGAACTGCCCCTCGGCCAACGCCTGTGGCAACAGGGCTGGCTACGTAAAAGCCTGATCCTGATTTTGCTTGCCGTGCTATGGGAAGCGGTTGCCCGTTATCAAAACAACGACCTGCTGCTGCCGAGTTTTGTGCAAACCGCTCACGCGCTTTACGACGGCCTGCTCAG
Source organism: Pseudomonas sp. GW823-FHT06E10 (assembly GCF_058794995.1). Lineage (NCBI taxonomy): Bacteria > Pseudomonadati > Pseudomonadota > Gammaproteobacteria > Pseudomonadales > Pseudomonadaceae > Pseudomonas > Pseudomonas sp. GW823-FHT06E10. The sequence goes on along the minus strand of NZ_JBXAHJ010000014.1, from coordinate 181,875 downwards.
CGGCGAGTTGCTGGGCAAGGTGTGGATTTCTTTGGTGGTGTTGCTCAAGGGCTACCTGATCGGCATCGTCCTGGCGTTTGCCCTGACCACGCTGGCGGTGTCGACGCAATTCGGTCGTGATCTGCTCAGTACCCTGACCTCGATGTTCAATCCCTTGCCGGCCATAGCCCTGCTGCCGTTGGCGCTGCTCTGGTTTGGATTAGGCCAGAACAGCCTGATTTTCGTGCTGGTGCATTCGGTGCTCTGGGCGTTGGCGCTGAACACCTACGCTGGCTTCCTCGGCGTCTCGGAAACCCTGCGCATGGCCGGGCGCAACTACGGCCTCAAGGGCATGCGCTTCGTGCTGTTCATCCTGATTCCGGCGGCACTGCCGTCAATCCTCGCCGGGCTGAAAATCGGCTGGGCGTTTGCCTGGCGGACCTTGATTGCTGCCGAGTTGGTGTTTGGTGCGACCAGCGGCAAAGGTGGGTTGGGGTGGTACATCTTTCAGAATCGCAATGAGCTGTACACCGACAAGGTGTTTGCCGGGTTGGCGGTGGTGATTCTGATTGGGTTGCTGGTGGAGAATCTGGTGTTTGATTCGTTGGAGCGGGTGACGGTTAGACGGTGGGGGATGGTGCGGTAATGAGGGCTAGCGTCTGAGTTTGATTGCCCTATGGCAGATGGACGACAGACGCTATTTTTTGCCGGCTTTTCTGATATTTTCCATCGCCATTTCTTGCGTTACTTGGGCGTAAGAGGGAGGAGGGCCGGGCAATTGCGCGTTGTGATACTTTTGGTGAGCTGCATGTATTCGATAGGCATCCGATGCAGCGTTGTTCGCGGGAGCATTGTTACTACCGGGCACAAACAATGGTTTAAGTTCAACATCAGGTGAGGATTTAGACTTACTAAAAGATGAGCCATACTTTTGGTCATAAAAATTACTTGGTCCTCCAGAACTACTCGGTCCTGGTCTCGATGGTGATTTGAATGACGGACCGTCTTGTGCGGTACGACTCACACGCCAAGGAGTCCCTCCATTTTGCGATTCCCAGCCGCCCACATTTTGGGGCGCGATATCACCGCCTCGCGACGGAACGCGATTTCTAGGGCCAGGCGCTCCCATGATAAAGCCGCCTATCTGAGACCTAGCGGTGTCCTGACGATTCGGTGGCGAGGGAGAATCTGGACGTGAGCTTCGGCCAAGAGTAGACATGGCTTTGTATCTTGCGTTTGCCTTGACGTTGGCAATGGCGAGTTTTTGGGGAGTTCGGTATCTAATGTTCTCCCGTACAAAAAGCATGATGACCTCCCAAAAATGCCCCGTCGGATCCACTCGATTCACCGGATCCCCCACGCAATACATATACGCATTCAACCCACCCCCACGAAATGGACTCCAACTGTCCGGACTGTGAAAACGCATCAATCGTGGGTTGTAGGCGCGGTAGCCGTTGCCCAGCAAGTACCAGCCAATGTTGGCTTCACGCAGTTGGCCATTGAACCCAAGTCGTGTCTCGATTTTCTGCTGCGCGGACTGCTCACCGTAAGCTGAGTAGACGATGCTCTGGGACTGGCCATCGACGATTTCGCCAATGATGGATTGGCTGCGGTCGGTTGCGAGCAGTACTACGCGTGGCCGGCTGCGGTTGTCTTGATCAGCAGGTTGGCTCATGCCGGGATCTTCGCGGAAACGGGGCAGGCTTTGAGTTTTACTCGCTTGAGCCAGGTTTGCGAACTATCAGAACTGATAGTGGTGTGAGTTGTTTCTATGGGCTGGCGCGAATGGATGTGGTGACGGTTCCACCGCTTTCGCGAGCAGGCTCGCGAAAGCGGTCGGTGCTGCCAACACATGATTCGGCAGTTTGTTTGCTAGCATTGCGTCTGAATCAGTCCAGATCAAACACGAGTGCTCACCATGCAACTCCCAGACATGAACCTGTTGGTCGCCCTCGACGCCCTGCTCGACGAGGGCAGTGTGGTGGGCGCGGCGCGGCGGATGAACCTCAGCCCGGCGGCCATGAGCCGGACGTTGACGCGCATTCGCGAGGCCATTGGCGATCCGATCCTGGTGCGTGCCGGCCGTGGCCTGGTACCGACCCCCAAGGCACTGGAGTTGCGCGAACAGGTTCGCAGCGTGGTGGAACAGGCCGGTTTGCTGTTTCGTTCGGCCGATGCGGTGGAGCTGAGTTCGCTGCGGCGGCGTTTCAGTATTCGGGCCAACGACTTCTTTGTCGGCGTCTACGGCGGCAAGCTGTTCGACACCCTTGACCGGCAGGCGCCGCACTGCGAATTGCGTTTCGTCCCGGAAGGCGATGGCGATGATGAGGCGTTGCGCGAAGGGCGGATCGATCTGAGCGTCAGCAACACCCGGCCGTTGACCCCGGAAGTGAAGGTTCAGAACCTGTTTTCCACCCACTTTGTCGGCCTGGTGCGCGAGGATCATCCGCTGTTCGACGAAGAGATCACGGCGGAGCGTTACGCGGGGTTCTCGCATATCAGCATGTCCCGGCGCGGCATTGCCCGAGGTCCGATCGATACCGCGCTCAATGCCCTGGGGCTGGAGCGGCGGGTGGCGGTGATCGCGCCAAGCTTTCATGCGGCGATGTTTGCCTTGCCCGATTCGGACCTGATTCTGCCGGTGCCCAAGGAAGCCTTGCTGAGTGTGCGGCGGCTCGGACTGAAGCTGCGCTCGTTCGACCTGCCGATTCCGTTGCCGACCTTGATGCTGACACAGGCCTGGCATCCGCGATTCGACAAGGATCCGGCCCACCGCTGGCTGCGTGAAACGCTGAAATCCTGCTGCGATGAAACCTGGCTGGCCGCGCAGCCGGACTGACCTGAACGCAATTCCCCCCCCCTGTAGGAGCGAGCTTGCTCGCGAAAAACGTCTGAACGACACGATCAATCAGTCAGCACGCGTTATCGTTGACGTCCATCGCGAGCAAGCTCGCTCCTACAGGGGGCAGGGGTTGTATCGTTGCGTTTGGCGCACTTATAACCTGCCAATAAGTTGATTTTCGTCAGGCATTACGCTTCTTAGAATGCTTCGGTCTTTCCACGCCGGAGCTTGCAGTACATGACTTCCCTTACGGTCACGGCACCTGTTGCTGCGGCCAGCACGGCAGCCGCTCCACCTGTCTTCGGCCCGCGGATCATTATCGGCCTGGTTGGCGTATTGGTGGCGGTGCTGATGTCGGGTCTGAACGAGATGGTGACCAAAGTCGCCCTGGCCGATATCCGTGGTGCGTTGGCCATCGGCTACGACGAAGGCACCTGGCTGGTCGCCTGTTATACCGCGACTTCGGTGGCGGCCATGGCGTTCGCGCCGTGGTGTGCGGTGACGTTCTCGTTGCGGCGTTTCACCCTGTGCGCCATCAGCCTGTTCACCCTGCTGGGCGTGTTGTGCCCCTTCGCCCCGAATTACGAAAGTCTGTTGTTGCTACGCACCTTGCAAGGCCTGGCGGGCGGTGCATTGCCACCCATGCTGATGACCGTGGCCCTGCGCTTTCTGCCGGCCAATGTGAAGTTGTATGGCCTGGCCGGTTATGCCCTGACGGCGACGTTCGGCCCGGGTCTGGGCACGCCGTTGGCGGGGTTGTGGACCGAGTATGTCGGCTGGCAATGGACCTTCTGGCAAATCATCGCGCCTTGCCTGATTGCCATGGCCGCAGTGGCGTATGGCTTACCCCAGGACCCCCTCCGCCTGGAGCGCTTCAAGTCCTTCAACTGGCGTGGTGTGCTGCTGGGCTTTCCCGCCATCTGCATGCTGGTGATCGGCATCCTGCAGGGCAATCGCCTGGACTGGTTCGAGTCGAACCTGATCTGTGGATTGCTCGGCGGCGGGCTGTTGTTGCTGGTGCTGTTCTTGACCGGCGAGTGGTCGCAGCCGATTCCGTTTTTCAAGATGCAGATGCTCGGCATCCGTAACCTGTCTTTCGCCCTGCTGACCCTGGCAGGCGTGCTGGTGGTGTTGCAGGCGGTGATCATTATTCCGTCCAGCTACCTGGCGCAGGTCCAGGGTTATCGCCCGGTGCAGACCGCGCCGATCATGCTGCTGGCGGCGCTGCCGCAATTGATTGCGCTGCCGTTGGTGGCGGCGCTGTGCAACTTTCGCTGGGTCGATTGCCGCTGGGTGTTGGGCATTGGCCTGAGCATGCTGACGCTGTCGTGCGTCGGCGGCTCGCAATTGACGTCCGCGTGGATTCGCGACGATTTCTATGTGCTGCAATGGCTGCAGATTTTCGGTCAGCCCATGGCGGTGTTGCCGCTGCTGATGCTGTCCACCGGCAGCATAAACCCGATGGAAGGGCCGTTCGCATCGGCCTGGTTCAACACCGTCAAAGGCCTGTCGGCGGTCATCGCCACCGGGGTGATCGAGGCGTTGACCACGGCACGCCTGCATTTCCACTCGACCATGCTGGTCGACGGCCTCGGCAACTCGCCGCTGGCCGAGCGCGACAGCGCAAGCCTCGCTCATCGTCTGCATGAGCAAGCGGTGGTGCTCACTTCCTCTGATCTTTACCTGTGCATGGCGGGTATCGCCGTGATCTTGATCCTGCTGATTTTCTGGCTGCCGACGCGGATTTATCCACCGCGCGCACCGACCTGATTGCTCCACTGAAACAGAAGGTTTTTATGAACACTCAAGCAAAGCAGAAAGTCGCGGTTGCCGTGGTCGCCGCATTGGCCGTCGGCGTGTTGCTGTACCTGGCGATGCCCGGCCTGTTCGGCAAGCGTACCCAGCAGAACACCAATGATGCTTATGTCTCGGCGGATTTCACCCTGGTAGTGCCGCGGGTTGCCGGGTTTATCAAGCAAGTGCTGGTTGAGGACAACCAACAGGTCAAGGCCGGGCAATTGCTGGCATTGATCGATGACCGGGATTTGCGCGCCGCCGCCCAGGCCGCCGACGCCGAAACGCTGGTGGCCAGGGCGCAACTGCAAAACGCCCGGGCGACCCTCGAGCGCCAGGTGTCAGTGATTGCCCAGGCGCAATCCTCGGTGGTTTCGGCCAAGGCGGAAATGGCGTTTGCCGAGCATGAATTGAACCGCTACAACCACCTCGCCGGGGTGGGCGCCGGCACGGTGCAAAACGCGCAACAGGCGCAAACGCGCATCGACCAGGCCTCCGCGCGACTGGCCAATGCCACGGCGGTTCTGGCGGCGGAGCGCAAACAAGTGGAGATCCTCACGGCCCAGCGCGATGCAGCCGAAGGGGGGCTGAAACGGGCGCAAGCGAAGCTGGAAATGGCCAGCTACGAGTTGTCCTATACAAGGATCGTCGCGCCACAGGACGGTATGGTCGGCGAGCGCGCGGTGCGGGTCGGCGCCTACGTCACTCCGGGCAGCAAAATCCTCGCCGTGGTGCCGCTGGCGCAGGCGTACGTGATGGCCAATTTCCAGGAAACCCAACTGACGGATGTGCAGCCGGGGCAGGCTGTGCAAGTGCGCGTCGACAGCCTGGGCGGTGCGGCACTGAACGGTCGTGTCGAAAGCATTGCACCGGCCACCGGGGTGACATTCGCCGCGGTCAAACCGGATAACGCCACCGGCAACTTCACCAAGGTGGTACAGCGGATACCGGTGAAAATCGTGCTGGAGCCGGGACAGTCGCTGGCCGAGCGCTTGCGGGTGGGGATGTCGGTGGAGGCGAGCATCGATACCGGCAGTAGTGTCTCGCGTGAGGTGACTCAGCGATGAAAACCTGTGTTGACGGTGCGGACGCCATCGCGAGCAAGCTCGCTCCCACAAGGGTTATGCGCGAAGTACAAGATTTTCGCACCACAGAAAGTCCATTGTGGGAGCGGGCTTGCTCGCGAAGAGGTCATCAGCCTCGCCTGACTTTTTCTGCCTTGCTTATGCTGAGCCTGTCCGCCTGCACCGTCGGCCCGGACTTTCACAAACCTCAGCCCACACAAATCACCGAGTGGTCGAAACCATCAAAGGCAGCCGCCAGCCAAGCCATCGCCGAAACGATGAACGAGCGCTGGTGGGAGGTGTTCAACGACCCGAAGCTCTCGGCCCTCACGCAACGCGCCCTGACCGACAACCTCGACCTGAAGCTGGCCAGCAGCCGTTTGCAGCAAAGCCGTGCCGTTCGCCAGGTGATCACCGCCAACCGCTATCCGAATACCGCGGCCACGGGAAGTTACGCCCGAAAACGTAACAGTAGTGAAGGCCTGAGCGACCCGTCAGGGCACAACGGCCAGTCCGCATTCAACCTGTGGGATGCCGGTTTTTCCGCGTCCTGGGAGCTGGATTTGTGGGGGCGTGTGCGTCGGGAAACCGAAGCCGCCGACGCCAACCTTGAAGTGGCCGAGAACGACCGACGCGGTGTGCTGTTGTCGGTGCTGGCCGAAACCGCCCAGGACTACATTCAACTGCGTGGCGCGCAGAACACCCGGCTCGTCACCGAACAGAACCTCGACGTCGCCCGCCATAGCCTGAAGCTTTCGCAATTGCGCCTGGCCGACGGCGTCGCGACGGATCTGGATGTCGCTGAAGCCGCCGCGCAGGTGGCGGCCATCGAATCACGCCTGCCCGCACTGGAGCAGCGCCAGTGGCAACTGATCAACGCCTTGAGTCTGTTGATGGGCGAAGCGCCCCAGGCATTGACGGCGGAGTTATCCACAGACGCACCGGTGCCACAAACGCCGCGCCAGGTCGCCATTGGCTTGCCCTCGCAACTGGCTGAACGCAGGCCGGACATTCGCCAGGCCGAAGCACGGCTGCATGCCGCCACTGCCGGCATTGGCGTGGCCAAGGGCGATTTCTATCCGCGAATCACCCTGTCGGGGAACATCGGTTCCCAGGCCATGCAACTGAGCGATTTCGGCTCCTGGGGTTCGCGTTCGTTCGGGATCGGCCCGCAGTTCAGCTTGCCGTTGTTCGACGGCGGACGCTTGCGTGGCGTGCTCGAGTTGCGCGAAGCACAACAACAGGAAGCCGCTATCATCTATCAGCAAACCGTGCTGCGCGCCTGGCATGAAATCGATGATCAACTGACCACCTATAACGCCAGCCAGTTGCGCCGCGACAGTCTGGCCGAAGCCGTACGTCAGAACCGCATTGCGCTGGACACCGCGCAACAGCAGTACGTTGAGGGCGTGGTGGATTTCGTCACGGTGCTCACCGTGCAAGGAGCGTTGCTGGCGACGCAGGAGCAGTGGGTCGAGAGCTCGACCGGCGTGTCGCTGGCGGCCGTCGGGTTGTACAAGGCGTTGGGTGGGGGTTGGGAGTCGGTGTATCCGTTGGCCGTGACGGCGCAGCGTTAATACGCAGGCAATGATGGCCATCTGCTTGACGCTAGTCACCGCTGCCGTAGACTCGGTTGATCCGAAAGGGAGTGCGGTCATGCGGATTTTCTGTGTGTTGGGGTTGGGATCGGTCCTCGTCGCGAGCGCTGTCCAGGCGCAAACGCCTGGGGCAGACGACCCGCTTGCGCAAATGGATGCAGGCGCCAGTACTGCGACCAGCACCGAGGCCCGCGGTGTACTGCGGGCCCGGGACCAGGCCGTACTGGCCAGTGAGGTCCCTGGGCGGATTGTCGAGTTGCCGTTCAGCGAGGGGGAATCGTTCAAGAAGGGCGATACCCTGGCGCGGTTCGATTGCTCGGCCTATCAGGCGCAGCTCAATGCCGCTCAAGCGGCCAGCCGTGGCGCGGGTGAAGAACTGGCGCACAACCGGCGACTGGCCGCGCTGAATTCGGTCGGGCGTTTCGAAGTGGCACGTGCCGAGGCCAAGGTCAGCGAAACCCAGGCGCAGTCCCAGGTGTATCAAGTGCAGGTCAAGCGTTGCAGCGTGCAGGCGCCGTTCGATGGCCAGGTCGTCGAGCGCAAGGTGCAGCGCTATGAAAGCGTACCTGCCGGCGCACCCTTGCTGGACGTGGTCGATAATCGCACCCTGGAAATCCATTTGCTGGTGCCCTCGCGCTGGATGGCCCGACTCAAGCCCGGCCAGACCTTCAGTTTTGTCCCCGATGAAACCGGCAAGCCGCTGGATGCGACAGTCAAACGCCTGGGCGCACGAATCGATGAAGGCAGCCAGACCCTGCTGCTGGTGGCCAGCGTGCCCGACGCCAGCGGGTTGCTGGCGGGCATGAGCGGCACTGCGCATTTCGCGGAGTTCAAGTGAACGCGCCGGTGAGCGGCGGTGCCGAACAGGTATTCGCACGTTTTCTTGATCTTGAGCGCCAGACCCGCGCAGCCCAAACGTCCGCCCAATTGGCCTACAGCCTGGTCAATGATGGACAGGCATTGTTTGGCTTTCGCCATGCGGCACTGTTAATCGCCGGGAAGGTGCAGGCCGTGACCGGTGTCAGTACGGTGGAGCCGAACTCACCCTTTGTAGCGTTCGTCGAGCAGGCGGTGGCTCAGTTGTTCAAACGCGAACAATTGCAGCAGGCGCGGGTCGTTGCCGCCGATGTCCTCGGTGAGTCGCTGCGGGCTGAATGGCAAAGCCTGTCGGCGGCGCAGGTGTTCTGGCTGCCGCTGGTCGATCGTCAGGGCAAGGTGTTCGGTGGGTTGTGGCTGGCCCGGGACGTTGCGTGGAACCCTGCCGAACAGGTGCTGCTGGCGCAACTGGGTGATACCTACAGCCACGCCTGGCAGGCGTTGCAACCGCGCAAGCCCTGGCGTCTGCGTTGGACCCGCAAACGCCGGGGCTTGCTGGTTGCAGTGCTATTGCTCGGGCTGTTGATCCCGGTGCGCCAGTCCGTATTGGCACCGGCTGAAGTGGTGCCGCTGGGCGGTCGGGTGGTGGCGGCACCGCTGGACGGTGTCATTGCCGAGTTCCTGGTCAAGCCCAATCAGACGGTGAAGACCGGCGAATTGCTGCTGCGCTTCGAAAGCACCACGCTCAAGGCTCAGGCCGATGTCGCCGAACGCGCCCTCGGGGTTGCCGAGGCGGAACTCAAGGCCAACTCTCAGCGTTCGTTCGCCGATGCCGAGTCCAGTTCGAAACTGGATTTGCTGGCCGCCCGGGTTGAACAGAAACGCGCCGAGCGCGACTACGCCCGTGAACTGCTCAAGCGCAGCGAAGTGCGCGCCGAGCGCGATGGTATTGCGGTGTTTGCCGATGCCGAACGCTGGACCGGCAAGCCGGTGCAGACCGGCGAGCGGCTGATGGAGATCGCCGATCCGACCCAGGCGCAATTGCGTATCGAGCTGGCTGTGGGGGACGCGATATCCCTGGAGCCCGGCGCTGAAGTCGCCTTGTTTCTCGACAGTGACCCGCTGCAACGGCATCTGGCCAGACTCGAACGTTCGGCTTATGAAGCGCAACCTACGGCGGGCGGGCAATTGGCTTATCGGCTGGATGCGAATTTCGACGCGCCACCCCCGCGCATCGGATTGCGCGGCACGGCGAAAATCTTCGGTGACCGGGCGCCGCTGGGGTTGTACCTGCTGCGTCGACCGTTGGCCGGTTTGCGTCAGAGCGTGGGCTTGTAAATGAGCCTGCCGGGCCTGCGTGCCGACCTGCAACTGTCCCCGGCAGCGCCGGCGCTGGACGGTGCGCCCAGCTGGACGCTGGCCGACCCGGTGCGGGGGCGTTACTTCAAGCTCGGTACGACGGCGATGCGTTTGTTACGTCACTGGTCGCTGGGTGAACCCGAGCAGGTCCTGCAAGCGGCCAATCGTGAGCCGGGACTGGCGCTGGACGGTACGGATCTGGAGCAATTGCTGGTTTTTTTGCGCAGCCACGACCTGATTACCGCCCTCGACCCCCAGCAGCGTGCCAGCTACAGCGTTAAAGCGGATGCCCAGCGCCGGAGCCTGTGGCAAGTGTTGCTGCATCAGTACCTGTTTTTTCGAATTCCGTTGTGGCGCCCTGAGCGTTTTCTCAACCGTGTCTGGCCTTGGCTGGAGCGCTTCGGTCCGCGAGCGCTGCGCTACGGATTACCCGCCGTGCTGGGGGTGGGGGTGTTTCTGGTGTCACGGGACTGGCAGCGATTTATCGCGACGTTTCCGCATCTGTTCAGCCTTGGCGGTGCAGTGGCGTTTGGCGTGGCCCTGTTCTTCGCCAAGCTCTGCCACGAATTCGGTCACGCGTTCATGGCCAAGCGCGCCGGGTGCCGGGTACAGAGCATGGGCGTGGCGTTCATGGTGCTGCTGCCGATGTTCTATACCGATGTCAGCGATGCCTGGCGGGTCAATGATCGCAAGGCCCGATTGCTGATTGGCGCTGGCGGCGTGCTGGCGGAGTTGCTGTTGGCGTGCATTGCCTTGCTGGCCTGGTCGTTGCTGCCCGACGGTCCCGCCCGTACCGCCGCGTTCATGCTCGCCAGTGCTACCTGGATCACCACACTGGTGGTCAATCTCAACCCATTCATGCGTTTTGACGGTTATTTTTTGCTCAGCGATTTCTGGCAGGTCGATAACCTGCAAGGTCGGGCGTTTGCCCTGTGCCGCTGGCGCCTGCGCGAGTTTTTGTTCGGCTACGGCGCAGCGGCGCCGGAGCCTTGGTCGCCGACAATGCAACGGCGTTTGCTGATCTGGGGGTATGGCTCGTGGTTATGGCGCGCGGCATTGTTTTTCGGGATCGCTCTGGCGGTCTATCACCTGTTCTTCAAGGTGTTGGGGATTTTCCTGATGCTGGTGGAGCTGGTCTGGTTCATCTTTCTGCCCATCATGAGTGAATGGCACCAGTGGTGGGGCCGCCGCGAGCAGGCGCATGGACCGCGGGTGCTGCTCAGCAGCCTGGCATTGCTCGGGCTGTTGCTGGTGCTCATCCTGCCGTGGCGCAGTGCCGTCGAGGTGCCGGCCATGCTGGAAGCGGGCCGGGTCAACACCTTGCATGCGCCGGTGGCGGCACGGATCAAAGCCGTGAAGGTGCATGACGGGCAGTCGGTGGCGCAGGGTGATGTCCTGATCGAACTGGAGTCCCCGGATCTCGATTCGCGCCAGACCATTGCGCGCCGGGAAATCGAGATTCAGCAATTGCAAATGCGCCGTCAGGCCAGCCGCAGCGAAACGGCCTCCGATGCCTCAATCGTCGAGCAGCGCCTGGCCGAAGCGGTCGCCGAGTACCGGGGGCTGGCGGCTCAGCGCGAGCGATTGCTATTGCGCGCCCCCCATGCCGGCACCGTGCGAGATCTGCTGCCGCAATGGGCGGTGGGGCGCTGGCTGTCGACCCGGGAGCCGCTGGCGCGGGTGGTCGAGGACGGCGTGCGCTTGCGTGGCTATCTGGCCGAGGCAGAACTCTGGCGCGTGGCACCGGGCGCCACTGGACGGTTTATCGCCGATGATCCGATGCATCCGGCGATTGCAGTGCAACTGAGCGAAATCGACACCAACGGCGTGGCGTTTGTCGATCAGGAGGCACTGACCTCCGATCACCACGGACCGATTGCCGTGCGTCGCGATCAGTATCAACGAGCCGAGCCGGTACAGGCGCAGTATGGCGCGCGATTGAGTACCCTCGAACCGGCGCCGACGCCGGTGCAGCCGTTGCGCGGCGTGGTGGTGTTGCAGGGCAGCGGCGAGTCGTTATTGGGGGTCGCCTGGCGACGCATGGCGGCGCTGGGGGTCAGGGAAAGCGGTTTTTAAGGAGTGCGACGATGGCGAACAGCAGTGCTGTGGCAGCCGAAGGTTTAGTGGTGCGGCCTTCGCGAGCCAGCGATGGGCCTTTTTTGCAACGCCTGTATCAATCGGCCCGACCGGACCTGCAATGGATCGACGACAGCGTGGAGGTGGTCGAGCAGATTGTGGCCCAGCAGTTCCAGGTACAGGAGCAAGGACTGGGTGAAAACTTCCCCAATGCCATGCATTACGTGGTTGAGAAACTCGGCACTGCGATCGGCGCGTTGAGCACTGATTTCGGGCCGAATGAGATTCGCGTGCTGTATCTGGCCTTTATCCCGGCGGCGCGGGGGCAGGGGTATGGGCGGGCGGTATTGCAGGGGGTGCAGAAGGCCGCCCAACAGATTCGTTGCCCGGTGGCGACGGTGGTCTGGGCCAGCAATCCCCATGCGCTTGAGCATTACCTGGCGCTGGGTTTTGCAGTGCAGGAGTACAACGTCGCGGCACAAAGGCTGGTGTGGTATCCGCAAGGCTGAGGGCACTGCGAGCCAGAAAAGGGTCAGTTGAAGGCGATGTAGAAGTAGCCTCGCTGCGGATCACGTCCCATCGACGGCACCCGGGAAACGAAAATGTTTTCCACTTTGCCCAGTTCCGGCAATTGCAGCGTGCATAAACCGTCCACAAAATCGGTCGGGAGCAGGCTGTTGAACTCTACACTGAATGGCATGCGCTCACTGTTGCGCATGCGGGCGCGGGGTGACTCTTCGAGGTGTTCGAACTGCACCGGCAGTTCGCTGCCGTCGGGCAGGCGAAGGACAACGGTCTGGCCCAGCAGGGTCTGGAAATGATGACTTTGAACCGCTTGCAACATGATCCGCCTCCGAAAAGTGAACAGTGCCGGGGGCGCGCGGCCCCCGGCGAACCTTCAGCCACGCGATGGAAAATACCCTTGCAGGGCGATGCTGAAGTTGATGACCAGGAACGGGTTCATCACACTCATGGGCTGGGTCCCGCCAGTGGAGGCAATCTCTCCGGTGACGGTGGTGCTCACGCCCTGGAGCGCCACCGCCGTTGCCCCTTGTTGATCGGAGTAGATGTTCGCCGTCCCCGGTCCGCCACTCGAAGCGCCGATGAAGGCGTTGGTTGCCGTTGGCACGTTTACGGGATTGCTCGGCGGGTTGGCCAGTTGCAGGGTGGTGGTGGCGGTCAGTCCGGACATCTGGTGGGTGTGGTTGGGCATGTTGCCGATGGTCGCGGTGACGTTTTCGGTACCGGAAATCTCGCCAATGGTGCGCGTGCTGAGATTGGTGCCGGTGCCCTGGGCCATCGGTAATCGACCTTGCAGGTTGGGTAGCATGAAGGTGGTCTGGCCGTTACCGCCGTAGTTCACGCCAATCAGCGAGAACAATGCACTCCATTGCGAAATGCTTAACGTCTGGCCATTGCAAAGGGCCCAGTTCTGGGGGGCGAAATCAAAGGCGAAAGGCTGGATAGTGCCGATAAATACTTCCATTAATCCTTATCCTTCAGGTTGGTGGTTGGCGCGCCACGCGGCTGCCAGACACCTGGGGGTGTCGACTCCTTTTCTTTACGTGGCTCGGTCACGCCACGCCACAGCGTAGACGTAGATTGTGGGTGTCGTGGCGAGGTTGTGTTTGTCCGATGGACGCGCTTCCCACGCTGTCGTCGCTAATGTCCTTCACTGTTTACGAAAAGCTCGGTATCAAGTCGATTTAGCTTCAAATTGATATCAAAAGACCACTAGTCGAAGTTTTATCGATCGACTACGCTTTGTCCTACAAAAGGACTATCAAATACGGTGAATGGACTTGCACCATTTTCATTTCATTTCCGGTTTGCCGCGCTCGGGGTCGACCCTGCTTTCTGCAATCCTGTTGCAGAATCCGCGTTTCCATGCCGGAATGACCAGCCCCGTCGGTTCCCTGTTTTCCGGTGTACTGGAGCAGTGCAGCGCCGGCAGCGAGTTTGGTGCCGTTATCGACACCGATATGCGCCGTCGCCTGTTGCGCGGCCTGTTTGATTCCTTTTACGCCGACAAGGCCGACAAATCGGTGGTGTTCGACACCAATCGGTTGTGGAGTTCGCGCCTGCCGGCCATCAGCGATCTGTTTCCCAAGGCCAAGGTCATTGCCTGCGTGCGCAACGTCGCCTGGGTCATGGACAGCATCGAGCGTCTGTACCGCGCCAATCCCTATGAAAACACCAAACTCTTCGGCGATGCCGTCGAGCGCAACACCGTCTACAGCCGTTGCGAAACCCTGGCCCAGCGCAATCGCCTGGTGGGTTTTGCCTGGGCGGCGCTTAAGGAAGCCTATTACGGCGAGCATGCCGACTCCTTGCTGATCATCGACTATGACTTGCTGACCCAGGCTCCGGAGCGGGTGCTGCGGCTGGTCTACGACTTTATCGACGAACCCTGGTTCGAGCACGACTTCGAACACCTGGCGTACGACGCCCCGGAATTCGATCAAGCCCTCGGGGTGGCCGGCCTGCACAAGGTCAGACCCAAGGTCGCCGTGCAGGCACGACGCACCATCCTGCCGCCGGATCTGTTCAAGCAATACTCAGACTTGTCCTTTTGGCTCGATGGCTCTGCCAGCGCCGCCAATGTCATTCGTATGAAGTCCGACGCCGCGAACATTTGATCGCGGCGTTTTTCATTGATGCCTTACGTATATTCGTTCGAATCCGGGTGAGCAGCATGTGGTGGACCATTTTTGGCGGGGTAAAGGCAACGTCACGGGCAACCGAAGGTCAACGGACGCCAGCGGCGCCCATGATCATGTCCCTTGAACCACGCATGCTGTTCGACGGCGCCGTCGCCGCCACGGTGGCCGATACCGCGGCCCAGGCCGATAGCCATTCCACAGCCGATGCCGCCAAGACACCGACTGCCGATCACCCGACGATCAGCAAGGACACCCACGGCCAGACCGATGCCGCGCCGGCTGTCATCCCGGTTGCGGTGCCAGGGCAGAGCGTGGTGTTCGTCGACTCTCGGGTGAAAGATGCCGACAGCCTGCTCCGGGGCGTCGCCCCCGGGACCCAGATCGTGAAGCTGGACACGGGCAAGGATGGACTGCAACAAATTGCCGACTACCTCGATCAGCATCAGGGCATCAGCTCGGTGCAGATCATCGCCCACGGCAACGCTGGCGACCTGTGGCTGGGCGACAGCTATCTGTCGGCTGACAACGTCGCCGCTCGCAGCGCGGTGCTGGCGGAAATCGGCAAGGACATCAACGCTGGCGGTGACATCCTGATCTACGGCTGCTACACCGCCGAAGGCGAGCGTGGCCTGAGCTTTGTCGACTCGCTGGCGCAAATGACCGGCCGCGATGTAGCGGCTTCGAGCAACCGTACCGGCGTGGGCGGCGACTGGGATCTGGAAATCGCCACCGGCAACATCGAAAGCGCCAACGTGCTCTCGACCACAGCCATGAGCGACTATCAGTGGGGCCTGGCCACCTGGACCGCCACCAACAACGCCAATACGGGCGTCGGCTCGTTGCGTGCCGCCCTCGCCTCGGCGCAGAACGGCGATATCGTCACCTTCAGCAGTGGCATGACGGTGCAGTTGACCTCCGAATTGCTGATCAACAAGAACGTCACCGTTGATGGCGACTTGAACAACGACGGTGCGGCGGATGTGATTCTCGATGGTCAGTACAGGACCCGAGTGATTGAAGTGAGCTCAGGCAGTATCGTCACGCTCGATGGCCTGGTGATCACCCGTGGCCTGGTGTCGGGCAATGGCGGCAACGGTGGCTACGGTGCCACGGGCGCGATGGCCGGAGGTATTTTCAACGCCGGGATTCTGACCCTGAACAACGTTACCGTGACCTCCAACGGGGCTTCCGGTGGCGGTGGCGGCGGCGGTGTCACGGGCGCTTTTTACGGCGGCGGCGGCGGTGGCGGCGGCGGTCTGGGCGGCCAGGGCGGTGGGCATGGCGGTTCGGCAGGGCCAGGCACCGGCACGTTGGGCGGCCAGGCGGGCAGCGGTGGCGTCGGTGGTTACGGCGGCGGTTATGACGCCACCCACATGGGCGGTCGTGGCGGTACCTCCACTGGCGGTGCTGGCGGGGTGGGCGTTTCCTATTACAGCAACGGCGGTAACGGTGCGACGGCCACCAATGGCACGATATCCATTGGTGGCGGCGGCGGCGGGGCCGGTTGGGACAAGGTGGGTGGCGCCGGCGGCAACGCGGTGGGCGGGATCTACAACGCCAGCAGCGGCACCATCACCGTCATCGGCACGTCGACCATCAGCAACAACATCGGCGCCGGTGGCGGCGGTGGCGGTGGCGGTGGCCAAGGCAGCAATGCCAGTAATGGCGGCATTGGCGGCCGGGGCGTCGGTGCGATCTGGAACAAAGGCACGCTGCTGATGACGGCCGCCAACTTCGCGGCCCTGGCCGGTAATGCCGCGGCCAGTGGTGCGGGTGGTACCGCGCAGGGCGGAGGTACAACCGGCACCTCGCCGACCTCCTTCGCGACCATCTACAACGACGGGGGTGTACTCAACACCGCGTATGCGCCACCACCGACCGCGACCATCGTGGTTGCTGACACCACACTGAGCATCGGCGAAACGTCCTTGGTGACGATCACTTTTTCCGAGGCCGTGACCGGTTTCACCAATGCGGACCTGACCATCGCCAACGGCACCTTGAGTGCGGTAAGCAGCAGCGATGGCGGCATCACCTGGACGGCTACGTTCACGCCGTCCGCCAGTATTTCCGATACGACCAACGTCATTACCCTGGACAACACCGGGGTGATAAACGGTCTGGGCACCGCCGGCGTCGGCACCACCAACTCCAATAACTACACGGTCGACACCGTACGCCCGACCGCGACCATCGTAGTGGCAGACAATGCGCTGAGAGTCGGCGAAACTTCGCTGGTGACCATCACCTTCGATCAGGCCGTGACCGGTTTGACCAACGCCGACCTGACCATCGCCAACGGTACGCTCACGGCGGTGAGCAGCAGCGATGGCGGCATCACCTGGACGGGGACCTTTACCCCAACCGCCAGCATCACCGACACGACCAACCTCATCACCCTGGACAACACCGGGGTCAGCGACCTGGCGGGCAATGCCGGGAGCGGCACCACCGACTCGAACAACTACGCGATCGACACTGTGCGCCCGACGGCCACCATCGTCGTTACGGACACGGCGCTGAAAATCGGCGAAACCTCACTGGTGACCTTTACCTTCAGCGAAGCGGTCAGCGGGTTCACCAATGCCGACCTGACGATTGCCAACGGTACGCTCACGGCGGTGAGCAGCAGCGATGGCGGCATCACCTGGACCGCGACCTTTACCCCGACGGCCAGCGTCAATGACACGACCAACCTGATCACCCTGAACAATACCGGGATCAGCGATCTGTCGGGCAACGCCGGTAGCGGCACCACCGATTCGAACAACTATGCGATTGATACGCTGCGTCCGACCGCCACCATCGTGGTAGCCGACAACGCACTGAGAATCGGCGAAACCTCACTGGTGACCATCACCTTCTCCGAGGCGGTCAGCGGGTTCACCAACGCCGACCTGACGATTGCCAACGGTACGCTCACGGCGGTGAGCAGCAGTGACGGCGGCATCACCTGGACCGCGACTTTCACCCCGACCGCCAGCATCACCGACACGACCAACCTGATCACTCTGGACAACACCGGGGTCAGCGATCTGTCGGGCAACGCCGGCAGCGGCACCACCGACTCCAACAATTACGCGATCGACACTGTGCGCCCGACGGCCACCATCGTGGTCGCGGATACGGCGCTGAGAATCGGCGAAACCTCGCTGGTGACCATCACCTTCAGCGAAGCGGTCAGCGGACTCACCAACGCCGATCTGACCATCGCCAATGGCACGTTGAGCGCGATCAGCAGCAGCGACGGCGGCATCACCTGGACCGCGACCTTCACGCCCTCCGCGAGTATCAACGACACGACCAACCTGATCACCCTGAACAACACCGGGGTCAGCGATCTGGCGGGCAACACCGGCAGTGGCACCACCGATTCGAACAACTACGCCATCGATACTGTTCGTCCGACTGCCACGATTGTGCTGGCCGATCCAACGCTGACCGCGGGCGAAACCTCGCTGGTGACCATCACCTTCTCCGAGGCGGTGAGCGGTTTCACCAACGCCGACCTGACGATTGCCAACGGCACCTTGACCTCCGTCAGCAGCAGCGACGGTGGCATCACCTGGACGGCGACCTTCACCCCTACCGTTGGCGTGAATGACTCGAGCAATGTGATCACTCTGAACAACACCGGAGTGAGTGATCTGGCGGGCAACACAGGCAGCGGCACCACCAACTCCGGCAACTACACCATCGATACGGTGCTGCCGACGGCGACCATCGTGGTCGCCGACAATGCGTTGAAAATCGGTGAAACGTCGCTGGTGACCATTACTTTCAGCGAAGCCGTCAGTGGGTTCTCCAACGCCGACCTGACCATCGCCAACGGCACCTTGAGCTCCGTCAGCAGCAGCGATGGTGGCATCACCTGGACCGCGACATTCACCCCGACTGCCAGCATCACCGACACGACCAACCTGATCACCCTGGACAACACCGGTGTGCAGGCTGTCGCCAGCGGTAACGTGGGCATCGGCACGACCGACTCCAACAACTACGCCATCGACACCGTGCGCCCGACGGCAACCATTGTGGTCGCGGACACGGCACTGAGAATCGGCGAAACCTCGCTGGTCACGATCACCTTCAGCGAAGCGGTGAGTGGTTTCACCAATGCCGACCTGACCATCGCCAACGGTACGCTCACAGCGGTGAGCAGCAGCGACGGTGGCATCACCTGGACGGCAACCTTCACGCCTTCGGCGAGCATCAACGACACCACAAACCTGATCACCCTGGACAACACCGGCGTGGCTGATCTGAGGGGGAACGCCGGCAGCGGCACCACCGATTCCAACAACTACGCTATCGACACGGTCCGACCCACTGCGACCATTGTCCTGGCCGACGCCACCCTGAGTGCCGGCGAAACCTCGCTGGTGACCATTACCTTCTCCGAGGCAGTGACGGGTTTCACCAACGCTGACCTGAGCATCGCCAACGGCACCTTGACCTCGGTGAGTAGCAGCGACGGTGGCATCACCTGGACCGCGACCTTCACCCCAACCGTCGGCGTGAATGACTCGAGCAACGTGATCACCCTGAACAACACCGGAGTCAGCGATCTGGCGGGCAACACCGGCAGCGGCACTACCAACTCCGGTAACTACACCATCGATACGGTGCTGCCGACGGCCACTATCGTCGTGGCCGATGGTGCGTTGAGCGTCGGTGAAACCTCGCTGGTGACCATCACCTTCTCCGAGGCGGTGACGGGTTTCACCAACGCCGACCTGACCATCGCCAACGGCACCTTGAGCTCCGTGACCAGCGGTGATGGTGGCATCACCTGGACCGCAACCTTTACGCCGACCAATGCCATCTCCGACACCAGTAACGTCATCACCCTGGATAACAGCGGTGTGCAAAACGGCTCGGGCAACGCCGGTAGCGGCACCACCGATTCCAACAACTACGCGATCGACACCGTGCGCCCGACAGCCACCATTGTGGTCGCGGACTCGGCGCTGGCGGTGGGTCAGACATCAGTGGTGACCATCACGTTCTCCGAGGCGGTGACCGGCTTTACCACGGCCGATCTGACGGTGAGCAACGGTACTCTGAGCAATCTCAGCACCAGCGATAACATCACTTACACCGCGACATTTACTCCGACGGCTGACATCACCGACGCCACCAATCTGATCACCCTGGACAACAGCGGTGTGGTCGACGGGGCGGGCAACGTCGGCAGCGGCACCACCGATTCGAACAACTTTTCGATCGACAGCCAGCGCCCGACCGCAACCATTGTGCTGTCCGACCCGACGCTGAGCGCCGGTGAAACCTCGCTGGTAACCATCACCTTCTCCGAGTCTGTGAGCGGTTTCAGCAACGCTGACCTGTCCGTTCCCAACGGCACGTTGAGTGCGGTGAGCAGCAGCGACGGCGGCATCACCTGGACGGCGACGTTCACGCCGACCGTCGCGGTCAACGACACGACCAACCTGATCACCCTGGGCAACTCCGGCGTCGCGGACCTGGCAGGCAACGTCGGTACGGGTACGACCAATTCCGCGAATTTCACCATCGACACCGTGTTGCCGACCGCCACCATCGTGGTCGCCGACACTGCCTTGAGCGTCGGCGAAACCTCGCTGGTGACCATCACCTTCAGCGAGGCCGTGAGCGGTTTCAGCAACGCCGACCTGAGCATTGCCAACGGTACCCTGAGCGCGGTGAGCAGCAGCGATGGCGGCGTCACCTGGACGGCAACCTTCACGCCGACCGCCAACATCGCTGACAGCTCCAACCTGATCACTCTGGACAACAGCGGCGTGCAGAACGCCTCCGGCAATGCGGGCAGCGGTACCACCGATTCCAACAACTACGCCATCGACACCGAGCGTCCGACCGCCACCATCGTGGTCGCCGACACGGCCCTGAGCGTCGGCGAAACCTCGCTGGTGACCATCACCTTCTCCGAGGCGGTGAGCGGTTTCAGCAACGCCGACCTGACCATCGATAATGGCACCTTGAGTGCGGTGAGCAGCAGCGACGGCGGGATCACCTGGACGGCCATTCTGACACCGTTGGCGGGTATCGCCGACACCGGCAACCTCATCCAACTCGATAACAGCGGTGTTCAGGATGCGGCAGGCAATGCCGGCATCGGGGCCACGGACTCGAACAACTACGCGATCGACAGCCAACGCCCGACCGCGACCATTGTCATGGCCGATACCGACCTGCGTCCCGGCGAAACGACCCTGGTGACCATTACCTTCAGCGAAGCGGTCAGTGGTCTGGACAGTTCCGATCTGAGCGTCGCCAACGGCACTCTGAACGGGTTGAGCAGCAGCGACGGCGGCGTCACCTGGACGGCGACTTTCACGCCGACCGCCAGCATCACCGACACCACCAACCTGATCACCCTGGACAACACCGGTGTCACCGATGCGGCTGGCAACGCCGGAAGCGGGGTGACCAACTCGGCGAATTACCTGGTGCAAACCAGTGTGCCGACCGCCAGCATCGTGATCGCCGACACGGCGCTCAAGGCTGGCGAAACGACCCTGGTGACCATCACGTTCAGCGAGGCGGTGACCGGTTTCAGCAACGCCGACCTGACCATCGCCAACGGTACATTGAGCAACGTCAGCAGCAGCGATGGCGGCATTACCTGGACAGCGGCCTTTACGCCAACCTCGAACGTTACCGACGTCGGCAACCTGATCACGCTCGACAATAGCGGCTTGGTCAATGCATCGGGCAACGCGGGGACGGGCACTACCGATTCGAACAATTTTGCCATCGACACCGCGCTGCCGACCGCTTCTATCGTGGTTGCCGACACGCAACTCGGCATCGGCGAAACCACCACCGTGACCATCACCTTCAGCGAAGCGGTGAGCGGTTTCGATGTGTCGGACATCAGCGTTGCCAATGGTGTGTTGTCGAACCTGAGCAGCAGCGATGGCGGCGTGACCTGGACCGCGACCCTGACGCCGACCGCCAATATCAACGACACAACCAACCTGATCGTGCTCGACACCGGTCGCGTGCAGGACGTTGCCGGCAACTTCGGCGCAAGTATCGCCATCTCCAACAATTACGCGCTTGATGCGACCCGGCCAACGGTGAACATCGTGGTTGCCAACCCGAACCTCGGTATCGGCCAGACCACTACGGTGACCTTCACCTTCAGCGAAGCCGTCAGCCACTTCGACCTGTCCGATCTGAGCGTGACCAACGGCGACCTGAGCAATCTCGCCAGCAGCGATGGCGGCAAGACCTGGACGGCGACGTTCACGCCGACGGCCAATGTCACCGACCCAAGCAACTTCATCGCCCTGGACACCCGCAACGTCACAGATCTGGTGGGCAACACTGGCAACACGGTGGCGGTGTCGAACAATTACACCCTCGACAGCGAACTGCCGAGCGCCACCGTCGTGGTCGCCAATCCGAACCTGGGCGTGGGTCAGACCTCGCAGGTGACCATCACCTTCAATGAAGCGGTCAGCGGTTTTGATTTGTCCGACATCAGCATTGCCAACGGCACCTTGTCCGACCTGAGCAGCAGCGATGGCGGCAAGACCTGGACCGCGACCCTGACACCGACCGCCAACGTCAATATCGCCAGCAACGTGATCGGCATCAACTATGCCGGTATCAGCGACATGGCCGGCAACAGTGGCAGCGGTGTGAGTTATTCCGACAATTTTGTCATCAACACGGTGCCAACTTCCTCGGTCGTTTTCGTGTCGGCAGACCCGGATTTGCGCAGCAACCCCCCGGTGACGCTGACCGATGTGCCCAACGTGCCGCTGCAACCGACCATTTTCACGCCTCCGACGGGCAACCTCAGCTCACCATTGACCTTCCAGCCATTGTTCGAACAACGGGTGATCGGCAACGGTATCCGGCCGTTGGGCGATATTTTCATGAACCACGGTGCATTGGCCCCGAGTTTCATCGCACAGGTTTTCAGCAGCAATGACAGCGGAGGCGATGGCTCGGGGCATGGTTTCCTCGGTTTCGGCGGCGGCGATGGCGGTGTGTTCAGCACCAGCACGCTATCGAGCCTGTTCAATCAGGACAGCAGTAGCGAACGCGATTCGTTGAACGCCTTTGGCAGTCAGTCGATCAAGTCCGGCGATGTTTCCCAGGGCCTGCGCGGGGTGTTTGGCGCACCGACCCTGGGCCAGCAATTGCAACAGCTCAAAGACAACGAGCAGCAGCAGGTCGATAACCTGGCCGCCGCTTTGAAACTGGCCGGCATCAGCGAAATGCAGGCCTGATGAAAACCTCCACTTGTGATGCGGCACCCAGGGGCGATGCAAGGATGAATAGAAGTCATAAGTTATTCGGCGCCAGCCTGCTGGCACTGGCGATCAGCGGATGCGCAGTCACCAGTGAGCCGATCGAACGCAGTGTCAGTGAGCAGCGGGCCAAAAGTGACCTGCAAAGCATGTACAAGGGGCAGGAGCCTCTTGGCGGCCCATTGACCCTGCACCAAGCCATGGCCCGTGCGGTGAAGTACAACCTCGAAGGCCGGTTGAAAATCATGGAGGAGGCCCTGGCCAAGCGTCAACTCGACCTCGCCAGTTTCGACATGCTGCCGCGCATGGCGCTGGACGCCGGATACGTGGGCCGCAACAACGTCAACGCCTCCAGTAGCCAGAGCGTGCGGACCGGCACGCAGTCCCTGGAGCCTTCGACCTCCCAGGACCGCGACCGTGATGTAGCGGACCTGACGATGGTCTGGAACGTGCTCGATTTCGGTGTCAGTTACATCAGTGCAAAGCAGCAGGGCGACCAGCGCCTGATCGTTCAGGAGCGCCGACGCAAGGTGATCAACACCATCGTCCAGGACGTACGCTCGGCGTATTGGCGGGCGATGGCCGCCGAACGCCTGCTCACGCAGATCGACAGCCTGATGGCACGGGTGGAAACCGCGCGCAACGACAGCCAGAGCATGAGCCAGCAACGCATTGGCGATCCGGTGCAAGCCCTCGGTTATCAACGCTCGCTAATCGAAGCGACCCGCCAACTGGAAGAGCAACGCCGTGCGTTGTCACTGGCGAAGACCGAACTGGCGACCCTGATCAACCTGCCGATGGGCACGGAGCTGACCTTGGCGACCGATAACGGTTATGAGATTCCCGAACTCAAGGTCGATCTGGCCAGTCTTGAACAGGAAGCCCTGACCAGCCGTCCGGAACTGCGTGAACAGGATTATCAGACCCGCATCAGCGCTGCCGAGACCCGCAAAGCCATGTTGCGCCTGCTGCCGGGCCTGGAGTTCTCCGCTGGCGGACATTACGACAGCAACTCGTTCCTGGTGGAGCAGGGCTGGGCCGATTACGGCGTCAAGGTCACCTGGAACCTGTTCAATGTGATCTCGGCGCCTGCGGCGATCGACGTGGCCAAGGCCGGTGAGGAAGTCGCCACCGCGCGCCGTCAGGCGATGTCGATTGCGGTGCTGGCGCAGTTGTATGTGGCCAATGCCAACTACCGCGAGGCCTTGCGCCAGTTCAAGACCAACCAGCAATTGTCGGACATCGACGGGCAAATCGTCGGTCAGTTGCGCAACCGCCACCAGGCGGATGGCATCGGTGAACTGGATCTGATCCAGGGCGAACTCAATACCTTGCAGGCCGATCTGCGTCGCGACCTGTCCTACGCCGACCTGCGCAATGCCTACGGGCAAATTTTCGCCAGCGCCGGCCTCGATCCGTTGCCGGATCAGGTGCAATCGACACAGGTCCAGTCCATCGCCACGGCCCTGGCCAATCGTGAAGCAGCCTGGGCGGCAGGTGATATTACGGTGCCGGTGACCCATGCCCCAGCACGTTGATGTGAAGGCCCCGACTGCCAGCATCAGCCGAGCTCAGCGGGAGCGGCGCAACGGTCATCGCGGCGCGGCTATCCTGCTGACCGGCCTGCCGGCGGCGGGCAAGTCGACCCTTGCGCAAGCGCTGCACGCCGAGTTGTTTGCCCGCGGACTGCAGAGCGTGGTGCTCGATGGTGACGGGCTGCGGGTGGGGCTCAATCGAGACCTGGGCTTCAGCGACAGCGATCGTCAGGAGAACATCCGTCGCGCCAGCGAACTGGCATCGTTGCTGGTGGAGAACGGACAAATCGTGATCCTGGCGATGATCGCGCCCCTGGTGGAGTTGCGCGATGTGTTCGCCCGGCGGCTCGGTGACGATTATCGCGAAGTCTGGTGCAGTGCGACCCTGGCGGTGTGCGAGCAACGTGATCCAAAAGGTCACTATGCCCGCGCCCGACGCGGCGAATTGACCGGGTTTACCGGGGTGTCCGCACCGTATCAGGCACCGGTCGATGCGGCGCTGGTGCTCGACACCGGGATACAGTCTGTGGAGGCCTGTCTTGATCGACTGTTGACCTGGCTCGGTGAATCCGCGGTGCTGCCCCGACCTTGAACCGGTTGGTGTTCAAGGTTTCGACGACAAGTCCGCCATGCCCTTGAGCAACTCGATCGGCAGTGGAAAGACGATGGTCGAGCTCTTGTCGCCGGCAATCGAACTCAGGGTCTGCATGTAGCGCAGCTGCATGGCCCCCGGTTGACGGCCCAGCATTTCGGCGGCTTGCATGAGTTTTTCCGAGGCCTGCAATTCGCCTTCGGCGTGGATCACCTTGGCTCGCCGTTCCCGTTCGGCTTCGGCCTGCTTGGCGATGGCGCGGATCATCGATTCGTTGAGGTCCACGTGCTTGATCTCGACGTTGGCGACCTTGATGCCCCAGGCGTCGGTCTGGGCGTCGAGTACTTGCTGGATGTCCAGATTCAAGCGTTCGCGTTCGGCCAGCAGTTCGTCCAGTTCGTGTTTACCCAGCACCGCCCGCAGCGTGGTTTGCGCCAATTGGCTGGTGGCCATCAGAAAGTCTTCGACCTGGATGATCGCCTTTTGCGGATCGAGCACGCGGAAATACAGCACTGCGTTGACCTTGACCGACACGTTGTCGCGGGTGATCACGTCTTGCGGTGGCACGTCCAGCACCACGGTGCGCAAATCGACCCTTACCATTTGCTGGACCACCGGAATCAGCAGGATCAGGCCAGGGCCCTTGACCTGCCAGAAGCGCCCGAGCTGGAACACCACGCCGCGCTCGTATTCGCGCAGGATGCGGAACGTCGCCCCTGCCAGTGCGATGATCAACAACAGCAGCGCGACAAGACCCAATTGCAAACCCATGACTATTCTCCGCCCGGCGCCGCGTCAGCCGCGGCCACTTGCAGCAGCAAACCCTTGCGCCCCACCACCCGCACCCGCTGCCCGGGTTGCAGCGGCGTCGCGCTAAGCACTTGCCATCGTTCTCCCTGCAGATGAATCCAGCCGCCATAGGCGTTACCGGTCTGCAATGACGTCACCGCCGTCACGCTGCCGAGCAGCCCGGCATCACCGCTGACGATTTCGCGCGGTCGTGTCTTCATGGCGTGAATCACCAGGTAGATCAGCAATAGCGCGCTGACCAGTCCCAGGCCGATCATCAACGGCACGGGCACTTCGGTATTGGACAGGATCACCGCGCCGATCACGAACATCACGATGCCGCCCAGGCCGATCACGCCGTAATTGGGCAGGGCCGCCTCGGCGATCAGGAACGCTAGGCCGAAGGTGATCAGCCAGATCCCGATGGGGTTGGGCACCAGCAACACAACTGTGTCGGTGGCGCAGGCCGATCCGCTCAACGCCAATAGCAACGCAACTGCACAGCAACGCATGTTCACTTGACCCTCCGGGAGAGGCGTGGAGTGGCTCTGAATACAGTTTAGTTGAGCCTCGGCCGGTATGAATTTTGCTCAATTACCGTCGGCAGCCGATGAGCGGATTTCCCACCGGAACGCGCTGACGGGCCTAGACTTTTACTACGCAAGCCAAGCTTTAATCATCGTCCGCAAGCGATCATGGCGGACACCGAGGTGCATCATGCGTATGGCAAGAACCGTGCAGCGAAGCCTGGAAAAGGCTCAATGCGAATATGACATCGTCAGCCACCCACACTCGGCCAGCAGCCTTGAAACGGCGCGGGTCGCAGGTATTCCTGCCGAACGGGTGGCCAAATCGGTGATCCTCGACGATCACCATGGGCATTACCTGATGGCCGTGCTGCCCGCCAGCCGCCACCTTGACCTGAGCAAAGTCCGCAGTAGCGGTGAGTGGCAGGTTTCCCGCGAAAGCAACCTCGCGCACCTGTTCGATGATTGCGAGCGCGGTGCAGTACCGGCGCTGGGTGAGTCCTATGGGTTGGAGGTGGTCATCGATCCGCTGCTGACCCGGCAAAAAGACATCTATCTGGAGGCTGGAAACCACGTCAACCTGGTGCGCATGGACATGCCCGAGTTTCTGAAAATGGTGCCGCATGCCGAGGTGCGGGAATTGAGTCATTGAGTTTTGTTTCGTCAATGCTGACGTCATCACGGGCAAGCCCGCTCCCACAGGAACTGCGATTAACCTGTGGGAGCGAGCTTGCTCGCGATGACCGCGCAGCGGTCCTTGAATTGGTCCCCAGGAGTTCGACATGGAAAGCCCGACCCATAACCTTCCATCCCTGTTCAAACAACTCGGCCTGCCGGACGACGCCGAAAGCATCGATAAATTCATCGCCACCCATTCACCGCTCAAACCGGAGCTGCACCTTGCGGACGCGTTTTTCTGGAGCCCGAGCCAGGCGGAACTTCTGCGGGAGGAGATTCTCGATGACGCGGATTGGGCCGAGGTGGTGGATCAACTGGATGTGATGTTGAGGAAGGGGCGGGGGGTGTGAATCGTCATCGTCCTGGCGGCCACTGTCGGGATGTATGGACCAGGGCGAGTATCCAGATGGCGTCCAGTCCCTGCTCATAAACAATGCGGTAACTCTGATGTGGCGTCAGCTCGCGAGTGCCTGAAATGATCCCGGCAGGGCCGATTTCCGGGTATTTGGCAAGCCGGGATAGCGCATTGCTGAACCGGTTGTCCATGTCGATGGCTGCTTTTGGGTTAACGGCATGCAGGTAATCCCAAATGTCTGCACGGTCCTGTGCTGCTTCTTTCGTCCATATTATTTTCATTCCTGTAGCTCGGCCCGCCTGCGCCTGGCAGCGAACTCTGCCTCAATTTCATCATTTGTCAGCCCGTCGCCGGCGCGCATCGAAGCGCGTGCGGTGTCGACCTTACGCTGCAGGAATGCTTCGTACTCGCGAGCCTCCCGTTGGGTTTGAACAAACTGACGCATCATTTCCCGGACGATTTGCGAGGCGGGGCGATGAGCGGCTTCTGCCTCTGCCATGAACTGCTCACGCAGTTCAGACTCAAGTTTCATTGTAAAAACGGCTTGTTTCGACATGGCTGCCTTCTCGGTTGTCGTGCTGACAAAGTATATACATCTTAAGTACGGTGGCTTGTTCACCCCATATCGCTTCGCGACGGATGGAAGCCAATATGTTTCAAAACTTGACGGAAAATCCCCTCCAATGCGATATTGATAGTTAGCAAACTAACAGTGTGTATTTTCCCTCGTGCCGAATAACCTTGCCATTCTCCAGATGAACATCAGCAGCGCCATGGTGGTGGCCGCCAGGCATTGGCGCAAAATCTGCCAGACCACGCTCGCCAACTATGGAATCTCCGAAGCCTGCGCCGTTCCGTTGTTGATGATCGGGCGGCTGGGCGAGGGTGTGCGCCAGGTGACGGTGGCCCAGGCAGCAGGGATGGAAAGCCCGTCGCTGGTGCGCCTGCTCGATCAGTTGTGCCATGGCGGCTACGTCTGCCGCACCGAAGATGCACAGGACCGCCGCGCCAAATGCCTGAGCCTGACCGAAACCGGTCGGGAGCTGGTGCAGGCGGTCGAAGTGGAACTGGTGCGCTTGCGCCACGAAGTCCTTGAAGGCATTGACCAGAGTGATCTGGAAGCTACGCTGCGGGTACTGAGAGCATTTGAAGCGGCCACGCCGCCATCGGTGGCCAACTCTTGAGCGGATTTTTCTCTGGCATGCCCCCGGCGCGGGACTGGTTCTACGGAGTCCGCACCTTCGCCGCATCGATGATCGCGCTGTACATCGCCCTGCTCATGCAAATGCCGCGTCCGTATTGGGCGATGGCTACGGTGTACATCGTTTCCAGTCCGTTTCTCGGTCCTACCAGTTCCAAGGCACTGTACCGGGCGGTCGGCACCTTTATCGGCGCTGCTGCGGCGGTTTTGTTCGTGCCGATGTTCGTGCAGAGCCCCTACGTGCTGGTGGTGGTGATTGCGCTGTGGACCGGGACGCTGCTGTTTCTATCCCTGCATTTGCGCACGGCCAACAACTACGCCTTGATGCTCGCCGGTTACACCTTGCCGCTGATCGCCCTGCCGGTGGTGAACAACCCGCTGGGGGTGTGGGACGTGGCCGAAGCGCGGACCGAAGAAATCTTTCTGGGCATCGCCGTGGCGGCGGTAGTGGGCGCCATGTTCTGGCCCCGGCGCCTGGCGCCGGTGTTCAATGATTCGGTGAGCAAATGGTTTACCGATGCATCGACCTACAGCCTGCGCTTCCTCAGCCGTAACGTGCAGCCTGAAGAGGTCAGCGCGTTGCGGGCATCGATGGTCGCTACCTTCAACTCCCTGGAGTTGATGATCGGCCAGTTGCCCCACGAAGGCTCGCGTCCGCAGACGGTGCGCAACACCAAGGAGTTGCGCGGGCGGATGATTCACCTGCTGCCAGTGATCGATGCCCTCGACGATGCGCTTTACGCCCTGGAACGGCGCACCCCCGAGCTTGTGGACAAGTTCGCGCCATTGCTGACGGCCACCACCGAGTGGCTCGAGCACAAGGATGCCGACCTCGCCCGCTGGCAGGCACTGAAGGATAAACTCGAGGCCCTGCAACCGGCTCCCGAAGCGCTGGATGACCGCAAGCAACTGCTGTTCTCCAACGCGATTTACCGTCTCGGCGAGTGGATCGATTTGTGGCAGGACTGCCGCAGCCTGCAATACGCCATCCAGTGCGAAAGCCAGGACAATTGGCGCGCGGTGTATCGGCATTGGCGGCTGGGGCGACTGTCCCCGTTTCTGGATCGCGGTCTGATGTTTTATTCCGCTGCTTCCACCGTCACCGCGATAATCGTCGCTTCGGTGCTGTGGATTCTGCTCGGCTGGACCGATGGCGGCAGCGCAGTGATCCTGGCGGCGGTGGCGTGTAGTTTCTTTGCCTCGATGGACGACCCCGCGCCGCAGATTTACCGGTTCTTTTTCTGGACGGCGATGTCGGTGGTGTTCGCCAGCCTTTATCTGTTTCTGGTGCTGCCCAACCTGCATGACTTTCCGATGCTGGTACTGGCGTTTGCCGTGCCGTTCATTTGTGTCGGCACCCTGACGGTCAAGCCGCAATTTTACCTGGGCATGCTGCTGACCCTGGTCAACACCTCGTCCTTCATCAGCATTCAGGGCGCTTACGACGCGGACTTCCTCAGTTTTGCCAACTCCAACCTGGCCGGCCCCATGGGGTTGCTGTTCGCGTTCATCTGGACCCTGATCGCCCGGCCGTTCGGTGCCGAACTGGCAGCCAAGCGCCTGACCCGTTTCAGCTGGCGTGACATTGTCGGCCTCTCCGAGCCGGCCACGTTGTCTGAGCATCGGCTTCTGGGCATACGGATGCTCGATCGGCTGATGCAGCACCTGCCGCGCCTGGCCATGACCGGCCAGGACTCCGGCGTGGCGCTGCGGGAAGTGCGGGTGGCGCTGAATCTGTTGGACCTGCTCGCTTATACGCCGCGGGTCCTTGGTGTGCCGCAGGTGCTGCTGCGCCAGGTGGTGGCCGAGGTTGGCGAGTACTTCAAGGCCTGTCTCAAGGCCGGTGAGCGCTTGCAGGCACCGAGCCCGTTGCTGATGACCCTCGACCGCACGCGTCGCGGCCTCAGCGGTGCCGGCGATGATGAAACCCGTCGGCATCTGCTGCACGCCCTGAGCGGCCTGCGCCTGGCACTGTTGCCCGGCGTCGAATTCGTCGGTTCCGCCGAGCCCGAAGAACCGCTTCCCCATGGCATTGATGGAGCGCCCTTATGATCGGTGACCTGGATCTGAGCGGGGTATTCCTGCCCACGCTGCTGGTGCTGATGGGCATTACGTATGTGTTGTACCTGTTGGTGCACGGGGTGCTGACGCGCCTGCACTTTTACCGTCTGGTCTGGCACCGGGCATTGTTCAACGTGGCCCTCTACGCCTTGCTGCTTGGCGCCGTGGACTCACTCAGTCGATACCTGATGACATGAAAAAACCGTTTCTAACCCTGGGTCGCGTGGTGTTGACCCTGCTGATCGTGAGCTTCGCCGTGGTCGTGGTCTGGCGCATGGTGATGTATTACATGTTCGCGCCCTGGACCCGCGATGGGCACATCCGCGCCGACATCGTGCAAATCGCGCCGGATGTCTCCGGGCTGATCCAGCAAGTGGAGGTGCGCGACAACCAGTTGGTCAAGCGCGGCCAGGTGCTGTTCAGCATCGATCCGGACCGCTTCAAGCTGGCCCTGCGCCAGGCGAAAGCGGCAGTCGCCGACCGTGAAGAAACCCTGGCCCAGGCCCAGCGCGAGGCCAAGCGGAACAAGGGTCTTGGCAATCTGGTGCCGGGTGAGCAGCTGGAAGAAAGCCAGTCGAAAGTGGCTCGTGCCCAAGTGGCGTTGATGGATGCCCAGGTGGCGGTGGACAGCGCGCAGCTCAACCTCGACCGCTCGGTGATCCGCAGCCCGGTGGACGGCTACGTCAACGACCGCGCGCCACGGCCCCAGGAGTTCGTCAGCGCCGGGCGGCCCGTGTTGTCGGTGGTCGACAGCAACTCGTTCCACATCGACGGCTATTTCGAAGAAACCAAACTGAACGGCATTCATATCGGCCAGAGCGTCGACATCCGGGTGATCGGCGACAATGCGCGCCTGCGCGGGCATGTGGAGAGCATCGTCGCTGGTATCGAAGACCGCGACCGCACCAGCGGCAATAACCTGCTGCCCAACGTCAACCCGGCCTTCAGCTGGGTGCGGCTGGCCCAGCGGATTCCGGTGCGGATCGCCTTCGATGACGTGCCGGATGATTTCCGCATGATCGCCGGGCGCACCGCCACGGTATCGATCATCGACGATCAGCAACGGGAGCCGGCGCAATGAGCAAGGCCTCGGGTTTGGCGGTCACCGGATTAGGTTTGCTGCTGTCGGCGTGTCAGGTGGTCGGGCCGGATTATCATCTGCCCGAAGAGGCGGTTGTCCATCGTCCAGACTTCCAAGGCGATCTGGCGGTCGACGGTAAAACAGTGGTGTCCGCGCCGGTGCCGGCCGATTGGTGGCGCCTGTACAAGGATCCGCGACTCGACCAGTTGGTGCAGCAGGCCATGGCCTCCAACACCGATTTGCGTGTGGCGGCGGCCAGCCTGTCGCGGTCTCGTGCGCAGGTTGATGAGGCCGAAGCGGCGGGCGGCTGGAGCGGCGGGGTGCAGATGGGCGCCCAGCGCTTGCAGGAGTCTGGCCAAGCGTTCTTGATACCGGAAAAAGTGCCGGTGGCCAACATCGGCGATATCGGCATCAGCGCGTCGTACCAGTTCGACCTGTTCGGCACCTTGCAACGCGGTATCGAAGCGGCCAAGGCCAATGCCGATGCGACACAGGCAGCTGCCGATACTGCACGCATCACCGTGGTGGCCGACGTGGTTCGCGCCTACACCCAGGTGTGTGCAGCCAATGAAGAGCGGGAAATCGCCCAGCATTCCCTCGACCTGCAAGCCCAGAGCACCACGCTGATCCAGCGCTTGCGCGATGCCGGGCGTGGCGACGAAACCCAGGTCACCCGCTCGCAGACCCAATTCAAATCCCTGCGCGCCGACATGCCGCGCTATGAAGCGTCGCGCCAGGCCGGGCTGTACCGCTTGTCGATGTTGCTGGCCAAGCCGGTGGACCAACTGCCGGCCGGCACCGCCACCTGCGACGAGCTGCCAAAAATCGCGCAACTGGTACCGGTGGGCGATGGCGCCGCGTTGCTCAAGCGTCGTCCCGATGTGCGGCAGGCCGAGCGGCGACTGGCGGCCGCGACGGCCGGTATCGGCGTCGCCACGGGCGAGCTGTACCCGAACATCAGCATCGGCGCGACCATCGGTACCGTCGGTATCCTGGACGATCTCGGCGACCCGTCTACCAATCGCTGGGGCTTCGGTCCGTCGCTGACCTGGAACGTGCCGACCAACGGCGCCCGGGCGCGCATCCGCGAAGCCGAAGCGGTGACCCAGGCGACCCTGGCGCATTTCGACGGGGTGGTGCTCAACGCCATTCGCGAGACCCAGACCGGTCTTGCCCAGTACACGGCATTGCTGCAACGCCGCGATGCACTGGCCGATGCCGAGCAATCGGCAAAACTGGCGGCCGACCAGACCCACCGCTTCTTCCAGGCCGGCCGCGCCTCGTTCCTGGCCGACCTGCAAGCCACCCGCACCTACATCGACGTCACGGCGCAGCTGGCGGCCGCTAACACCCAGGTTGCCGCCAGCCAGATCGATTTGTTCCTCGCCTTGGGCGGCGGTTGGGAAAGCGGACGAACGCAAGCGTCGAACTCCGGCAAACCCTGAGGCCGTTGCTATGCTTTGAAGTGTTGGAGGGGCGCCCGGTGCAAAAGCGCCCTTTCTTCGCACAAGGCTCGCGCAGGTCAGGGGGAAACCAATAATGAAAAACCCTTATGCTCTCGGCTTCTGGTGCGCCATCGTGGCGTTGGTGCTGCTGTCGGCCACCTATTTCTACGGCATCATGCTGGCCCACCAGATCGACAAGGCTATGGCGTTCCTCGACAGTGCCGCCGCGCTGATTGCCGTGATGTCCATTGCGGTGGTGGCCTGGGCCTCGGTCCAGAATCAACGCATCAAGAAAAGACAACTCGAACAGGGCAAGACCCTGGTCCTGATCTGGGACACCAAGGTGGCGTTGCGTCGTGTCGAAACGGTGTTCGACCGCTATTTCTGGGGCAGTTACTGGCAACCGGGGCGCACCTTTCAGGAAGTCATGGGCGAATTGACCGGCACGCCGCTGGAAAAAAGCCTCGAGAGCCTGAAAAAACAGTGCCTGGCGCTGGACCGGCAGGTGGCTGACGACGGTCGGCACTGGCTCAGCAATGCCCGCGAACTGGCTGATGTCGCCACGGCCATGGCCCGCGAACGCTATCAACTGGACGTCTGCGACCCGCGCGCGGAAGTGACGGGCGGGGCGGTGATCAACCGTGACTTCGAAGTGCTGGTGTACACCTGGACTGCGCGGCTCAAAAGCTTTGATCATCAGCTGGATGAGATTGAAGTCCAGTATTCCTGAGATATCGATATTGGCTGTACCTACGCCTTCGCGAGCAAGCCCGCTCCCACATTGGAATGCATTCTCATGTGGGAGCGGGCTTGCTCGCGAAGGCGATTGCATAGGCACAAATAATCCCCAACCCTGTGAACAACCCCAAGACACTCTTTCACCTTTAATCATTGGGCCGTTCGTCGCCCCTGATGCTAATCTCCATTCCACTTTCAGCACTGTCGAGCCACAACCCGTCATGGGTTCAGGGAAGACGACCTCACTTTCAACAACGGACACTGAACGGGTCATACATGAATAAATCAGCAGGCGTGCTACTGGGAATTGTTGTCGCCATCGGTGCCATCAGCGCAGGCGGGGCCTGGTTCACCAGCACCAGGATCGAAGGTGTGCTGAACACCTCGATAGCCGATGCCAACAAGGAACTGCAGGCGGCGATGGTTGGTTCCAACGGCACGGCGTCGCTGGAGCTGGTGTCGCTGGAGCGTCATGTGTTCAGCAGCACCGCGCACTATCGCCTCAAGGGCGAAGGCGAAATGTTCGGCGAAGCGCCGGTCGAGTTGCTGTTTGTCGATCACATCGAACACGGCCCGTTGCCGTTCTCGCGCCTGATGTCGCTCAAGTGGCTGCCGGTCCTGGCGACCAGTCACTACGAGCTGGAAAAGACCCCGTTCACCGAGAAGTGGTTTGCCGCCGCCAAGGACAAGTCCCCGCTGACCGGCGTGGTCAATATCGGCTATGACAACGCTACCAATGGCACCTTCGAGTTGCAGCCGCTGGAAATGGCACTGGATGACAAGTCGAGCATGAAGTTCTCCGGCTTGAAAATGGACGTCGACGCCAGCGCCAAGGCGCAGAAGGTCAAGGCCAACGGCTACATGGACAGCCTGAAGGTGACCACCGTGTCCGAAGACCAGACGCCGGTGCAGGTTGAATTCAATGGCCTGACCCTGGCCAGCAACCTGACAAAAAGTACCTACGGTTTCTACACCGGCGAAAACGTCGTTGAACTGGCCAGCGGCAAATCGACTTTTGGCGTCAAGCAGTCGGTGCTGGACTTCAAGAAATTCGAGATGAAAAACCTGACTGAAGAAAAGGGCAGCAACGCCTCAGGGCGTGCCGATTACAAGGTTGGCGAAGTGTCCCTGAACGGCAAGACCATTGGTTCCGGTTCGCTGGCCATGAGCCTGAAGAACCTCGACATTCCGGCGACCCTGTCGTTGATGCAGATTTACCAGAGCAAACTGCAGCCGTATGAAAGGGCGGTGGCCGAAGCAACGGCGGCCGGTCTGCCGGCACCGGAGCTGAAACTGACCGAAGCCGAAGAGGCGCTGCTCAAGTCCAGCCTGGAAAAACTGCTGGCGGCCGGACCACAAGTGGCCCTGGAAAACCTGTCGTTCAACACCGCCAATGGTGAGAGCCGCGCCAACATAGTGCTCGACCTGACCAAGCCACAAGCTATCGATCTGCCGACCGATCAGTTGGTCAGACAGCTGATCGCGCTGCTGGACTTCAAGCTGCAAGTGTCCAAACCCATGCTGATCGATGTGCTCACCGTGCAATCGCAAATCGACGGTCAGACCGACGCCAAGCTGATTGCCGATCAGGCCACCGCCACCGCGGACATGTTCAGCAGCATGGCGGTCGGCAGCCAATTGGCAAAACTGGACGGCAATAACATCGTCACCAACTTGCGTTACGCCAACAATCAGGTGGACTTCAACGGCCAGAAAATGACCGTCGAAGAGTTTGCCGGTTTTGTGATGAGCAAGTTTGCGGATGCTGGCGCCACCGAATAACGGCGGCCGTTTACCCCGCAACGCCCGGCCTCTGCATCGCGCAGGCGCCGGGCGTTTTGCTGTCTGGCAACTCTAGGGAACGTCACGGATCAGGTGCCATGCCTCTTCCCATGGCAGCGGTTGTTTCATCCGCTCGGCGAGCATCGCCATTGCCCGGTCCATCTCGCAGGCTACCGCCGCCGACACCACGCCGTTTTTTCCGAACAGGCCTATGAACGGCGGGTTGTAAGGGTCGCCCTTGAACTCGACTTCGTCCCAGGCCTCGGAGTGGCCGAGGTAGTCATAGGTTTTACCGAAATGCCAGGTCCAGAAAAACGGCACGTCGAGGTAATGCTCGTCACCGCCCAGCATATTGGCCGCGGCGATCCGCGCCTGCTGTTGGGCCAGTCGCCAGTGTTCAATGCGCAGGTATTTGTTGTTCAGCGGGAACGTTGCGATATCGCCAGCCGCCCAGAGGCCGTCGGCCACGCGCATTGCGCCATCGACATGCAGCGAGTGATCCTGCTCCTTCGGTAACCCGGTAAAGGCCGCAGTGGCTGGCGTCACGCCGATGCCGACCAGCACCAGATCGGCTGCCAGGCGTTGGTCGTTGTCCAGGCGCACGGCTTCGACCTTGTCCGTCCCTTCGATCTGTACCGCATTGCCCTGGGTATGAAACACGACGCCATGAGCTTCATGTCGTGCACGAATGGCCTTGCCGACCGTGTCGCCGAACTGTTTGGCAAGCGGCACCTCATGGCGGGCCAGTACGGTCACGAGCAGGCCAAGCTGGCGCAGGGACGAGGCGGATTCCATGGCAATGAAGCTGTCGCCGATGATCACCACCCGCTGACCGGCGCTGGCGCTGTCCAGAATCTGCTGCGCATGGGCTTTGGAGCGCAGGACGAACACTTGCGGCAGGTCGGCGCCGGGCAGCGTCAGCGGGTTGGGCACGCCGCCGGTGGCCAGCAGCGCGGCGTCGTATGTCAGTGATTGGCCGTCAGTCAGCCGCAGCGTCCGGTTTGGCGCGTCCAGGCTTGCCACTTCGCCTCGCAGGCGTTCGATCCGCTGCTCGCGGTAAAAATCCTCATCGCGTAGCGGCGGGACTTCGTGCAGCGGCATCTCCCCGGCGATCACGTATTTGCTTAGCGCCGTGCGGTCGTATCCGGCATCGGCTTCGCGGTCGATCAACAGTAACCGGCCGCCGAAACCTTTCTCGCGCAAACATGCTGCCGCCGCCGTGCCTGCCGCGCCAGCGCCGACAATTATGAAGGTTCGTGGATCGTCGGCCGGTGGCGCGTGGGCGTCCGGCATCGGCTGGTCGCCGACCCAGATGTCGCCGTCACGGACTTCAAGGGGATAGCGCTTGAGGCTGTCCAGGGCTGGCGGTTCGCACAGCCCGCCATCCTCGACCCGAAACTGCGCCTTGTGCCATGGACACGTCAGGCGCCCGTGGCATATCGCGCCGTCCGCCAGCGGGGCTCCGGCATGCGGGCATTCGGCCTGATAAGCGCGCAGTTGTTCGCCGGCCCGCAACAGCAGAATCTTGCTGTCCTGGACCTGCACTTCCAGACCCCGGTCTTCGGGCACATTGGCGACACGTGCAACGCGATGCAGAGTCATGATTGCTCTCCAGACAGACGTTTCACTTATGAGTCTGGTACTTATCGCGAGGTTCAGCCAATTGCCCCTGCCACGGCGTGAACGGTCCGGCTATAGTTTGCACGCCGACGACGGCCCAACACGTACAAGGTGCTCCGGTATGCCCCGATTGACCTCAATGAACCCTTGGCTCGCGGCCTTGGCAGTCGCCCTTTGCGTGCAGTTCCCGGCGCAGGCCCAGGAACGTTTCACCCTGAACATTCCTGGAGTCTCCGATGACCGCCTGTTCACGTCGGCCGCCGCCAGCGACTCCGCGGGCTGTGGAGGGCATAACATTTCCCCGGCATTGAACTGGAACGCCGGCCCGGCAACCACCCAAAGCTACGCCATCGTCATGCACGACCCTGACGGCCAGCAGGGCCAGGGCATCGATCAGTGGGTGCATTACGGCATCAAGGCCGGCACCCACCAGATCCCGGCCGGTGCCGGGAGCAAACCTGGCCTCGAGGGCGTCGCCGGTACCAACAGCAAGGCAACCACCGGCTATGTCGGCCCTTGCCCGCCCGTTGGCGACAGCGCGCACCACTACATCATCCAGATCTACGCCCTGGACCTGCCCCCGGACGCCTTGCCCGCCGGCCTGACCCGCGCGCAGCTGCTGGAAAAAATCAAAGGCCACGTCCTGAAAAACAGCAGCGTGGTGCGGCGCTATCACCGCTAAAGGCTGATCGCCCCAGCGGATTTGCAGAAAACTGAAGTGCGCGGCATTCCGGGGATTTGGCATCCACCCCCGAAAGCGCGCACTATCAGTGCTATAGCCGATGCGTTGGAGGATGCCGTGGCAAAAAAAATCGACCGCATCGCCCAAATGCTCAACTGCCCGCAAAAGGGTGAAGAACTGCGGCGAGCGATTACCGAGAGTCGCAAGGATTTTCTGCTGAATCAGCCGGAAGAGGATGTTGTTGAAGACGACGACCTTGAAGAGGAGTTTTTCGAGGGCGACGAGGACGATGATGAGTACGACGAATTCGACTGGACTACAGAATGAAAAAAACCGCTTCGGCGGTTTTTTTGTGGGCCAGGACAGCACCGGTCGGAGACTCGTTGACCCCCATGCTGAAAATGGCACACTATCAGGTACTTTTTTACGTACCTTTGGAGCCGCCATGGAGCAGCTACTTGCAAGTCGTTCGGTCAGCATCACCGAGCTCAAGCGCAGCCCGAGTACTGTAATCGAGCAAGCCGGTTCCGAGCCTGTTGCCGTGCTCAACCACAACCGTCCAGCCGCCTATCTTTTACCGCACGCGGCCTATCAACAGCTGCTGGATCGGCTGCACGCTGCCGAACTTCGTGAAGCCATTGCGGCGAGCCGCAACGATCCGCGTCCGGCCGTCGCTGCCGATACAATGTTTGCCGAGCTTGATGCGCTGATTGATGAGGTAGAAGCAGAGCAACACCGTCCATGAGGCAAGTGCTTTTCTCTGCATTGGCACGGGACGATCTGCTGCAAGTCGCTCGTTTTATCGCCCGAGACAATCCTGAACGGGCCCGGACGTTTGTGGGCGAGCTGCGCATGCAGTGCGCGCGATTAATCGAACAACCGAATCTGGGTGTTTCAAGAGACGATTGCGCCAAGGGATTGCGAATGCTTCCCCATGGCCGATATCTGATCTTCTACTGTTTGGCGGACGACGAGATCAAGGTCGAACGCGTGCTGCATAGCGCGAGAGACATTGGCCGGCTGTTTGAAAAAAACAGCATTGATCATTAGACGCGAAGCTTGCAATCACCCACAAAAAAGCCCCAGACCCATAAGGCCCGAGGCTTTCTTGTAACAGCGGTATGGTGCACCAGGCGGGATTCGAACCCACGACCCCTGCCTTCGGAGGGCAGTACTCTATCCAGCTGAGCTACTGGTGCAGCGGGCGCCATGATACTCATATGCGCTGCGGGCGTCCATGCTGCTGAATCGCCTGCGTTTTTTTAAAGCTGTAACGCGCGTTTGCTACGTTGATCAGAAAAAATGGGCAAAAGCGTCGTTTTCGTTCTTTTTTTCGAACAGGCTATTGTCCTTTACCCCCTTTGATCCTAGGATTCGTTTGAGATTTCAAACGCTCTTGTCTGGGTGCTGAACCGCACGAGTTCAATCAGTGCGCTATTTATGTGCTTCAGCCCGGTGAATGATTTCCCTGACGGCAGCCTATCGAGGCGCCTTTCTACAATCATAATTTGCTCCGCATTCGTTGCGGTGCTGTTAAGGAAAGCCGACATGCAGCTTAAAGACACCCAGTTGTTCCGCCAGCAAGCCTTCATCGATGGCGCGTGGGTCGATGCGGACAATGGTCAGACGATCAAGGTCAACAACCCGGCAACGGGCGAAATTCTGGGCACCGTGCCGAAAATGGGCGCTGCCGAAACCCGCCGTGCGATCGAAGCTGCTGACAAAGCGCTGCCGGCCTGGCGTGCACTGACCGCCAAAGAGCGTGCGACCAAGCTGCGTCGCTGGTTCGAACTGATCATCGAGAACCAGGACGACCTGGCTCGCCTGATGACCCTGGAACAAGGCAAGCCATTGGCCGAAGCCAAGGGCGAAATCGTTTACGCCGCTTCCTTCATCGAATGGTTCGCCGAAGAAGCCAAGCGTATCTACGGTGACGTGATTCCGGGCCACCAGCCAGACAAGCGCCTGATCGTGATCAAGCAGCCAATCGGCGTGACCGCTGCAATCACCCCGTGGAACTTCCCGGCTGCGATGATCACCCGTAAAGCCGGCCCGGCCCTGGCCGCCGGTTGCACCATGGTGCTCAAGCCTGCTTCGCAAACCCCGTACTCCGCTTTCGCCCTG
Source organism: Pseudomonas sp. GW823-FHT06E10 (assembly GCF_058794995.1). Taxonomy (NCBI): domain Bacteria; kingdom Pseudomonadati; phylum Pseudomonadota; class Gammaproteobacteria; order Pseudomonadales; family Pseudomonadaceae; genus Pseudomonas; species Pseudomonas sp. GW823-FHT06E10. Next base: position 142,204 of record NZ_JBXAHJ010000014.1, on the reverse strand, counting down.
GCCGAACTGGCCCAGCGCGCCGGCATTCCGGCTGGCGTGTTCAGCGTTGTTTCCGGCAGCGCCGGCGACATCGGTACCGAGCTGACCAGCAACCCGATCGTGCGCAAGCTGTCCTTCACCGGTTCGACCGAAATCGGTCGTCAACTGATGGCCGAATGCGCCAAGGACATCAAGAAAGTGTCCCTGGAGCTGGGCGGCAACGCGCCGTTCATCGTGTTCGACGACGCGGACCTGGATAAGGCCGTCGAAGGCGCGATCATTTCCAAATACCGCAACAACGGCCAGACCTGCGTCTGCGCCAACCGCCTGTACATCCAGGACGGTGTTTACGACGCATTCGCCGAGAAGTTGAAAGTGGCTGTCGCCAAACTGAAGATCGGCAACGGTCTGGAAGCAGGCACTACCACTGGCCCGCTGATCGACGAAAAAGCCGTGGCCAAGGTGCAAGAACACATCGCCGATGCCTTGAGCAAAGGCGCGACCGTGCTGGCGGGTGGCAAGCCGATGGAAGGCAACTTCTTCGAGCCGACTATCCTGACCAACGTGCCGAACAACGCTGCCGTGGCCAAGGAAGAAACCTTCGGTCCATTGGCTCCACTGTTCCGTTTCAAAGACGAAGCCGACGTGATCGCGATGTCCAACGACACCGAGTTCGGTCTGGCCTCGTACTTCTATGCTCGTGATCTGGGCCGTGTGTTCCGTGTGGCTGAAGCCCTGGAATACGGCATGGTCGGCGTCAACACCGGGTTGATCTCCAACGAAGTCGCGCCGTTCGGCGGCATCAAGGCCTCGGGCCTGGGCCGTGAAGGCTCCAAGTACGGCATCGAAGATTACCTGGAAATCAAATACCTCTGCCTGGGCATCTAACCCCGGAAGAGCATTGCTTCAAGCGCAAAGGACACGAGAGCGCTGTCCCTTTGCGCCGCTTCAAACCGGAATTTTCTCGGTGGCCGGGAACGCAGTGGCAGTCGATCATCGCATGCTGCCGCCGTTGCTCCCCGTCGCTTTATCCTTGAACCACGCCGCCCGATGAGCGGTGAATGAGGAATGTATGAGCAAGACTAACGCTTCTTTGATGGCCCGCCGTACCGCTGCTGTTCCACGTGGTGTTGGCCAGATTCACCCGATCTTCGCCGATTCCGCGAAGAACGCGACCGTAACCGACGTTGAAGGTCGTGAATTCATCGACTTCGCCGGCGGTATCGCCGTACTGAACACCGGCCACGTGCACCCGAAAGTCATCGCCGCCGTGACCGAGCAGCTGAACAAGCTGACCCACACCTGCTTCCAGGTACTGGCCTACGAGCCGTACGTAGAAGTGTGCGAAAAAATCAACGCCAAGGTGCCAGGTGATTTCGCCAAGAAAACCCTGCTGGTGACCACCGGCTCCGAAGCCGTGGAAAACTCCATCAAGATCGCCCGTGCCGCCACTGGCCGTGCCGGCGTGATCGCCTTCACCGGCGCCTACCACGGTCGCACCATGATGACCCTGGGCCTGACCGGTAAAGTCGTGCCTTACTCGGCCGGCATGGGCCTGATGCCAGGCGGCATCTTCCGCGCGCTGTACCCGAACGAACTGCACGGCGTGAGCATCGACGATTCGATCGCTTCCATCGAACGCATCTTCAAGAACGACGCCGAGCCGAAAGACATCGCCGCGATCATCATCGAGCCGGTTCAGGGCGAAGGTGGTTTCTACGTCGCGCCGAAAGAATTCATGAAGCGTCTGCGTGCCCTGTGCGACCAGCACGGCATCCTGCTGATCGCTGACGAAGTACAGACTGGCGCTGGCCGTACCGGCACATTCTTCGCGATGGAACAGATGGGCGTTGCTGCCGACCTGACCACCTTCGCCAAATCCATCGCTGGCGGCTTCCCGCTGGCCGGTGTGTGCGGCAAGGCCGAATACATGGACGCCATCGCTCCAGGCGGCCTGGGCGGCACCTACGCCGGTAGCCCGATCGCTTGCGCCGCGGCCCTGGCCGTGATGGAAGTGTTCGAAGAAGAACACCTGCTGGATCGTTGCAAGGCTGTTGGCGAGCGTCTGGTAACCGGCCTGAAGGCCATCCAGGCCAAGTACCCGGTGATCGGTGAAGTCCGTGCCCTGGGCGCGATGATCGCGGTCGAGCTGTTCGAAAACGGCGACAGCCACAAGCCGAACGCTGCAGCCGTGGCGTCCGTTGTGGCCAAGGCTCGCGACAAGGGTCTGATCCTGCTGTCCTGCGGCACCTACGGTAACGTTCTGCGCGTCCTGGTACCGCTGACCTCGCCGGACGAGCAACTGGACAAAGGTCTGGCGATCATCGAAGAGTGCTTCTCCGAACTCTGATCTCCGGTGTGACCTGATCCACAAAAAACCCGCTTCGGCGGGTTTTTTCATGCCCCTTGAAACACATCCTGCCCATTAGCGCTGTATCGGATGGCCAGCATTGGCTAAGGTTTGCGCATTGCCAGGGAGAGCTGTATGACAACCGTCATTTTACCCGCCGTTCCAAGAGTCCTGATCGCCGAGGCCGACCCCTGGTCCCGGGATTTGCTCAAGGAAGTGTTGTTGAACGTACGCTGCGATGCGCGGCTGGATTTGTGCGCCGATGGTCAGCAAGCGCTGGAGCTATTGGCTGCCAATCCCTATGACCTGGTGATCGCCGACTGGGAGTTGCCCGGCGTCGATGGCCTGAATGTCCTGCGCAGCATCCGCCAGCGCAAACGCAATCCGCCCATGCCGTTCATTCTGATGAGCAGTCGCAACGACAGTGCCAGCGTGCGCGAGGCCTTGCCGCTGGCGCCGGCCGCGTACCTGACCAAACCCCTGAATATGGAAAGCCTGACCCATCGGTTGCAGGGGCTGCTGCTGAACGCTGGCGAAGAAGTCTCGTGCGAAGTGCCGTCGCTGGCACCGGGCATGACGTTGTCGGTGTTTCTGGAGCGTCGACGGGAATTGGCTGACGGTGCGCCGCTGATGACCGACGTGCAAGTGGCGGTCAAGCGCAGCCTCAATCCCAATGGCCTCGATTTGACGGTGCTGGAAGACGAAGTCCGCACCGATCCGCAGGTTACCGCTGTGCTGATCGCCGCCGCCAACAGCGCGGCCCAGCACCACGGCACCGCTGTGCAAACCCTGTCCCAGGCGCTGCATCGCCTGGGCACCGGGCAGAGCATGAACCTGATTCTCGGGTTGGCGCTCAAGCGCAGTGCCCGGCTCAGCGATCCGCAATTGGCCGACTATGCCGAGCGTTACTGGGATCTGTCCCTGCACACCGCCGAATACGCGAGAACCCTGGCGCGCTTGCTCGATCTGGATCAGGAGCGCTGCTATTGCGCCGGCATGTTGCATCGTCTCGGCGATCTGGCGTTGCTGCGGTGTTTGCAGGAATGGAAACAGGCCGGTGGCGAACTGGACGAGCAGGAGGAAGTGGGCGAAGCGCTGGTTGAATTTGGCGCGGCCTATGGCTCGGCCCTGCGCACGCGCTGGCGTCTGCCACTGGAGTTGCGCGAGCTGATTGCGGCGGCCTACCAGCTCGGTGGCGGGGTTTACTCGCGCGAAGCGCTGGTGATGAACATGGCGGCGCAGATGGCACGCTTGACCGAGCATGAGGGCATCGAGGCGCTGGCGAAGAGCCGGACGGCGAGGTTGCTCAAGATCGGCCTGCCGGAGTTGATGCGTTTGCGCAGAAAGTAAGTACACCCCCAACCCCTGTGGGAGCGAGCTTGCTCGCGATGAGGGGCTGACATACAACATCAATGTCGACTGATAGTCCGCCATCGCGAGCAAGCTCGCTCCCACAGGGTTCTGTGGTGATCCTGTCAGGCAGTGACAATCCGGTTCTTTCCCTCGCGCTTGGCCTGGTACATCGCCGCATCGGCCCGGGAAAACAGGTTTTCCACGTTTTCGTCCGCGGCGGTCAGGCTGGTCAGGCCCTGGCTGACGGTGATGCCGAACGTCTGGCCCTCATGGTTGAAACTCAATTGCTGAATCTGCCGTTGCAGGCGTTCAGCCACTTGCAGGGCCATTTGCGGTGTACAGCCGGGAAACACCGCGGCGAACTCCTCACCGCCAATGCGCCCGAACAGGTCGCCACGACGCAATGCTGCGCGGCCGCTTTCGGCAATGCGTTGCAACACGTTGTCGCCTTCCTGGTGACCGTAGGTGTCGTTGATCGTCTTGAAGTTATCAATGTCCAGCATCAGAAACGACAGCGGCTCGCCCTGTTGCCGGGTGTGTGCGAACGCGCGGTGGGCGCATTCGAAGAAATGACGGCGGTTGCTGCTCTGGGTCAGCGCATCGATGGTGGCCAGGCGATGCAGCTCGGTTTCCATCTGCTTCTTGTCGGTGATGTCTTCGGCGATGCCGACGATGATCACCGGTTGCCCCGGCTCGGCCTGGCGGTTGATGTAGCATTTGTCGCTTAGCCAGCGCACCTGGCCCTCGGCGGCGATGACTCGATACTCGCGGTCTTCGACGGCGCCTTTGTCCAGTACTTCGGCAAGGCTGCGTTCGGCATAGTCCAGGTCGTCAGGGTGAATGCTGTCGCACCATTGATTGCAGTCGGCCAGCAGTAGATCGGCCGAACGGCCAAAGATCCGTTCATAGGCGGGGCTGACGTAAAGCACCTTGCGGGTTTCCCAATCGAATGCCCACAGCACTGCATTGACGCTCATCAGCAAGGTGCTGAACAACTGTTCACGTTCGCTCAGGCGTGCGACTTCGCGTTGGGCATGCATCAGCGCTATCAGGGGCTGCGCGGCCTCGGGCCAATGCGACGGAGATGAGTCTTGCAGGTTTTTTGGGGCCATCGACACAAATCTCAAAGGGCATGCCGCGTGTTCGATAGCGGCCAACACCAAGCCTGCCGGGAATGGCGAAGTGTCTTTGAGATAGGGCTTTTTAGATGAAGTTCCCGCCTTGTGTGGCGAGGAAGCTGGCTCCCGCCGGGCGGTACTGATGGCACGCCACATAACCATGTGGGAGCGAGCAAGCCCGCTCCCACAGGTTTTTTCAGACGGCGGCAGGGCGCAGGGAGTAGGTCTTCAACTGATCGGCGAAGTCGCGCAGGGATTGAATCCCGCTGGCTTCGGCTTCGTGTACCCAGTCCTTGATGGCCGCCAGCATGTCGTGACCATTTGAGCTGGTCTTGACCCAGATCTGTTGCAGGGCCAGGCGTTTCTCGTAAATTACCTTCAGCGCCTGACTGTGCTCGAGCATGTTCTGGATGCGTACATGATGTTTGTCATCCAGCAGGCTGGTCTCCCGCGAAAGCAGGCGTTTGGCCCGGTGGAACTGGTGACGTACCGAGTGATCGACTTTTTCCAGCTCTTGCTTGACCAGCGGGCCGATCACCAATTTGCGGTATTGGGCCATGATCTGGAAGCGGTTGTTGAGGATCGCCATGGCGGTGTCCATGTCCAGGTTGCCCTTGCCTTCGACGCGATGGGCAATCGGCGCAACCCGTTGAACCTTGGCCAGGCGCAGGAAGCTGAAGACTTGAATCCACGCCCAGCCCAGGTCGAACTCCCACTTCTTCACCGACAGTTTTGCCGAGTTAGGGTAGGTGTGATGGTTGTTATGCAGTTCTTCGCCGCCAATCAGGATGCCCCAAGGCACCAGGTTGGTCGCCGCATCGCGGCATTCGAAGTTGCGGTAGCCAATGGCATGGCCCAGGCCATTGACCACGCCGGCGGCCCACACCGGGATCCACATCATCTGGATGGCCCAGATGGTGATGCCGATGGTGCCGAACAGCAGCAGGTCGATAACGCCCATGATCGCGATGCCCAGCAGCGGGAAGCGGCTGTAGAGGTTGCGCTCGATCCAGTCTTCGGGGCAGTTCTTGCCGTAGATGCGCAGCGTCTCGGGGTTTTCCGCTTCGGCGCGGTACAGCTCGGCGCCTTTGCGCAGCACCGTGGACAAACCCTTGATGACCGGGCTGTGCGGGTCATCGACGGTTTCGCATTTGGCGTGATGCTTACGGTGGATGGCAGTCCACTCGCGGGTGTTCTGCGCCGTGGTCAGCCACAGCCAGAAACGGAAGAAATGCTTAAGGCCGCCATTCAGCTCCAGGGAGCGATGAGCCGAGTAACGATGCAGATAGACCGTGACGGCGATGATCGTGACGTGGGTCATCAGCAGGGTGACTGCTACCAGCGACCAGGGCGACAAGCCAAGAAAACCTTCGTACCACATAGGCTGTAGGGCCCTCGATAAAGAAAAAACAGCCGTTGCATTATCACTAAGCCCACACAGAAAACCAGTCACCCTTTCAGATAAGAGTGGCTGGATGTGTCTTTAAACTATAATTCCAACCTTTTTGTAGGGACATGGATCGCCGGATGTCTGCCACCTATCGCGATGCCTTGCGTGCAGCGCTGCTCTATCTGCTGCTTTCTGTGGTTTGGCTGCAGATCAGTGGCTATTTATTAAACAGTTTCTTCGATAGCTCTGCCGAGCGATTGCGATGGCAACTGATCAACGGTTATGTCTGGGTGCTGTTCAGTGCCGGGTTGATCTTCATTGCCCGGGCGCGGCTGCTGCGGTGTCTGGGTATCGGCGCCAAACTGCGTGAGCGCGACGCCGACCGCATGCGCTTGCGCCAGGCGGCAGCCGTGTTCGACTGCACCCGCGAAGGCGTGCTGGTCACCAATCGGGAAGGTCTGATCGTCCATGTGAACCGGGCGTTCATGGAAATCACCGGTTATGGGTGTGAGGACGTGCTGGGGCAGCGGCCCAACCTGTTCAAGTCCGGGCGACACTCTCCTGAGTTCTATCAGGTGATGTTTGCCACGCTCGCCAGTGTCGGGGAGTGGAGTGGAGAAATCTGGAACCGGCGCAAAAGCGGCGAAATTTACCCGCAATGGCAAACGATCCGCCTGATCCACGACGACTACGGCCGGCCGAGCCAATACGTGGCGGTGTTTTCCGACATCAGTGCAATCAAGAATTCAGAACACGAACTGATGCACCTGGCGCACCACGATCCGCTGACCGATCTGCCGAACCGCCTGCTGTTCATCGACCGCGCCGAACAGGCCCTGGCCTCGGCACAGGTCCACAAGCGTGGCTGCGCGCTGCTGATGATAGATCTCGATCACTTCAAGATGATCAACGACAGCCTCGGGCATACCATTGGCGACCAGTTGCTCAAGGCTGTGGCCGAGCGCCTGGGGGCCATGTTCGGTCCGGGCGTCACCCTGGCGCGGTTGGGCGGGGATGAGTTCGCCATACTTGCCGAAAGCTGTCCGCAACTGGTTCAGGCCGCTGCGTTGGCCCAGCGGATCATCGAGGGCCTTAAGGAGCCGTTCCTTATTGATGGGCACCAGCTGTCCATAAACACCAGCATCGGCATCAGCCTGTTCCCCAGCGATGCGTTGAGCGTCGAGCAACTGCTGCGCAATGCCGACTCTGCACTGTTCAAGGCCAAGAGCGCGGGGCGCAATGATTATGCCTTGTACACCGAAGAGTTGACGGCCCACGCCCAGCAACGGGTCGAGATCGCCTTCGAATTGCGCCGAGCCCTGGACCGACAAGAGTTGCGGGTCTATTACCAGCCGGTTCACGACCTCAAGAGCCGTCGCCTGATCGGCGTCGAGGCGCTGGTGCGTTGGCAGCACCCGCAGCGGGGCCTGGTGTCGCCGGCGGAATTCATTCCGGTCGCCGAACGAACCGGTCTGATTGCAGAAATCGACGCCTGGGTCATGGCGCAGGCGTGCCGGCAGATGTGCCAGTGGCAACAGGACGGGGTGGTGCTGTCGTTCGTCGCGGTCAACGTTTCTTCGCGTCTGTTCGCCCGTCGTGAGCTGTATCAGCAGGTGGCGCAGGTCCTGCGCGAAACCGGGCTGGAGCCGGCGTTTCTCGAGCTGGAAGTCACTGAAAGCGCGGTGATGGAAGACCCGGAAGTCGCGCTGGAGCAGATGCATCGCCTGCGCGAGCTGGGTGTGCGCCTGGCCATCGACGACTTTGGCACGGGTTATTCATCGTTGCTGCGGCTCAAGCGTCTGCCGGTGCAGAAGTTGAAAATCGACCAGGGCTTCGTCGCCGGATTGCCGTGGGATGAGGATGATGCGGCGATTTCACGGGTGATCATTGCGCTGGCCCAGAGCATGGGCATGCAGGTGCATGCCGAGGGGATCGAACAGGCTGAGCAGGCGGAATTTCTGCTCGAACACGATTGCGATCTGGGTCAGGGCTACTGGTTCGGGCGGCCGGTACCGGCGGAGCAGCTTGACTGGATGCATGAGCCGGTGATCGTGTAGAAGCAAAACCTGTGGGAGCGAGCTTGCTCGCGATAGCGGAATATCAGTCGACATTTCTGGTGAATGAAACTCCCTCATCGCGAGCAAGCTCGCTCCCACAGGGTTTTTTTGGTGTGCCTGAAAGAGGGTGATTCACCTCAAGCTCTTGTCTCCACAGTTAATCTCTTCTGGTTATATAAACATTCTTAAATAGTCTTTTTAAGAATATCTACACCTCTCTAGTATTGCTCTCAAGCCGCAAGCAGTGCCGACACTGCGAGGCAACCTCTCAGTTGAAGGAGCAGCAATATGAGCGCATCCCTGCGTAGCGTCGACGGTCAAGACGAAGCCACCATCCTGCGTGAAATCCAGAGTGCCCTGCGCGATCTGCGCTTTGGCGCCGTGGAAATCACCGTGCACAACGCCCAGGTGGTGCAGATCGAACGCAAGGAAAAATTCCGTTTGCAGCAGCCGGGCAACAAGTCGGGCTGAGGCGAATCAGGCAACGCGATATCCCATAAGAAAAAGCCAACAAACCAAGAATTCCAGGAGCTTTCACCATGTCGTCGATTCGTCATTTCGCTTTGGCCGCCCTGGCCAGCGCCCTTTTTGCCGGTTCCGCCGTTGCCAAGGACTATGAGCTGCTCAACGTGTCATACGACCCGACCCGCGAGCTGTATCAGGACTACAACGCCGAATTCATCAAGTTCTGGCAAAAGGACCACGCCGGTGACTCCGTGAAAATCCAGCAATCCCACGGCGGTTCGGGCAAGCAGGGTCGGGCGGTGATCGATGGCCTGCGTGCCGACGTCGTGACCCTGGCCCTGGCCGGCGATATCGACGAAATCGCCAAGCTTGGCAAGTCCCTGCCGGCGGACTGGCAAAAGCGCCTGCCGGACGCCAGCACGCCTTACACCTCGACCATCGTGTTCCTGGTGCGCAAGGGCAACCCTAAAGGCATCAAGGACTGGGGCGACCTGATCAAGAATGATGTCTCGGTGATCACACCGAATCCGAAAACCTCCGGCGGTGCGCGCTGGAACTTCCTCGCGGCCTGGGCCTATGGCCTGAAAGCCAATGGTGGCGACGAAGCCAAGGCCAAGGAATACGTGCAAACCCTGTTCAAGCACGTGCCAGTGCTGGATACCGGCGCCCGCGGCTCGACCATTACCTTCGTCAACAACGGTCAGGGCGACGTATTGCTGGCCTGGGAAAACGAAGCCTTCCTGGCCCTGAAAGAAGAGGGTGGCGCCGACAAGTTCGACATCGTCGTGCCTTCGCTGTCGATCCTCGCTGAGCCGCCGGTGGCGGTAGTCGACAAAAATGCCGAGAAAAAGGGCAACGAGCAGATCGCCGAAGCCTACCTCAAGCACCTGTACAGCCCGGCCGGCCAGGAAATCGCGGCGAAGAACTTCTATCGTCCACGTGACAAGGACGTGGCTGCCAAGTACGCCCAGCAGTTCCCGAAACTGGAGCTGGTGAGCATCGACAAGGACTTCGGCGGCTGGAAAACCGCACAGCCGAAATTCTTCAACGATGGAGGGGTGTTCGACCAGATCTATCAGGCGCAGTAATCTTAAATAGCCATCAACGAGCCCCGGATTCACCTCCGGGGCTCAGTGCGTTCTCAACCAAGGACTTTTATGTCGCGTCGTATTTCCCCCGTCATACCCGGCTTCGGGCTGACGCTGGGCTACACCTTGGTGTACCTCAGCCTGATTGTGCTCATACCACTGGCGGCGATGTTCGTGCATGCCGCTCAACTCACCTGGGATCAGTTCTGGGCAATCATCTCGGCGCCACGGGTGCTGGCCGCGTTGAAGCTCAGCTTCGGCACCGCCCTGTGTGCCGCGATCATCAACGGCATCATTGGCACGCTGCTGGCCTGGGTATTAGTGCGCTATACCTTCCCTGGGCGAAAAGTGATCGATGCAATGATCGACTTGCCGTTCGCATTGCCCACGGCGGTGGCCGGTATTGCGCTGACGGCGTTGTACACCCCTACCGGTCTGGTCGGTCAGTTTGCGGCGGATCTGGGTTTCAAGATCGCCTACACCCCTCTGGGCATCACCCTTGCCCTCACTTTTGTGACACTTCCATTCGTAGTACGTACCGTACAGCCAGTATTGGCGGATATTCCTCGTGAAGTCGAGGAAGCGGCGGCGTGCCTGGGTGCAAAACCCTTGCAGGTTTTCCGCCATATCCTGCTGCCGGCACTGCTTCCGGCATGGCTTACCGGTTTCGCTTTGGCCTTTGCCCGCGGGGTCGGCGAGTACGGTTCGGTGATTTTCATCGCGGGCAACATGCCGATGAAAACCGAGATTCTGCCGCTGCTGATCATGGTCAAGCTCGACCAATACGATTACACCGGTGCTACCTCCATTGGTGTACTGATGCTGGTGGTTTCCTTCGTCCTGTTGCTGCTGATCAACTTGTTGCAGCGGCGCATCGAAACCCCATAAGGAGGCGCACCCATGTCCCAATCGTCTATTGCTGCCGCTTCCTCGAACGCTGCCCGCCGTGGCAGTGCGACCTCGCGGCGAATCCTGATCGGCCTTGGCTGGCTGATTTTTGCGCTGTTCCTGTTGCTGCCGCTGTTCATCGTGGTGTCCCAAGGCCTGAAGCTCGGCCTCGGTGCGTTCTTCACCGCGATCTTTGAGCCGGACGCGCTGTCGGCCCTGAAACTCACGGTCATCGCCGTGTTGATTTCGGTGCCGCTGAACCTGGTGTTTGGTGTCAGTGCCGCGTGGTGCGTGAGCAAGTACTCGTTCCGTGGCAAGAGCATGCTGGTGACACTGATCGACCTGCCGTTCTCGGTGTCGCCGGTGATCGCTGGTCTGGTCTATGTGCTGATGTTCGGCGCCCAAGGCCTGTTCGGTCCATGGTTGCAGGACCACGACATCCAGATCGTCTTCGCCCTGCCGGGCATCGTGCTGGCGACGATCTTCGTCACCGTGCCGTTCGTGGCCCGTGAACTGATCCCGCTGATGCAGGAGCAAGGTACCCAGGAAGAGGAGGCCGCGCGCCTGCTCGGGGCCAACGGCTGGCAGATGTTCTGGCACGTCACCGTGCCCAACATCAAATGGGGCCTGATCTACGGCGTGGTGTTGTGTACCGCGCGGGCCATGGGGGAGTTCGGTGCGGTGTCGGTGGTTTCCGGGCACATTCGCGGGGTGACCAACACCCTGCCGTTGCACGTCGAGATCCTCTACAACGAATACAACCACGTGGCCGCGTTCGCCGTGGCGAGCCTGTTGCTGATCCTGGCGCTCTTCATCCTGCTGCTCAAGCAGTGGAGCGAAAACCGTATTAACCGCCTGCGCGCCAGCGCCGCGGAGGAATAATTCATGTCGATCGAAGTGCGTAATGTCAGCAAGAACTTCCACGCGTTCAAGGCGCTGGACAACATCAGCCTGGACATCCAGAGCGGCGAGCTTGTCGCGTTGCTCGGTCCGTCGGGCTGCGGCAAGACCACGCTGCTGCGGATCATCGCCGGCCTGGAGACTCCGGATCAGGGCAACATTGTGTTCCACGGTGAAGACGTTTCCGGGCATGACGTGCGTGATCGCAACGTCGGTTTCGTGTTCCAGCACTACGCCCTGTTCCGCCACATGACGGTGTTCGACAACGTCGCGTTCGGCCTGCGCATGAAGCCGAAAAACCAGCGCCCGAGCGAAAGCCAGATCGCAACCAAAGTCCACGAACTGCTGAACATGGTGCAACTGGACTGGTTGTCGGATCGCTACCCGGAACAACTCTCCGGCGGACAGCGTCAGCGCATTGCCCTGGCCCGAGCCCTGGCGGTGGAGCCGAAAGTGCTGCTGCTCGACGAACCTTTCGGCGCCCTCGACGCCAAGGTTCGTAAAGAGCTGCGTCGCTGGTTGGCGCGCCTGCACGAAGACATCAACCTGACCTCGGTGTTCGTCACCCACGACCAGGAAGAAGCGATGGAAGTCGCCGACCGTATCGTGGTGATGAACAAGGGTGTGATCGAGCAGATCGGCTCACCGGGTGACGTCTACGAAAACCCGGCCAGCGATTTCGTCTATCACTTCCTCGGTGATTCGAACCGTCTGCACCTGGGCGAAGACAGGCACGTGCTGTTCCGCCCGCACGAAGTGTCGCTGTCACGCCATGAACTGGAAGATCACCACGCGGCGGAAGTGCGGGACATTCGTCCGCTGGGCGCGACAACACGGGTGACGCTGAAGGTTGAAGGGCAGAGCGATCTGATCGAAGCCGAAGTGGTCAAGGATCACGATAGCCTGATCGGGTTGGCGAAGGGAGAGACGCTGTTCTTCAAGCCGAAGGTTTGGCAGAAGGTTGCAAACATCTAAGGCAAAAGCATCGCGAGCAAGCTCGCTCCCACAGGGGTTCTATGTGCACCATAGATCCTCTGTGGGAGCGAGCTTGCTCGCGATTGCTATCTAAACAGCGGCACGTTTCGGATTGACCCGTACCCCACCCGCCCGCGCCTCGATCTGCTCTTTCAGGTCATGCCGCATCCCCAGCATGAACGCCAGCTCGGCCACCACAAACAACGGCCCGACAATCAACCCCGTCACATCATCGACGAACGCCGGTTTGCGCCCTTCGTAGTGATGGCCGACAAACTGGATCGCCCAACCGATCACGAACATCGCCACGCCACTGCCCAGCCAGACCAGCGTGCTTTGCTGCGCCAGCGCATGACCGGCCCACACGGACAGCCCGAGCAACACAGTCATCAACACGCCCAGGCGCAACTCCAGGCGCAGGTAAAACCACGCCGATGCCAGCGAGACGAGCACCGCCGGTGAGATCCACACGCCCCCCAGCGACCACTCCGGCCGGGACAGCAACACCGCGACGGCGACCACGATCAGCGGAATGCCGATAAAGTGCGAGGCAATGTTGCGCGGGTCACGGTGGTAGGCAGCGTATTGACTGAGGTGGTCGACGAGGCTTTTCATTGTTGTTCTCCTGTAGGGTGATTGATCATGCCCCGGGGCCATTTCCCGTTCTGTCAGCCAGGCGACAATCTCTAGGAGTTTTCATGGATATGCAGGTCTGGCGTCCACGCCTGATGAGCGGTCAGTGGTTCAGCCATTTGCCTGTTTCCCTACAGGATAGCCTGCTGTCGGCGGCCAGGCTGCGGCGCTTGTCTGCGGGCCAGCGGCTGTTCAAGCGTGGCGATCCGCCCTGTGGCCTGTACGCGGTGCTTGAAGGCGCGGTGCGCGTCGGTGCCGTCAGCGAGCAAGGCAAGGAAGCGTTGCTGAGCCTGGTGGAGCCGCCGCACTGGTTCGGCGAAATCTGCCTGTTCGATGGCCAGCCACGCACCCACGATGCCTACGGCGTGGGCCAGTGCACGCTGCTGCATATTCCCCAGAACACCTTGCTGGCGCTGCTCGACGAGCATCCGCAGCACTGGCGGCAACTGGCATTGCTGATGAGCCAGAAGTTGCGCATGACCTTCATCAACCTCGAACAACTGAGCCTGTTGCCGGCCCCGGCACGGCTGGCGCACCGCTTGTTGATGATCGCCGAAGGCTATGGCGAGACCATTCCTGCGCGCCGCGTCCTGCAACTGCCCCAGGAGCAGCTTGCTTCAATGCTGTCGCTGTCGCGCCAGACCACCAACCAGATTCTCAAGGAGTTGCAGGGGCAGGGGATCATCGGGCTGAGTTACGGCGAAATTGAAATCCTCGATGCCGCCCGGTTGCGGGAGCTGGCCTCGATTTAACTGTTTACGCAGGCCCATTGTGGGAGCGAGCTTGCTCGCGATGACGGTGTGTCAGTCTCCAGGTGTGTCGACTGACCGTCCGCTATCGCGAGCAAGCTCGCTCCCACAGGGGATCCGGATCAATCACCGCAACCCATCCCGAAACTGCCCCGGCGTCATCCCGGTCCAGCGCTTGAACGCGCGGCTGAAGCTGCTGGTGTCGGCAAATCCGAGCAGATAACTGATTTCGCTCAGCGACACCTGCGGGTCGCGCAGGTGCAGCAGCGCGAGGTTTTCGCGGCTTTCGTTGAGCAACGTGTCGAACCGGCAGCCTTCATCGGCCAGGTGCCGTTGCAGGCTGCGCAGGCTCAGGTGCAGGGCCTTGGCGATGTGTTCGGCGCTGGGTTCGCCTTCGGGCAGTTGTTCTTCAATGGCATCGCGAACCTTGCGCTCCCAGGTCAGCGGCTTGAGTTGTGCCAAGGTGCGTTTGAGCACGGTTTCGTTGTGTTCGGCCAGTTCCGGGTTGGCGTCATCCAGGTGGCTGTCGAAGTCGACGAGGGCGAACTCCAGCCGGTCTTCGTCGGCGCCGAAGTACATGGGCGAGCGGAAGACCTTATGCCATTGGTGCGCGTCCGTCGGCTCCGGGCGACGCAGGTAGGTCGCCAGTGGCGCGTAGTCGCGACCCAGGCGATTGCGGCAGGTGCGCACGTAAATCGCCATGAACGCATCGATGGCTTCGAAGGCCGGGGCGGGGTTACCGGCCGGGATTTTCAGGCTGAAACGGTAGCGATCCTCGACACGGGTCAGTTCCAGTTCCAGGGCGTCACTGACCACCTGGTGATAACGCACGATGCGCTCGAACACTTCCCGCAGGCTGCCGCTGGCCACCAGCGCATAACCCAGCGCATGGAAGGTGGTCGGGCTGACGAAACGCGAAACCCGCAAACCGATCGCCGGGTCACCGCTGGTCTGCACCGCCAGATTCCACAGGTGCGTGGTGCCCGACAGCGGATAGCGCGCGTTCGGATCGTCCATCAGTTGCGGGTCGAGCCCCGCTTGCTGGCACAAGGCGGTGCTGTCGATGCCCAGGGCATCGAGTTGCTTGCGCAGGGCGCGGGTCCAGCTGGCGAGGGAGGTCGGTTCAGTCATGCTGATTGGCGCTTCCGGTCAACAGGTTGGCGTTCTCGGCTACCGCGTTGCGAGGGTTCGCAAGGCAGGATGCAACCATCAATAACCAGAGGATGGAAGCATGAGCGGTACTTCTGCAAGCCCCCAACGACTGAATGCAGCCCAACGATCGGCCCATATCCGCGAAGTGGTGCTGGCCAGAGGCGTCGAGTTGCGCGAGCAATACCCGATTCTCAAGCATCAGGACGCCCTCGGCGCAGGCATTCTGACCTTCGCCATCGCTGGTATGGTCGGCTCAGCGGCGCTCTACATGAGCGGGCACATGGCGTGGTGGGCGTGCCTGCTGCTCAACGCGTTTTTTGCCTCGTTGACCCATGAGCTGGAGCACGACCTGATCCACAGCATGTACTTCCGCAAGCAGAAGGTGCCGCACAACCTGATGATGGGGCTGGTGTGGCTGGCGCGGCCGAGCACTATCAATCCGTGGATTCGCCGCCATCTGCACCTCAATCACCACAAGGTGTCGGGCTCTGAAACCGATATGGAAGAACGCGCCATTACCAACGGCGAGCCTTGGGGCATTGCGCGATTCTTGATGATTGGCGACAACATGATGTCGTCGTTCATCCGCATGCTGCGGGCCAAGACCTGGGCGCAAAAGATCAGCATCGTCCAGCGCACCCTGAAGGTCTACGCACCGCTGGCGCTGATGCATTGGGGCGCCTGGTACGTGTTTCTCGGTTTCCACGCAGCGAACGGCGTTGCACATCTGATGGGTGCACCGATCGAGTGGTCGGCGACCACGTTGTCGGTGATGCAGGTGATCGACATCGCGGCGGTCGTGATCATCGGCCCGAACGTGTTGCGCACGTTCTGCCTGCACTTCATCAGCTCGAACATGCACTACTACGGTGACGTGGAGCCGGGCAACGTGATGCAGCAGACGCAAGTGCTGAACGCGTGGTGGCTGTGGCCGTTGCAGGCGTTCTGCTTCAACTTCGGCAGCAGCCACGGGATCCATCACTTTGTGGTGAAGGAACCGTTCTACATCCGCCAGTTGACAGTGCCGGTGGGGCACAAGGTGATGCGCGAGATGGGCGTGCGGTTCAATGATTTCGGCACGTTTGCGCGGGCCAACCGGTTTGAGCGCAAGGACGAATTGGTCGGGGATAAGGTGCGTACGGCTCGGGCTTGATGGTTGTTTGTTAAGGCCTCATCGCGAGCAAGCTCGCTCCCACAGGGTGTGTCGGTGTGAATGCGATCTTTGCATCACATCGGCCAGTGTGGGAGCGAGCTTGCTCGCGATAGCGGTGGTTCAGGTTGAATCAATCCGGCTGAAACGGCGACTCACTCAAGATCACCCCTGTCTCATCCACATACCGCTGCCAATGTTCGATCAAGGCACTGAGCTTCTGCGGCTGGCTCGACGCCAGGTCATGAATCTCCCCCGGATCATTGCCCAGGTCATACAGCTGCCAGGTCGCCGGCCCCACCGGTCCCGGGATGTAGACCGCCTTCCATTGCCCTTGCCGAATCGCCCGTCGTCCGAACAATTCCCAACCGGTGACGGTGTGCTCGTCATGCACTTGCGCCGTCTCGCCCGACAAGAACCCAAGCCACGACTTGCCTCGAACTTCCGCCACGGGTTTGCCGTGCCACTGCTTGCCCGGATGACGCACGCCGGCCAGATCAAGAATGGTCGGCGTGATGTCCATCACCGTGCCAAACCCATGGCTGATCTGGCCCTTGAGCGGCAGCTGCGGGTAGTGCACCAGTGCCGGAACGCGGATCCCGCCTTCGGTCGTGAAGGCTTTGAACAGCCGCGACGGCGCGGTCGCCACTTGCGCCCAGTTCGGCCCGTACCAGACGTAGGAGTTGGCGCGACCGATGTTGTCCAGGCTGTTGTCGTAATGCTGGTTGAGATAGGTCAGCAACTGCGGGCCGAATTTCGGAAAGGCCTCCAGCAACGCCCCTTCGGCACCGTTATCGGACATGAACAGGATGAAGGTGTTGTCCAGTTGCCCTTGCTGGCGCAAGTAATCGACAACCCGCCCGATGTTCCAGTCCATGCGCTCGACCATCGCCGCATAAACCTCCATGGCCCGCGCGGAGATCTGTCGTTGCTCGTCGTTCAGGGCATCCCACTGTGCAGTCAACTGGATCAAAGGATGCGGCTCGACATCGGCCTCGATCAGCCCCAGTTTTTTGAGTTTTTCCAGACGCTCTAGTCGCAGTACTTCAGGGCCGGCGTCATAGCGCCCGCGGTATTTTTCCACCACCTCGGCCGGCGCCTGCAGCGGCCAGTGGGGCGCGGAAAACGGCAGGTAGGCGAAGAAAGGCCGGGTCTGGTCGCGCTCCTTGAGGTAATGCAGCAGCTTGTCGCCAAAGGCATCGGAGGAATAAAAATCCTTCGGCAGTTCATCGATGAATTGGTCGTCTTCGATGTACAGCGCCGGGGTGGATTTCAGCAGCCGTGGCGTCGTTTCATCGTAGGTCGGCTCGAAGCCGTAATGGTTGGCCGCGCCGGGCAACAGCGAAAACGAACGCTCGAAACCCCGGGCGTGAGGCGCCAGCTCTGCGGTCAGGCCCAGGTGCCATTTGCCGCTCATCAAGGTCTGGTAACCGGCCTCGCGCAGCAGTTCGGGCAGGGCGACCACGCGGTCGTTCAGGTGTCCTTCGTAGCCCGGTTTGCCGATCAGGTCCGGGGTCAGTGCTTCGGCCATGGTGCCGATGCCGGCGATGTGGTGGTCGGTACCGGTGAGCAACATCGAACGGGTCGGCGAGCAGGTCGGCGCGGTGTGAAAATCGGTCAGGCGCAGGCCATTGTTGGCCAGTGCATCGAGATTCGGCGTGTTGATTTCGCCACCGAAGGCGCCGATGTCGGAAAAGCCCAGGTCATCGGCCAGGATCACTAGAAAGTTGGGACGTTGCGGCATCAAGAATTTCCTTTTTCAGTAGGCAATGAAGGACAACGGCAGATCGCGGACCTGCACCGGCACGGGGGGCTGGTAGTGATCGTCGCTGGTGAGTTCGTGAAGCAGTTCCTCGCGTAACTGGTGGAAGTCGAAACTGCTGCGCTGGCGCGGATGGGGCAGGGCAATGTCGACCACTTGTTTGATCCGCCCCGGACGCGGCTCCATCACCACGACACGGTCGGCGAGGAAGATCGCTTCCTCGACATCGTGGGTGACCAGCACGGTGGTGATTTTTGCCCGGGCGCGGATCGCCAACAGTTCGTCCTGCATCTGCTGGCGGGTCAGTGCATCGAGGGCGCCGAAGGGCTCATCCAGCAGCAGAATCCGTGGGCTGGCCACCAGGCCGCGAGCAATGGCGACGCGCTGGGCCATGCCGCCGGAGAGCTGGTGCGGATAGGCGCGGGCGAAGTCGCCCAGGCCCACCAGTTCGATGAAATCATGGATGCGCCTGTGCTTTTGCGCAGCGCTCAATGGCTCGTTGACCAGGCCCAGGCCGATGTTGTCGGCCACGCTCAGCCACGGGAACAAGCGGTGTTCCTGAAAGACGATGCCGCGCTCGCCGCCGATGCCGGTGACGGCTTTTCCGTCCACGCTGATTTGCCCGCGAAACTGCGTATCGAGGCCCACAAGCAGCCGCAGCAAAGTGGATTTGCCGCAACCGCTGGAGCCGACAATGGCGACGAACTCGCCCTCGGCGATGTCCAGGTTGAATTCGCGAATGGCCTCAAGTGTGAAGCCGTCGACGTCGAAGGTTTTGCCCACGTGATTGAAGCTGACAATCGGTGCGTTCATGCGTGTCTCCAGCGAGTGACGCGGATTTCCAGGCGTTGGCCAATGAGGTTGAGCAGGGCGCCGGTCAGGCCCACCAGCAGCATGCCGGCCATGATCAGGTCCATGCGCAGCAGTTGCTGGGCGCCGATCATCTGGCTGCCGATGCCGCCGTTGGACGGCATGAAGTATTCAGCGCCAATGGTGCCGAGCCAGGCGTAGATAAGGCTCAGCCGAAGCCCTGCAAAAATCCCTTGCGCCGCGCCCGGTAGTACCAGTCGAACCAGGCGCTGACGCAGACTCAGGCGCAACACCTGCGCGGCCTCGTTCAGTTGCGGCGAGAGGTGGGCGACGCTGCGTTGGGTGGCGATAAACAGCGGGAAAAAGGCGGCGAGGGCAACGAACACCCACTTGGCCAATTCCCCCAGGCCGAACCACGCGGTGAGCAGCGGCACCCAGGCGAATATGGCGATCTGACGGATGGCGGCGAGGGTTGGGCCGAGCACGCGTTCACTGGTGCGCGACAACCCCAGCAGCAATCCCAAGGCAAACCCGAGCCCGCCACCGAGCAGCAACCCGCCAAGGGTTCGGCCCAGGCTCAGGGCCATGCCACCAAGCAATGTGCCGTCGAGCAAACCATCCCGAGTGGTCTGCAGGACGGCCAGCGGGCTGACCAGAATGTTCGCGTCGACCCACAGCTGATCCGAGGCCAGTTGCCACAACGCCAGAAGCGCCAGTGGCAGCAGCCACGGTTGCAGGCGTTGCCAGCCTTGATAACGCGGCCCGCGACGGATTTCGGCGGTGGCGGGGTGCGGCCAGTGCACCAGCTTCCTGTCCAGCAGACCGATGCCGCGATCCATCGCCACGCCGATCAAACCGATCACCACAATGCACACGAATACGATGTCGAGCATGAACAGCTGCCGCGCCCAGACCATCAGGTAGCCGATGCCTTCACTGGAAGCGAGCAGTTCAACAGCGAGCAGTGAAGTCCAGCCGGCGGCCAGTGCGAGGCGCACACCGGCCATGAATGCCGGCAGTGCGGCAGGCAGCACCAGGCGTCGGATCAACAGGTGCCTGGGCAGGCGCAACACGGCGGCGGCTTCGCGCAGTTTTGGTTGTGCATCGCGCACACCGACCAGTGTGTGCAGGGTCACCGGCACCACGATGGCCTTGATCAGCACCACCAGTTTCAGCACTTCGCCAATGCCGAAAAACACCATGAACAATGGAATCCAGGCCAGGGTCGGAACTTGCGCCAACCCGGCGAAGGTTGGAAATACCAGACGCTCCAGTCGACGACTGAAGCCCAGTGCGGCACCCAAAACCGCACCTGCGCTGATCCCTGCCAGCAGCCCCCAGAACAAGCGTTGCAGGCTGATCCACAAATGGCTCCACAACTCGCCTTGGGACAGTTCCAGTGCGCTGCTCCAGACCAGGCTCGGCGCCGGCAGGATCTGCTCGCTCATCCAGTGATTGCGGCTGGCGAGCCACCACAGCGCAAACAGGCTGAGGGGTAATAGCCAGGGCAAGAGCCGCCGGCTCAGCGTCGGCCAACGCCGTCGACCATCAAGCCGAGGTGCGGCCAGCGGTAGGCTCAGAAGGGAAACACGGGCCATGAACGACCTCCGTTGTCGGGTTGCAAAACTGGCTGCCTTTTGTGGGAGCGAGCTTGCTCGCGATGAGGGCATGTCAGGCGACTCATGTGCTGGATGACACACCGCTATCGCGAGCAAGCCCGCTCCCACAGGGTCCAAGGCGTATGCAAAATTGATCTATAAAAATTAAAATAAATACTATTGAGAGATAAGCGAAACCATTTAAGGCCTCCATAAGCCACTGCATCCAATGCATTCGAAGAATATTTTTGATGCTGCCAAGGCATACGCCACGGAGAGGTCCGCAGGCCTTGATATAGATCCAAATAGTCTAAAAATGTGAATTTATAGTATTTAAGTGTTGGTTCTACTTGGGCCTACTTTCGGCTCCTCAACGCCCGTTGCCTCAAGGAGCCGCACCCATGAACCTTCCCTTCAAACGTGTCATCAGTCTGTTCGCCGCACCGGCCCTGGCGGGTCTGCTGGCTTTCACGGCCAACGCTGGTGAACTCAAGGAAATCCGCATCGCCGTGCCGGACCTGAGTGCCGGTACCCAGCACAGTGGTGGCGGTGTCGTGGATGTGCTGCGTGATCAACAGATCTTCGAAAAGGCTTTCGCCGATCAAGGCATCAAGATTCAGTGGAGCTTCTTCAAGGGCGCAGGCCCGGTGATCAACGAGGCGTTCGCCAACGGTCAAGTGGACCTGGCCTACCTCGGCGATCTGGCGGCCATCATCGGCAAGTCCAATGGTCTGGATACGCGACTGCTCAGCGCCTCGGCGCGCGGGGTGAAGCATTACCTCGGCGTGGTGCCGGGTTCAGGGATCAAGACCCTGCAGGACCTCAAGGGCAAACGCGTGGCCATCTTCCGTGGCACCGCCAGCCAGCTGTCCTTTGACGCGGCGCTGGCTAGCCAGGGGTTGAGCGAGAAGGATGTGAAAGTCATCAACCTCGACTTCAACGCGGCGGTCGCGGCGCTGGCGGCGAAGCAGATCGATGCCTCGTGGGGCGGTTCCGGGCTGACGGCGTTGCAAGCCAAGGGGCTGGCCGAGTTACCGCTAAATACCAAGGACCTGGGCGGTGCGGGCAGCGTGCAGGCGGTGCTGATAGGGACTGGAAAGTTTGTCGATGCGCATCCGGAGGCGGTGGCGAAATTGCTCAAGGCCCAACAGCAGGCCGTGGAGTGGCTGACCCAGGACAGCAACAAGGACGCCTACATTCAGTTGGTGTCGGGGCTGGCGAGTTATCCGGCGGTGATCCTCACACAGGACCTGAAGGATCAGAAACTGAGCGAGGTGTTCCCCTCGACGCTTGACCCGGTGTTCCTCGGCAAATTGCAGGATGCCGTGGACCTGGCTTCGCAGCAGAAGCTGATTCGCAAGTCGTTCAAGGTCAGTGATTGGGTGGCGCCGGAGTTGGCTGCTGCGAAGCTCTGAATCTTTAGTGAATTCATTGGCCTCATCGCGAGCAAGCTCGCTCCCACACTGACCAGTGTGAACACTGGAGGTCCCCTGTGGGAGCGAGCTTGCTCGCGATGAGGCCCTAAACCGCAACGGGCATCTGCTGCCTGTCCACCGCCACCAACGTCTCGATCATCGCCCGCGCCGCCGGTGACAACCGGAACCCGGTGCGGCTGACGATCCCGCACCGTGCGTTCATGCTCTCTATGTTCTGCGGCAGGTTGCGCCAGTGCAGCAGCACCAGCGAGCCCTGGGCAATGTCTTCAACAAACGCTTCTTCAGTCCCCACGCCGATGGCGTTGGATTGCAGCACCACTTTCACCAGCGCCGGAAAATGTTCGGTCTCGATGGTCGGTGAAAAATCCACCCGGCCACTGAGGTTCGCCAGCAGTTTGCGAATGCCCGGCGGGATCTTCGTAGTCGCCAGCGGGTAATCAAACATGTCGTTGGTCGACAGGCTCTCCTTGGCCAGCAGCGGATGCCCTGGCCGGCAGAAAAACACGCCGCGCTTGGGCGTCAGAGCCTGGGTCTGGAAGTTCGGATCGGACTCGAAATGGCGGATGTCGGCGATGAAGAATTCGATCTCTTCACGGCTCAGGGCGCGGCTGAGTTTCTCCCAGTTATCCACCTCGAAACAGGTGCGCACTTTCGGGTGCGCGTTGATGAACTGCGCCACCGCATCCGGTACCAGTTTCACCGCCGGAGCCGGGCCGCAACCGAAGCGCAGTTCACCCGCATCGAGCTTGGTCATCTGCGTCACTTCGCAGCTGAGCAGCGCAGCACCCTGCACCAGGCTGCGGGCATGTTGCAGCACCACCAGGCCTTCAGGGGTGGGGCGCAAATCCTTGTTGCCTCGGTCCACCAGGACGCAGCCGAACTCGTGTTCGAGCCCCTGAATGCTGCGGCTGAAGGCCGGCTGGGTAATGCCCATGGCCTCGGCCGCGCGCACGAAACTGCGGTGTTCGTCGAGGGCGATGAAGTAACGCAACTGGCGAAGATCCATATGCTTTTCCGGCATCCTAAAAATAGCTCGAAGGCATTTGCGACGAGGGTTGACTGAGGTTTTAAATGCAACCTCTTATTCCGTCAACGAAGCATATAGATATCTATTAGATCTAAATAGAATATAGATAGAGCAGTGTTTCGCGGCCGGTTCAACCGCAAGCAGTCTGATGAGGGTCTACCCATGAGCAATGCCGCTTTCGCAGTACAACCCGCTGTTCACGCGCTTGAAATCCATCCGGTGGCCGGTCGCATCGGTGCCGAAATCCGTGGCGTACAGCTTTCAGGCGAGCTGGATGCCGCCACTGTTGAAGCCATTCAACAGGCACTGCTGCAATACAAAGTGATCTTCTTCCGCGAGCAGACCCAGCTCGACGACCAACGCCAGGAGGCGTTCGCCCATCTGCTCGGCGAACCGGTGGCGCACCCGACCGTACCGGTGCGCGAAGGCACGCGCTTTCTGCTGGAGCTGGACGGTGCCGAGGGCCAGCGTGCCAGCTCCTGGCACACCGACGTGACCTTCGTCGAAGCCTACCCAAAAGCCTCGATCCTGCGCTCGGTGGTGGCCCCGGCTTTCGGCGGCGACACCCTGTGGGCCAACACCGCCACTGCCTATGACGGGTTGTCGGTGGAGCTGCGTGAGCTGGCCGACAAGCTGGTCGCCGTGCACAGCAACGAATACGACTACGCCGGCACCAGGCCTGACGTCTCGGCCGAGAAGCTGGAGCGCTATCGCAAGATTTTCACTTCGACCGTGTACGAGACCGAACACCCGGTGGTTCGCGTGCACCCGATCAGCGGCGAGAAAAGCCTGCTGCTGGGGCATTTCGTCAAACGCATCAAGGGTTATTCCCAGGCCGATTCGGCGCACCTGTTCGGTCTGTTGCAGAGCCATGTGATCCGCCAGGAAAACATCGTGCGCTGGCGCTGGAAGGCCGGTGATGTGGCGATCTGGGACAACCGCTCTACCCAGCATTACGCGGTGGATGACTACGGGACCCAGGACCGCATCGTGCGCCGGGTGACGCTCAAGGGCGAAGTGCCGGTGGGGGTGAACGGGCAGGTCAGCCAGACGGTGAAAGGGCCGGATATCGACGGCGTCTGAACTGACGCTATCGCGAGCAAGCTCGCTCCCACAGGGGATCTTCGCAGTTCACAGGATCAGTGTGGGAGCGAGCTTGCTCGCGATGGCGGCCTGGCAAGCAACAAAGCATTTACTTTGATCGGGAACCCCGCCTTATGAGTCCGTTGCACCTCGCTTCAACCTCTTCACCCCAACGGCTCAAACGCCTGCCACTGGCCTTGTTGCTGGCAGGCAGCGCCAGTTGGACCCAAGGCTATGCAGCCGACAGCGCCACCCCGGAATCCATTCCGGCCAAGGCCGCCACGGCCGACAGCGCGCAATTGGAAACCGTGACGGTCACCACTCGCCGCCGCGAAGAAAGTTCTCAGGATGTGCCGACGCCGATGAGTGTGGTCAGCGGCCAGACTCTGGAAACCCAGCGGGTCTATCGCATCCAGGATCTGCAGCAACTGGTGCCGAGCGTCAACGTCGCCTACATGCATGCGCGCCAATCCAGCGTGTCGATCCGTGGCCTGGGCAACAACCCGGCCAGCGATGGCCTGGAAGGCAGTGTCGGCCTGTACATCGACAACGTTTACCTCGGCCGCCCCGGCATGGCCGTATTCGACCTGATGGACATCGAGCAGCTCGAAGTGCTGCGTGGCCCGCAAGGCACCTTGTTCGGCAAGAACACCACCGCCGGCGTGATCAACATCAGCACCCGCGCGCCGACCTTTACCCCTGAACGCAGCATCGAATCTTCGGTGGGCGAGGATGGCTACTTCCAGACCAAGGGCACGATTTCCGGCCCGCTGAATGACGAACTGGCGGGACGTTTTTCCGCGTATCGCACCCGCAGCGACGGTGACATCAAGAATGAATTCGATGGCCACGATTTGAACGGTGGCTCCCGCGAAGGCTTCCGTGGGCAGTTGCTGTTCAAGCCTAACGAGTCGTTCAACTTGCGCTGGATCGGCGACTACAACGAGGAAGATTCCAGCGCCGGCACCCGTGTGTTGTACAACACCGGCCCAACCATCAATGGCACCAACCTGTATCAGACCCGGGCCAACGCGGCGGGCGCGACACTGGTCGACGGCACGCACCGCAAGGTCAACCTGAACAACGAACAGCACGTCACCGTGCATCAGGGCGGTACTTCGGTCGAGGCCAACTGGACGCTGCCAAGCGACTTCACCCTGACCTCTATCAGCTCCTATCGCTGGTGGAATTTCACCCCGCGCAACGATGATGGTCTGAACGTATCCGCCTTCCACAACGCTGGCGTTTCGGTGGAGGATAAGCAGTACTCTCAGGAGTTTCGCCTGGCGTCGCCTACCGGTGGATTCTTCGATTACGTGCTCGGCGCCTACTACTTCGGTTCCGACCTGGACAACAAATCCTTCACCTTCTACGGACCGCAAGCGGACATCTGGAGCGGTACACCTAACGGTGCGCTGAACAACATCGACAGCGTCGGCAACGGGCATATCGAAACCAACAGCTTTGCGCTGTTCGCCCAAGGCACCTGGCACTTGACCGAACGCCTGGATTTCACCGCCGGGCTACGTGGCACCTATGAAGAGAAAAACGCCAATGTCACGCGCGAGGCACCGGTCGGTGGCGTTGCGGTAACCGGTGCGGCCGCCGCAGCACGGCGCGGTCGTGCCGGCGCTTTCGATTCCGGCGATCTGAATCAGTACAGCTCCAGCCCTTCAGGTCTGTTGAACCTCAGCTACCGCATCACCGACGACCTGCTCACATACGCCACCTTGTCCCATGGCGAAAAATCCGGCGGGGTCAATCTGGCGGTAGGCACGGCAGCGGTTGCCGGCGCCGACTCGCTGCTGATCGGCACCGAGCGCGCCAATAACGCCGAGCTCGGTTTCAAGAGCACCCTGTGGGACCGTCGCCTGCAACTCAATGCCAACCTGTTCTGGACCCAGGTCAACGGCTATCAGACCAACGCCTACGACGCCGTCAATCGCGTGCAATACCTGACGAACGCCGGCTCCGTGCGTTCCCGTGGCGTGGAGTTCGAAAGCACTCTGATCCCGCTGCGTGGCCTGACGCTGAACATCAATGGCTCGTACAACGACGTCAGCTACCTCTCCTACAAGGACGCACCTTGCCCGCCGGAAGTCAGCCTGGCGCCGGGCGCTCCAGCGTCCTGCGACCTCAGCGGCCATCAAGTGGTCGGTGCTTCGAAATGGATCGGCAACGCCAATGGCGAATACAAATGGAACCTGAGCAACGGCTTCGAAGAGTACGTCACCGCCAGTTATGCGTTCCGCTCCAAAGCGGTGGGCACGGTGGAAGATTCCGACTTCGGGCAGATCCCGAGTTATGCGGTGGTCAACCTGTCCACCGGCCTTCGTGGCGACTTCAACCAGGGTCAGTGGGACGTTTCGCTGTGGCTGAAAAACGCCTTCGACAAAACCTACTACACGACGCTGTGGACGGCCGCCAATGGCGGTTATGAAGGCCTGCTCGGCACACCGCGGATGCTGGGCGTGACCGGTCGATACGACTTCTGACGGCGAAAAACCATGCCTTGGATGAATACTTTCAATGCGGGCAAGGCATCGGTTTTTTTTCACTGCGCCGGAGCCCTTGAACGGCGGGCTCTGGCGGTGGATTGATGGTTTTATATATTCGCTTAAGGTCTAAACATAAGTTTAAACATTACTTTCAGAGCTAAGCGTTCAAGCCAATGATTGCTCTACCAGGACGTCGTCGGGGGATGTTCAGCACGACGTTCCGGTAATCCGCAAAGAGACCGCAGGGAGTTAAACAATGGGCAATGTCCAGACCGCCGCCGGTGCACATGAAGTGCTGTGGCGCCAGGCACCCGGTGGTGAGCTGGTCGACCTCGGCCGACCGCACCGGGTGCCCTTGGGCCAGTTGCGTTTGCAGCGCGCGCCAAAAGGCGTCCTTCGCCGACGGGAAACGATCGTGCTGGGCTTTTTGGCGTTGCTGGTGCATGGCGCGGTGATCTATTGGGTCAATCAGCAACCGACCACCGTGCTGCCCATCGTGCCACCGCAGATTCCGCCGATGACCATCGAGTTTTCGCGTCCGGCGCCACCGGTGGTCGAGCCGCCGCCACCGCAACCTGTCCAGCCAGTGGTTGAGCCGCCTGCGCCCGTGGAAGACGAACTGGCCGTGAAGCCGCCGCCACCGAAGCCGGTTCCCAAGCCCAAACCGGTTGCCAAGCCGATACCGAAACCGGCGCCCAAGGCTATTGAGCAACCACCCGCGCCGCCGAAACCGGCAGCGCCCGTAGCGGCTCCTGCGCCACCTGCTCCCCCGGCTCCAGCTCCCGTGACACCTGCTTCAGCGAACGCGGGCTACTTGAAAAACCCGGCACCGGAATACCCCTCGCTGGCCCAGCGTCGTGGCTGGGAAGGCACGGTACTGTTGCGCGTGCATGTGCTGGCCAGCGGCAAGCCCGGCGAGGTCCAGATCCAGAAAAGCAGCGGCCGCGATGCGTTGGACGAAGCAGCGCTGAACGCGGTGAAGCGCTGGAGTTTCGTGCCGGCCAAGCAGGGTGATGTCGCCCAGGACGGTTGGGTCAGCGTGCCCATCGATTTCAAGATTCATTAAACCGAAACCAAATTCGCGCGAAACGTTTACACGAGGAATACATCATGACGTTACTGGCATCTCCACTTGAATCCATCGAAAGCGCGGTGATCTGGCTGCTGGTGGTTTTTTCCGTCGCGACCTGGGGTCTGGCATTGCTCAAGGGCGTGCAGTTCGGTCGCCTCAAGGCACAGGATCGAAAGTTTCATCAACAGTTCTGGGCCGCTTCGAGTCTCGACTCGGCGGCCGAGCTGAGCGAAACCCGGCCCGGAGCGGCAGCCCGGGTTGCACAGGCCGGTTATGCGGCAATCCAGGTGGGCGAGGCGCCGCAGGCTGCGGACCTGAGCCAGGCGATCAATCATCAGGATCGTCTGGAGCGTGCCTTGCGACAGCAGATCGTGCGCGAGCGCCGGTCGCTGGAAACCGGGTTGGCGGTACTCGCGAGCATTGGCAGCACCTCGCCGTTCATTGGTCTGTTCGGCACGGTGTGGGGAATCATGGAAGCGTTGAAAGGCATCAGCGCGGCGGGCTCGGCAAGCCTTGAAACGGTCGCCGGGCCGATTGGTGCGGCACTGGTCGCCACCGGCGTAGGGATCGCCGTCGCGGTGCCGGCGGTGCTGGTTTACAACTATTTTTTGCGTCGTTTAAAACTGACGGCGGCGGACCTGGATGACTTCGCCCACGACTTCTACAGCCTGGCGCAGAAGAGTTCGTTCCGTGTGCTGATCCACCCGACGGCGCACAAAGTGGCGGCCCAGGGCAGCGTGCAGAAAGTGAAGGAGGCGTCCTGATATGGCCTTCTCCACGCAAGACACCGATGAGGTGCTCAGTGAGATCAACGTGACGCCGCTGGTGGATGTGATGCTGGTGTTGCTGGTGGTGTTCATCGTCACCGCACCGCTGCTGACCAACGCCATTCCGATCAACCTGCCCAAGACCGAAGCGGTGGCGCCGGTGGAGCAGAAAGACCCGTTGGTGGTGAGCATCGACGGTGCCGGCAAACTGTTTATCAACAAGGACGAGATACAGCCGGACTTGCTGGAGTTCAACCTCAAGTCGGCGAAGGCCAAGGACCCCGAGGTGCGCGTGCAGTTGCAGGCGGACGATGGGGTGAATTACGGCGAAGTGGCACGGGCCATGGCGTCGATTGAACGGGCAGGGATTACCAGGCTGTCGGTGATTACTGCGCGTTAACGGATTTTCGTTTTCCGGGGCCGTCTCCTTGGCAGGGTGCGGCCCTTTTTTTATGCCTCGATTTTCGCAACGCCGCGGTACCCCTGTGGGAGCGAGCTTGCTCGCGATGGCGGTGGATCAAACGACATCGATGTTGAATGTCCGGACCCTATCGCGAGCAAGCTCGCTCCCACAGGATAAGTGTTTTATATTCGATATAGATCTTAATAAATAGCTTCTTATTCCTTAACGAATATAAATCCTCTCCCTATACTCGACCTGGAACAGACACGCAGCAGGAGAGCTCCCCCATGCGCAACGAATCAATTCGCTACCTGATTGTGCCGGGCTGGCAAGGATCGCCAGAAGATCATTGGCAAAGCCACTGGCAGAACAGCCTGCCGAATAGCGCACGGGTGGAACAGGCCGACTGGTTGACGCCGCGCCGTGAAGACTGGGTCGCGGCGCTGGCCGAGGCGATTGCCGCCGACAGCACGCCGGTGATTCTCATTGCCCACAGCCTGGGTTGCATCACCGTCGCCCATTGGGCCGCGAGTGCCCCCGTGCAGTTTTTGCGTCAAGTGCGCGGCGCCTTGCTCGTCGCACCGGCAGATGTCGAACGCCCGGCTTGCGCGCCGGCGTTGCGCAATTTCGCACCGATACCGACGGATCTGCTGCCGTTCCCCAGCCAGGTTGTCAGCTCCGACAACGACAGCGCCGTCAGTGCACCGCGGGCGCTGGAGCTGGCGCGTAACTGGGGCGCCGAGGCGGGGATTCTGTCGGGGGCCGGGCACATCAACGTGAAGTCCGGTCACCAGCGTTGGGAGCAAGGTTTTGCCTACCTCTATCGACTGCAAAACCGCATGGAACACCACGCCCTGCGCCGCGCTTGAACACTTTCTTTATTTAACGCCCCCGTCTCCCGGCGGTTTTGGGCGGGAGTCTGCCATGAGCTTTGAAACCTTCGGCCAGCCGCTGCTGACCTTTCCCGATGCGGAAAAAAGTCCCCTGAGCATCCGCGCCAAGGCGCTGGTGTTTGTCGATTCACGCTCACGACAATTACGTGAAGACCTTGAGCAACTGGCCACGCGTTCAGTGTCAGTGCTTATTCGTGGCGAAACCGGCACCGGCAAGGAGTTGCTGGCCCGCCATATCCACCGCGCCAGTGATCGCGGCGGGTTGTTCGTGTCGGTCAATTGCGGCGCCATCAGCCCGACCTACGCCGACGCCGAATTGTTCGGCTATGCGGCGGGCAGCTACAGCGGCTCGGCGAGCAGTCGCGCCGGGTGGTTCGGTTCGGCCAATGGCGGCACGCTATACCTGGACGAAATCGGCGACCTGCCGCTGCCGATCCAGACCAAATTGCTCGCTGCCCTGGAGAACCACGAAGTCACCCGCGTCGGAGCCCTTCAGCCGAGCCCGGTGGATGTGCGTTTGGTGGCGGCCACCAGCATCGATCTGGCCCAGGCGGTTGCCGCCGGAAAATTCCATGAACGCCTTTATCACTACCTCAGCGAAGGCCAACTCGAGCTGCCGGCACTGCGCGAACGCACAGGTGACATCCTGCCGCTGGCCGAATACTTCCTCGGTATCTACAGCCAGCGTCTCGACTTGCCAGTGCCGCTGATCAGCGAAGCGGCGCAGCTTGTGCTGGAACGGCACAGTTGGCCGGGCAATACCAGGGAACTGGAGAACGTCATTCACTTTGCATTACTGGTCAGTACGGGTGACGAAATCTTGCCGGAGCATTTGAATCTGCCGGTTGTCCGTCCATCTGCGGTTCTTGTACGAGGATGGATAGATCAACTTATTCAACAAGGGGATGTCGCTGAAGTCCGGGCGCTGAAAGAATATTTCGCAAGCATCAATATATAAGCACGTTTATTGGCGTTATAACGAAACCGGGCAATTGATGGTTGCCTGGTTTTTT
The DNA here is from genome assembly GCF_058794995.1 of Pseudomonas sp. GW823-FHT06E10. Classification (NCBI taxonomy): domain Bacteria; kingdom Pseudomonadati; phylum Pseudomonadota; class Gammaproteobacteria; order Pseudomonadales; family Pseudomonadaceae; genus Pseudomonas; species Pseudomonas sp. GW823-FHT06E10. Next base: position 111,595 of record NZ_JBXAHJ010000014.1, on the reverse strand, counting down.
TATGGGCGCTGATTGTTGCTGTTATATTTTGTACTATTTGCAGTGTGATTGTAACAATTTTGTATTTTGTGAGCTAATAGGTTTTGACATATCTTCTAGTTTCTCCCTGGATACATTGATATCCGTCGTTGTTACATATCATATGAAAAAGGATTTTTCTGTGAAGTTTGTTGGAAATAATGCTGCGATAGCTCCAGGTGTCGACGATGAGTTGAAAGATATCAATCTCCTTGTCGACGGTTATATGCCTGCTGACCCGGAGATGGCGCCCCAGTCTTTTCAAGAGGCTGATTCTCCTGAGTGGATAGATCTCAAACGACTTCAGGTTTTCTCGACTTCGGGCGGAAACATAATTTACGCCAACGGATACCAGCAGTTGAGATTGATGGTAGTTGTACAAGCTGTCGACGAAGGGCAAAAGGTAGTTGGAATTTCCGAAAGCGAACTCGACAGCATTCAATTGCTGGATGCCTATTCCGGAAAAGCCCTGCCGATAGACACCATTCGAGACGGCGAGGAACCAGTATGGAAGTGCATGCTGGAGCGAAGTTTGCCGTACGCGCCGTTTCCTCACACGGGTGAACTGCATGGCCCGGTTGTGCGGGGGAAAGGCATCTTTCTCAAGGAGTTCTACGTCAGCAGCAACTCACCCGACCCCGTCAAGCTGATTGCGGCCATTACCCGTTCGGACGGTGAGGTGTTCTATTCGGAAGAAACCTCGGAATTCGGTGAAATAAGCCTGAGGACCGTGCCACCGCCGATCTATCGAAAAGAACAGTTCAGGGTCAAACACCTGTCCGCCAACTGGAAGCCGACAGAGAACGTTGCCAAGGTTGATCGATATGTCCTGGACCTGTTAGTGGACCAGCAGCATATAAAATTCGTCGATTGCTCGATTACCGGCGTGTTGCGGGCACGCAGTGAACATCCTGACTATCTCGGGTACTACGCCGTTGGCTATTTTAATGGGCTCAAGTCTAATGACGGCGCGGAGGCATTGTGGGAAACAGCCGATCAAATTGCGACCTACCATGATGAGCAAGGCAAAATAACTTTTTTGATGCACTTTGCCAGAAAGGGCGGAGAGTCCACAGTTCGATATGATCAATTGTCGGTGAAGATGTTTGTTCGGGATATGTATGGGAACGGGCATGAAGTCGACGTCGCAATGAACACCCAAAGCCCTTCGATGATCGAAGTTGTTTAATTTTACTGTATCTGCAGCGTCAAGGAATGATGATGAGTACAGCTATGCCAGAAGTGGAATCCAGCGCGTTCAATTTTTCTGAATTTATACAGTCTGGAGTGGACGTCCGTACCGGCTCTTATAGTACCAGCATTAATCTCGCGGGGTGGGTGGCCAACAATATCAACGGTCCGCTGATACCCTTCAGTATTTCATTCGATAGTTTCCGCACAACGGATTTCGGTTGGGGACGCGGTTGGTCATTGGGCTTGAGCTCCTACAATCGAAAGACCCGTAAGCTGACCCTTGCTAGCGGAGTTTCTTATCGTGTCTACATCAGCAGAGGGCAGCTCATCGTCCGGGATAAAAAGCTTCAAGACACTCGGGTCACGCTCGACGGCGACAACCTGGTTGTCAGCCATAAAAACGGTCTGATCGAGAGGTTGGTCAGGCCGGATGAAACTTATGATGAATGGTTGCCCGAACATGTCTTCTCCAACGAAGGGCGCTCGATCAATCTGAAATACATGTTGGTGCGGGGCCGTCGCGTCCTGCACGAAATTCACGATCAGCAACAACGCGTCGTGGCCCTGAGTCATGAAACGAAAGATCAACCCGCCAGCATTACCGTATGGCCTGATCATCCGCCAAGACGCTTGAAATTTGTTTTGCGGGTTCGTGATGGTTGGCTTCGGCAGATAACCCTTGATCACGGTTCTGCCGAGCACCTTGCATGGTCATTCAATTACCAGTTACTCGATGGTTTTCTGGTCATGACGGACGTCCGCGCGCCGGGCGGCAGTGTCGAGCGTATCGAGTACGCTCCTCAGAAGCATCGGTTGCCGCTCGGGGCGCCGATCAATGCCTTGCCGGCGGTGCGGCGCAGTGTTCTGGTGCCGGGTACAGGGTTGCCGACGATCACCCGTGTCTATGAATACTCCGACAAAAATTTCCTCGGCTATCAATCGGGACTTCGTTGGGTGCAGGACGGGGACCATCTGCATGGGCACAAAGGACCTTACACCTACTCCTGCACCGAACGCCTGGTTGCGGGGGAGGGTGTTAATGCGGTTGAACTGAGTCGCATCGAAAGAACCTACAACCGCTTTCACCTGATGATCTCGGAAAAATCCATTTCCAACGGCAAGGTTCAGCAAAAAACGGTTGTTTATCACGATGTTGACGGTCTGGACTTCTCCGGTCAGCCCGCCCATTTCCAACTGCAGAAAACAGCTGTCGTCAGTTATGTCGATATTTCCGCGAGCGCCACGCGCCGAACCGAAACTACCCATACGACCTATGATGAATTCGGCAATCTGCTAACCCAGATCAATCCGAGCGGAGCCCGGGAGGACTACGTCTATTATCCGGCCGAAGGTGCCGAGGGTTGCCCCCCCAATTCACTGGGCTTCATCACGGCATTGAAGGAGCGATCGGTCACGCCTTCACCTGATTTTGCCCCGGCACCGACAGTCATTGTCCGTTTTTCCTACATCGACTTGCCCTCCTTGCGCGAAGGCGGTCATCGGTTTTTGTTGCCTCAAAGCGAAAGGTTGTTTGAAGGTGGGAACAACAAGCCATGCGTGGATACTCGATTCGAGTACATCGATGATGCCAGCGATGCATTTTACGGACGCCTCAAGAGTCGCTCGCAAACCGGGCACAATGGTCACCGCCGTCTCGAATTCAAATATTCAATTGATGGAGATTGGGTAAAAACCCTTCAACGATTGTTCGTGGGTAGTGAAAGGCATGATCGCAATGTCTGGCATGACCGATTTATCGGACAGGAAGTCAAGCTTCGGGATGGGGGCGGCAATGAGTTGTTGAAGAAGTACGACAATCTGAACCGTGTCGTTCGCGAGACAGCGGCATTCGATGGAACGGATATCGCGTCACGCATTACTGAATTCTACGGCGAAAGCCAGTCAGAGGACGGCGCAACCATCGGCATCACCAACATACGGGGAGTGCTGAGCAAGATTTGGCTCGACGGGGTCGGGCGCACGACCAAGGTCAAGGTTCAGGATTTCGATTCAGCCGACAGACCATTACGTCTGACCTATGAGGCCCACTACGACAATTTTGGGCGACTGGTGAGCGAAGTCAGCCAGGACTGGTCCGAGGGCAAGGCCACCGAGTCAACCACGACCTACAGCCACGACGGCTGGGGGCGCGTATGCAGAACGGTAGGTCCTGACGGTGTCCCGGTAAACGATGTGTTTGACCCGGTTTCATTGACTCGAACTTGCTGGCTCGACGGCGCTGGAAAAACCCGTTCTGTATTGAACGTGTTCGGTAAGCCGGACCGGGAAGAACGCATCGACTCCGAAGGTGCGGTCACTATCACCGCGACTTTTACCTACGACGGACTTGGGCGTTGCCTGACGCAAACCAACGAGGCGGGATTCGAAACGAGCTTCCGTTATGACCTTTACGGGCGTCTGATCGAGACGATTCTGCCGGATGGCACTTCGATAAAAAAAAGTATGACCCCCTGAGCACGGGTGATCATCCAATCGAAATCAGTGCCGATGACTACGTATTGGGCACCCGGACTTACGACGGTTTGTTGCGTGTCACTCGTACGACCGTCGGCGGCAGAACCGAAACCAGGACCTATGAGGGTGGTGGCGCTCAAGCTTTGCAGCAAGTGACGGCGGCGGGCGATGTTTTCAGGTTCGCCCTTGATCCCATGCTCAACGGGGCAGTGACCGCGCGGATGGGCGGCCACGCGGAATCAGCCAGGCATCGATTTGATCCATTGACCGGGCAACTCGTCGAAACTTCCAGCCCTGCCATTCAGCGCCGGTTTGAGTACTCCAGGTCGGGCAAAGAAAAGTCCCGGGAGTGGATCTCCAGCGAAGGCCGCTTCGGCACTGCCACTATCCGTTCATTGAATGGGCTGCCCATCAGCTTTATCGATGTCAACGATGTAGAAACTGCTTACATCCATGACGCTGCGGCGCGGCCCGTGGAAATACGGCAGGGACCGGTTCTGGCGAAGTACGCCTACGGTGCCCAGGGCCAGTTGCTGACATTGAGTGTCGAGGACACCGCCTCGAAACGTTCGCTGACGACCACCTTGGTTCACGATGAGTTCGGTCGTGAGATTCAGCGTATTTCGCAGTTCGGCGACGGATCTCGCCTGGAGGTCATTCAAGCGTTTGGGGCCGATGACAAACTTCAGCAACGATCGCTGGTGTCCGGTGCGCAGTCACGTACAGAAACCTTCGCCTACGACAGCCGCGGGCGTCTGACGCGCTATGACTGTGAAGGCACGCAGGCACCGATCGATGCCTGGGGAAAACGCATTGATTTTCAGGCGTTCACCTACGACTACCTCGACAACCTGTTGACGGTGCGTACGGGGTTCGATGGGGAGGAGAACCTGTGCAGGTTTTCCTACGATCGTCCTGACAAAACCCAGTTGAGTTCAATGACTCACAGTCACGCGCACTATCAGCCCGGGCAAGTGAGCTTCGAATACGATGCCAACGGTAATCTGCTCAATGATAACCAGGGGCGCACGTTCAGGTATGACACGCTGAGTCGGCTCGAAAGTGTCGCCAGCGCTGGCGGTCGCACGCACTATCAATTCGACGGCGAAGATCAATTGCATGCGGTGGCTGCCGAATCCGCAGAGTTGATCAGGCTTTTCCATAGCGAACATGCGCTGTGCAGCGAAGTGGCGGGTAACCATCGACGCAGTCTGTTGTCAGGCGACGGCAAGTACTTGGCCGAGCAGCAAGGTGACGATGTTGTCTTGTTTGTCACGGATGGTCAGGGCACCGCCCTTGCTCGCCTTGGATCTCAAGACGAATCTGTTTTGTCCTGCCTTCCTTATGGTGATCGCCCCGCATCGAGCGGACTTGGCGCCCTGCTGGGGTTTCAGGGTGAGCGACTGGACCCTTCAACCGGGTGTTACCTGCTCGGCAGGGGGTATCGGGCCTACAACCCCCGATTGATGCGATTTCAAAGCCCCGACAGTTGGAGCCCCTTTGAGGGTGGCGGCCTCAATGCCTATGCCTATTGTCTGGGGGATCCGGTCAATCTCAAGGATCCCACCGGGCATATCCCGACCCTGGGATGGGTGAAAATCGGAGTGACTGCCGCCCTGGCCGCCGCCGCGATTGCCCTCACCGTCGTGACCATGGGCGCAACCGCACCACTCGTGCCGATCTCGGCCAACGCCTTGGCCTTTTTAACCCTGGAGGTCATTTCCGCGACAGTTTCAATTGCCTCCGCGGTTGTCGATGAACTGGCCCCGGATAGCCTTGGCGCCCAGATATTGACCTACTCGTCGCTGGCGCTGGGAGTGGTTTCGTTGGGGGCCACCGCGGTTGCAAAAATTGGCAGTAAAGGCATTGGCTTTGCGTTGACGAAAAGTGTCGGCTCCCTGGCAGACGTGGTGGCTGCACAGCGAGGGGCAGCGCGGGTGGCGGTGGGGCGGCGTCTTCACGGCGCTGTTTCCACGGCAAATGAGGCATTGAGAAGCACGGTCAAATTACAAAGCCGGCTAAACAACGTGTTGACGGCAAAAACGGTCACCAGTGGGGTGGGTATCGCTGCCAAATCAGCATTCGTGGTCGCGAATTCGGAAAAGTACGCTGCCAAAGCCGACGCATTGCTTCAAGACTACTGGCCATCACTGACTGAGGGTTTCAGTGCCCAGAAATTTCGAAGCGATGCGCTGGACGCTCTGGAGTCATTCACCCATGAGATTGGCGAGCAGATCATCAAGCTGCGCGGTGTTTGAACAACGATGAGCAGAGATCTAGATTATTTCAAAATGGAATATCAACTTGAATAAAAGTTATTGTTCGGGAATAAAAAATCCCGGTATTGTCCGCTTCACGCCAGCGATAGCACTTCACTGGCACTCTCATGTTCAAGCCGTCGCCACAAGCGACTGTGATTTTCGATAAGGACACTGCATGAAAAAGGTTCTGTTGTTCACCGCACTGGCGGCTGCCCTGACCGCGGGCCTGGCCCAGGCTGGCGAGAAACTGGTGGTTGCCGCGACCCCGGTTCCACACGCCGAGATTCTCGAGCTGATCAAGCCAACCCTCGCCAAAGAAGGCGTGGACCTGGAAATCAAAGTCTTCACCGACTACGTTCAGCCGAACGTGCAGGTCGATCAGAAGCGTCTGGACGCCAACTACTTCCAGACCCTGCCGTACCTGAAGAGCTTCAACGAAGGCAAAGGCACTCACCTGGAAACCGTGATCGGTGTTCACGTTGAACCCTTCGGCGGCTACTCGAAGAAAGTCAAAACCCTGGCTGAACTGAAAGACGGCGCGACCATCGCCATCCCGAACGAAGGCAGCAACAGCGGCCGTGCCCTGATCCTGCTGCAGAAGGCTGGCCTGATCGAGTTGAAAGACCCGAAAAACGCCCTGGCCACGCCGAAAGACATCGCCAAGAACCCGCACAACTTCAAGTTCAAGGAGCTCGAGTCCGCGATGTTGCCGCGCGTGCTGGATCAGGTCGACCTGGACATGATCAACACCAACTACGCGCTGGAAGCGGGTCTGAACCCGGCTAAAGACGCCCTGGTGATCGAAGGTGCCGATTCGCCTTATGTGAACTTCCTGGTGGCCCGTCCGGACAACAAGGACAGCGTTGCCATCCAGAAACTGGCCAGAGCCCTGACCAGCCCGGAAGTGAAAGCCTTCATCGAGAAGAAGTACAGCGGCGCGGTACTGCCTGCGTTCTGATTCGCGAAGCAAACCCCTTCAAGGTTTCAAACGCCGACGGCTGATTTAGCGTCGGCGTTTTTTTATGGGTGCTCGATTTAACTGTGGCGAGGGGGCTCTTGTGGCGAGGGGGCTTGTCGGGCCGCAGCATTCGCCCAGGGGAGCGCGGGAGATCTGTTTGGGGCCGCTTCGCAGCCCAACGGGGGCAAGCCCCCTCGCCACAGGGAGCCAGTTGACTCTGAATTGCTCAGGCCGGCCTGGCCTCCAATGCCCTGCGCAACGCCATCAAGAGTTTCAGAATGTCCTGCGGATCCAGCCGTTGCGGCGGTTGTACGTCTGCCATGTTCTCGTCCTTGTGAGATTTTGGCCGGGATTCTGGCCAAAAGTGGTTCGTCCTTGGAGAGGCGTTTCGAAAAAAAGATCCTTCCTACGGCGTAATGGAAAGTAGCTGTCCTCTCTTGCCTGGGCAAACCCGGGCGACAGCTTTCTCCCGGCACTAACAGTTCTACTAGGTGCCGGCGCATTCAAGCGGGTGCAAACTGCTTCCTTCGCCGGGAGTTGACCCTCATGAGCCCAACGACTCGCCCCCTCAATCGCTACCGCTATGATGCTCTGGATCGGCTGGTCGAACTGGAGCCGTTGGAGCTGGAAAAATTGACCCGGTTCTACCGCGGCGAACACCTGGTGACGCAACTGAAAGGACAGGATGCGTACAGCGTGCTTCAACACGACAGGCAACTGCTGGCAGTGCAATCGTTGGACGGTGGCGAGCGCAACAGCCTGTTACTGGTCACTGATCAGCAACGCTCGGTATTGCAGATGACCGGCCCCGACGGAGATGTACGTCAGGTCTACGCGCCCTACGGTCATCGGCGGGTCGAGAGTGGTCCCGGTGGTTTGCTCGGATTCACCGGCGAAGTGGTCGATCCGGCCACCGGCCATTATCTGCTGGGTAACGGGCATCGGGCGTTCAACCCAGTGCTGATGCGCTTCAACAGACCGGACAGCTTGAGCCCGTTTGGGCGGGGCGGACTGAATGCGTATGCGTATTGTCTGGGGGACCCGGTGAATTTCAGTGACCCGACGGGGCAGTTTGCCAGGTTGATCACGAGCCTGTTCAGCGTGGCCAATGCTCGAATTACCATGTCGCCCGCCATTCCCTTCAAGTTGGCCAAGGATGCTTTGCAATGGGGTGCAGCAGGTCGGTTACCCTACAAATACACCCTCGGTGCAGCAGGCTCGACTGTGGCGGGAGTGGCGACGATGGCTTCAGCTCTGACGGGCGTTGCCAGTGCTGTTGCGGGTATTACTGGGGATTCTGAGTCAGCTAAAGCGCTCGGGTTTATTGCATTAGGATTAGCGGGACTTACGGTGGTATCGAGAGCGACTGTTTACTGGGCTGCGCGTGATCCCAAGACTGTCCCTGCCTTGAAGCGTTTTGTGGAGAACAAGGGGCGAGCACCGTCTGACCCGTTCCCGCCATCGGCACCACCTATGTCGCCTTCCTTTTTTTCCCCGGGCCCGGACCAGCCCTCGGCCCCGTTCCTAACACCACCACCAACACCAGGAATACTCAGATCAGGCCCCCTGAAGCTAGCTGGCAAGCGATCCTATGATGAAATGCTTGAAGTGGCGGCTACCCGGCCAATTCTGGTGGCCAGGCGTCAGCGGTCACCGCTCAATCCGAACAAAAAAATTCGATGGACCTGAGTGGTCCAACTCAAAAACTTACTCCGGCCAATACCACGCCGGCTCATCCAGTATCCGCTGCCCGACAATCCCGGTCTGTCCGAGATTCTTCTCCAGTACGATGCAATTGCACTCCGGGTCCTCCTGCAACGCCGAAATCAAACGTCGGGCGTGGGACACCACCCACACCTGGCACTGCTCGGACGCGCGGATGATCAAGCGCGCCAGCGCCGGCAGCAGATCCGGGTGCAGGCTGGTTTCCGGTTCGTTCAATACCATCAAAGTCGGCGGCCGTGGCGTCAGCAGCGCTGCGACCAGCAGCAGGTAACGCAACGTTCCGTCCGACAACTCGGCGGCCGACAGCGGCCGCAACAAACCTTCCTGAAAGAACTCGATGGCGAAGCGCCCACCCGGCAGAGGTTCGATGTTCAGTCGTGCACCGGGGAAAGCGTCGCTGATCGCCGCCCGCAAGGCCTCGGGGTCGCCAATTTCGATGATCGTCTGCAAGGCCGCCGCCAGATCGCGTCCGTCGTGGTGCAGCACCGGCGTGCGGGTGCCCAGTTGCGGTTGCCGCGCCGGGGCGTCGGCATCGCTGCGAAAGTGATCGTAAAAGCGCCAGCGGCGAATGGACTCGCGCATCTCCAGCACTTCCGGCGAACTGCGCAGGCTGCCGACCTGATCGAACAGGCTGTCGAAAGTCGGCGTGTGCTGCGCCAATACATCCCACTTTCGATCGGCGCGGGCACGGATCATCGGGCCGTCACGATCGACCAGCAGACTGGCCGGGCGATAGAACGCTCCGGCCCACAGGCATTCGCGTTTGATCTGCGGGTCGAGGCTGAAATAAGACGGTATCGGCGTGCTGCGTCCGGGCAGCATGAAATGGCCATTGGAATCGGGCAGGCCGAGGCTGATCGAGTAGCCGAAATCCTCTCCCGCAAACCCCAGGCGCAGGCGTTTGACGCCCTGGCGCACGGTGGGCTCGATGGCGACTTCGCCAGTGCGCATGCGCCGGGAGATGGTTTCCGGGCCGGCCCAGAAGGTCGAATCCAGGCCACCTTCACGGGCCAGGGCATTGACCACCCCGCCGTGGGCGGTTTCCGCCAGCAGGCGCAGCGCACGGTACAGGTTGGACTTGCCGCTGCCGTTGGGGCCGGTGATCAGATTCAGCCGTCCCAGCGGGATCACCAGTTTGTTGATCGAACGGTAATTGGCCACCGCGAGGGTCTTGAGCATTTGGGTTCCTGAGGGGGGATCGACCGGGGCTCATTGTCAGGCATGCACAGGCGTCTATGGCAAGTGTTTCAGGGCTGAAAGAGTGTGAGCTTTTTCTTCATAAGACGCTCGTGCAAGGTTCCAATCCTGTTCTAAGCTCTCTGTCGAGTTGTACATGGAAAAGGCCAAGGAGTTTGCATGGTGGTTCCCGGATTTAAAGTAGTCATGGCCTTGAGTGTCGTCACCCTGCTGACGGCTTGCGACGAGAAAAAACCCGTGCAGGAATACCTGCCACGGGTGTTCGTGCAAGTCGTCAAGCCGGCCGATTACGCGGTCCCGGTTACCCTCACCGGTGATATCCAGGCCCGGGTACAGACGGAGCTGTCTTTCCGCGTGGGTGGCAAGATCATCCAGCGCTCGGTCGACGTCGGTGATCGAGTGACCGCCAAGCAAGTGCTGGCCCGGCTCGACCCCAAGGATTTGCAGACCAATGTCGATTCGGCCCAGGCGCAAGTCGTCGCCGAACAGGCGCGGGTGACGCAAAGTGCGGCGGCGTTCGTGCGTCAGCAAAAATTGCTGCCCAAGGGTTACACCAGCCAGAGCGAATACGACTCGGCCCAGGCAACCTTGCACAGCAGCCAGAGCGCCCTGAGCGCTGCCAAGGCGCAGTTGGCCAATGCCAAGGATCAGTTGAGCTATACGGCGCTGATCGCCGATGCACCGGGGATCATTACCGAGCGCCAGGCGGAAGTCGGCCAGGTGGTGCAGGCGACGATGCCGATCTTCAGCCTGGCCCGTGACGGCGACCGGGATGCGGTGTTCAACGTCTACGAATCGCTGCTGGCCGAGAAGCCGAGAGATCACACCATTGTCCTCAGCCTGGTCGATAACCCTGCGATCAAAACCACTGGCACCGTACGCGAAATCACCCCGGCGGTGTCGGCGCAATCCGGAACCGTGCAGGTCAAGGTCGGCCTCGACAAACTGCCCGACGGCATGCAGTTGGGTTCGGTGGTGAGTGCCACGGCCAGCGGATCGGGCAAGTCGGTCATCGAGTTGCCGTGGTCGGCGCTGACCAAAAACATCAGTGCCCCCGCTGTCTGGATTGTCGACGACAAGGGCAAGGCCCAATTGCATTCAGTCACGGTCGGCCGCTACCTGACCGGCAAGGTCATCATCAGCGGCGGGTTGAAGGACGGGGACAAAGTCATCATCGCCGGCGGACAACTCTTGCACCCGGACATGGAAGTCGAAATTGCCGAAAACACTTACAAGGATCTGACGTGGGGAGCCAAGCCATGAAGCCTTTATGGGCGTTGTCCATCGGGCTGGTGCTGAGCGCCTGTTCCAAAAACGAACCGCCGCCGGCGCCGGTACGGCCGGTGTTGTCGATCAAGGTCCAGACCTTGAGCGAAGAGGACCTGGGCCGCTTCGCCGGTAGCATCCAGGCGCGCTATGAAAGCAATACCGGCTTCCGCGTGGACGGGCGAATCGCCAGCCGTAACGTCGATGTCGGCGCCGAGGTGGAGAAGGGTACGCTGCTCGCCACCCTCGACCCTTCCGACCAGCAGAACCAATTGCGTTCGGCCCAGGGCGACCTGTCGAAAATCCAGGCGCAACTGATCAATGCCAAGGCCAGTGCCCTGCGCCAGCAAGCCTTGTTTGATCGTGGGGTCGGCGCGCAAGCGCAACTCGACGAGGCCAACACGGACCTCAAAACCACCCAGGCCTCCCTCGATCAGGCCCGGGCGGCCGTTAACCAGAGCAAGGACCAACTGGGCTACACCGAGCTGCGCGCCGACCATAAAGCCGTGGTCACCCAGTGGAGCGCCGAGGCCGGGCAAGTGGTAACGGCCGGTCAGCAAGTGGTGACTCTGGCGCAACCGGACATCAAGGAAGCGGTGATCGACCTGCCCGATACCCTGGTCGATCAACTGCCCAGCGATGTGGTGTTTCTGGTCGCTGCGCAGCTGGATCCGAGCATCAACACCACCGCCATCATCCGTGAAATCGAACCTCAGGCTCAAAGCGCCACACGCACCCGTCGCGCCCGCTTGAGCCTGGCTGAAACACCAGATGGCTTTCGCCTCGGCACAGCCATCAGCGTCACCCTGAGCTCGGCGATCAAGCCGCGTATCGAGTTGCCTGTCACCGCGCTGCAGGAGGTCGATGGCAAGCCACGCATCTGGGTGATTGATGCACAGAGTAAAACCGTCTCCCCCCGTGACATCACCGTGATCAGCCGTACCGATAGCACCGTGGTGCTGGCTGGCGGCGTGAAGAACGGCGAGCGGGTGGTCAGTGCCGGTGTGAACAGCCTCAAGCCGGGGCAACAAGTGAAAATCGACGAGGACAGTCAATGAAAGGGCCTTTCAACCTCTCGGAATGGGCCCTCAAGCATCAGTCGTTCATCTGGTATCTGATGTTCGTCGCGTTGTTGATGGGTGTGTTCTCGTATTTCAACCTGGGGCGCGAAGAAGACCCTTCGTTCACCATCAAGACCATGGTGATCCAGAGCAAATGGCCGGGGGCGACCCAGGAGGAAACCCTCGAACAGATCACTGACCGGATCGAGAAGAAGCTCGAGGAGCTCGACTCCCTCGACTATGTGAAAAGCTACACGCGCCCCGGCGAATCGACGGTGTACGTGAACCTGCGCGACACCACCAGTGCCAAGGACATCCCGGAAATCTGGTACCAGGTGCGCAAGAAGATCAACGACATCAAATACCAGTTCCCGCAAGGCATACAGGGGCCGTCGTTCAACGACGAGTTCGGTGACGTCTTCGGGTCGATCTACGCCTTCACCGCCGACGGCCTGACCATGCGTCAGTTGCGCGACTACGTGGAACAGGCCCGCATGGAAATTCGCGGCGTGCCGGGGCTGGGCAAGATCGAAATGGTCGGCCAGCAGGACGAAGTGCTGTACCTGAACTTCTCCACGCGCAAACTCGCTGCGCTGGGCATCGATCAGCGTCAGGTGGTGCAGAGCCTGCAAACCCAGAACTCCGTGACCCCGGCGGGTGTCATCGAGGCCGGGCCGGAGCGGATTTCGGTGCGCACTTCGGGGCAGTTCGCTTCGGAGAAAGACCTGGCCGAGGTCAACCTCAAGCTCAATGACCGCTTCTATCGTCTGGCCGACATTGCCGAAATCAGCCGCGGCTACGTCGATCCGGCCTCGCCGGAATTCCGCTTCAACGGCAAACCGGCCATCGGCCTGGCGATTGCCATGCAGAAGGGTGGCAACGTCCAGGCGTTCGGCAAGGCCCTGCACACCCGTATCGACCAGTTGACCGCCGACCTGCCGGTGGGTGTCGGCATTGACAACGTCTCCGACCAGGCCGTGGTGGTGGAGGAGGCCGTTGGCGGCTTTACCAGCGCGTTGTTCGAGGCCGTGGTGATCGTACTGTTGGTCAGCTTCGTCAGCCTTGGCGTGCGCGCCGGGCTGGTGGTGGCGTGCTCGATCCCGCTGGTGCTGGCGATGGTGTTCGTGTTCATGGAATACAGCGGCATCACCATGCAGCGGATTTCCCTCGGTGCACTGATCATCGCCCTCGGCCTGCTGGTGGACGATGCGATGATCACCGTGGAAATGATGGTTACGCGTCTGGAGTTGGGTGAGACCAAGGAGCAGGCGGCGACCTTCGCCTACACCTCCACGGCGTTCCCGATGCTCACCGGCACGCTGGTGACGGTGGCGGGCTTCGTGCCGATCGGCTTGAACGCCAGCTCGGCCGGTGAATACACCTACACCCTGTTTGCGGTGATTGCCTGCGCGATGCTGGTGTCGTGGGTGGTGGCGGTATTGTTTGCGCCGGTGATCGGCGTGCACATTCTCAGTACCAACGTGAAACCCCATGAAGGCGAACCCGGGCGTATCGGCAAGGCGTTCAATGGCGGGCTGCTGTGGTGCATGCGCAATCGCTGGTGGGCTATTGGCATCACCGTACTGTGCTTTGTACTGGCGGTGTTCAGCATGCGCTACGTGCAGAACCAGTTCTTCCCGTCTTCGGATCGGCCGGAAATCCTGGTGGACCTGAACCTGCCGCAAAACGCCTCGATCGACGAAACCCGCCGGGCCGTCGATCGTCTTGAAGCCACGCTCAAGGACGATCCGGACATCGTGCGCTGGAGCACCTACGTCGGCCAGGGTGCCATTCGCTTCTATCTGCCACTGGACCAGCAACTGCAAAACCCGTTCTACGCGCAGTTGGTGATCGTCAGCAAAGGCCATACCCGTGAGGCCATGATGCAGAAGCTTCGCGAGCGCTTGCGCAACGACTTCGTTGGCATCGGCAGTTATGTCCAGGCACTGGAAATGGGCCCGCCGGTAGGGCGTCCGATCCAGTACCGGGTCAGCGGCAAGGACGTCGACCAGGTGCGCCGACATGCCATCGACCTGGCCACTGAGCTGGACAAGAACCCGCACATTGGCGAGATCATCTACGACTGGAACGAACCGGGCAAAGTGCTGCGGATCGACATCGCCCAGGACAAGGCGCGGCAGTTGGGGTTGTCTTCGGAGGATGTGGCCAACCTGATGAACGGCATCGTCAGCGGCCAGTCGGTGACCCAGGTCGATGACGACATTTACCTGATCAACGTGGTCGGCCGCGCGGTGGATTCCGAACGCGGTACGCCGGAAACCCTGCAGAACCTGCAAATCGTCACGCCGAGTGGCACGTCGATTCCGCTGCTGGCGTTCGCCACGGTGCGCTACGAACTGGAGCAGCCGCTGGTGTGGCGTCGCGATCGCCTGCCGACCATCACCATCAAGGCGGCGATACGCGACGAGATCCAGCCGACGGACCTGGTGAAAATCCTCAAGCCGTCCATCGACGATTTCGCTGCCAAATTGCCGGCGGGCTACAAGGTCGCCACCGGTGGTACGGTGGAGGAAAGCGGCAAGGCCCAGGGACCGATTGCCAAGGTTGTGCCGCTGATGCTGTTCTTGATGGCGACCTTCCTGATGATCCAGCTGCACAGCGTGCAGAAGCTGTTCCTGGTGGCCAGCGTCGCGCCGCTGGGGCTGATCGGCGTGGTGATCGCGCTGGTGCCGACAGGCACGCCGATGGGCTTCGTGGCGATCCTCGGGATTCTGGCGCTGATCGGTATCATCATTCGTAACTCGGTGATCCTGGTGACCCAGATCGAGGAATATGAACTGAAGGGCTATGCGCCGTGGGATGCAGTGGTGCAGGCCACCGAACATCGGCGCCGTCCGATCCTGCTGACCGCGGCGGCGGCGAGCATGGGGATGATCCCGATTGCCCGGGAAGTGTTCTGGGGGCCGATGGCCTACGCGATGATCGGCGGGATCGTCATCGCCACCTTGCTGACGCTGCTGTTTTTGCCGGCGCTGTATGTGGCCTGGTACAAGATTCGCGAGCCGAAGAAAGACGCTGTTTAAAAAGCGAGCGCTTCGCGCTCATCGCGAGCAAGCTCGCTCCCACAGGTTGACCGCAATCCACTGTGGGAGCGAGCTTGTTCGCGATGGCGTCCGAATGGGCTATACAGCTTTACGCCAGACACTCGCCAACCAGGGCTGCTGCTCCCGCGGCAGCCCTGTCGGCCGGTAGTAATGCTCCAGCTCCACAAACCCCGCCTCGATCAACAAATGCTGCCAGGCCGCCAGGTCGTGATACGACCCATAACGCGGCCCGTTCCAGCCTTCCTGATTCTCGCCACGGGGATTGGAACTGAACAACACCCCACCCGGTTTCAGCGCTCCCCACAACTGCTTCAACACCCGTGGTAATTCCTGACGCGGAACATGAAACAGCACCGCGTTGGCAAAGATCCCGTCGAAACGCTCGGCCGGCAGATCAAGCTTCAAAAAGTCCTGCTGCCAGACCTCGCAACCACTGTCCTCACGGGCCATCTGCGCGAGTTTTTCCGAACCGTCGAGGCCGACAGCCCTGTGCCCCATGCGGGTGAAGGTTTGCAAATCCCGACCCGGCCCGCAGCCGAAATCGAGAATGTCGAAAGGCGCCTCGCCCTGAATGTGCCGCAGCAGGGCATCGATGTTCTGGCTGACGTCGTGATCGCGGGTGCCTTCACGGAAGTCTTCGGCGACCGCGTTGTAATGGCCGAGGGTCGTGGAGGTGATCTGTTCGAGGTCGTCAGGTGTTTGCTTCATGGTCGGCTGCGCGGGCAAGTGGGATGGGTCGAATATACGCCATCATGCCGGGGGCTGCTTCGCAGCCCATCGCGAGCAAGCTCGCTCCCACAATGATTCGCGCCGTGCACAAATTTGGTCTGCACTGAGGATCAACTGTGGGAGCGAGCTTGCTCGCGATGGCGTTGGTACTGACAACAGATGGCTCAGCCCTTTTTCATCCCCAGACACTCAATGGAGTGATCCACCATCGCCTTGGCAATCTCCAGCAAATGCCAGATCGAGTACACCATCGCACGGTCGGCGCCCTTGAGTTGATCGCCACACTGATACGCCGTCACCGAAGCACAGCGCAGCAGATCGGCAACATACAACTGAGTGTCTTCAAAACTCACGTCTTTGCTGACGTTGTAGAAGCGCATTTCATCGGGCGGTGCGGGTTGCTTGCCGGTGAGGTAGAAATCGATGGCCCGATAAAGCACGGAGCGATCTCTGAGCAATTCGTCGGTCACGGTTTCATTGGCGGGATTTTCGGGAGGTGGATCGGGTACGGATTTTTCCATTGGTAAAACTCCTAGAGCTAATTGGAGCCAACCGATGTCGCGACTAAACGAGCAGGGGTGGCGGCTGCACGCAGGTTAGTCGACCGGTCTCTAGGCAACCCGGCGCACCCGAGGGTGCCCTGCGCACAGCCACCATAACTTTCAGGTAATGAAAACACCTGGAATGAGGTGGCGCTGTGCGCCTAGAAAGATCCGGGCGACTAAACCCGATCACTGATGAGCAGTGACGGACCGAGACTAGCCGCCGGATTTGGCAGGCGCAAGCGAGCGAAATGATCTAGGAAACTTCCTGCAAAGGAAAGGGAATAGGCCTGCGGAATGGCTGATTTCCCTGTACGAAAACTTCCCTGTCAGGGGGGGTGATCACCTGTGGCGAGGGGGCTTGCCCCCGTTGGGGTGCGAAGCGCCCCCATAACCATGCAATGAAGTATGTCAGAAACAACGAGTACGCCGGTTTTGCGACTGCTGCGCAGTCGAACGGGGGCAAGCCCCCTCGCCACAAAGGGTGTTCGCAACGTGCTTAGCGCTTGTTCAACCCCCGCGCCAACCGATCCCCACCCAGCTGAATCACCGCCACCAACGCCACCAGCAACACAATCACCGTCAACATGATCTGGCTATCAAACCGCTGATACCCATACCGATAGGCAATGTCCCCCAGTCCACCGGCGCCAATCGCCCCGGCCATGGCCGAGGAGTTGATCATCGTCACCAGGGTGATGGTGAACCCGCCAACAATCCCCGGCAGCGCTTCCGGCAACAACACATGCCAAACGATGTGCCAGCGCCGGCAGCCCATGGCTTGCGCTGCTTCGACCAAGCCGTGGTCGACCTCGCGCAAGCTGACCTCGGCAATGCGCGCAAAGAAAGGCGTAGCGGCGATGGTCAACGGCACCACCGCGGCCCACACGCCGTAAGTGGTGCCGACGATGAGCCGGGTGAACGGAATCAAAGCGACCATCAGGATCAGGAAAGGCACCGAGCGGAACAAGTTCACGAATGCGCCCAAAGCGCGGTTCAGCGCTGGCGCTTCGTAGATGCCGCCCTTGGAACTGGTGACCAGGATCACTGCCAGCGGAATGCCCGCCAACAGCGCGATCAACGACGACACGCCGACCATCAGGAAGGTGTCGATAAAGCCCTGCAGCAGGCGATCAAACCACATAACCCAGTACCTCCACCTGTTGCGCCCAATGAGAGGCGCGCTGACACAACTCCTCGGCATCGAGGGACGAGCCGGTCACCGCCAGCAGCAGTTGCCCAAGCGCATGGCCCTGAATCCGTTCCACGCCGCCTTGCAACAATCGCACGCGGCCTCCGAGGGCGCTGAACAGTGCCGCCAGATCCGGTTCGTTGCGTTGGCTGCCGGTGAACTGCAAGCGCAGGACCACAGCGGCGTCGCAGGCACTCGATTGCGCCAACAGACGGCTTTGCAGTTCTTGCGGCAATGCGTGTTGCAACGGCGCCAGCAATGTCTTGCTGACCTCATGTTGTGGATTGCCGAACACTTCCCAGACCGGGCCTTGCTCGACGATTCTCCCGTGCTCCAGCACCACCACCCGATCACAGATTTCACGGATCACCGCCATCTCGTGGGTGATCAGCACAATGGTCAGGCCCAGGCGTTGATTGATCTCGCGCAGCAGGCCGAGAATCGACTGCGTAGTCTCCGGGTCCAGTGCCGAGGTGGCTTCGTCACACAGCAGGATTTCCGGGTCATGCACCAGCGCCCGGGCAATGCCCACGCGCTGTTTCTGCCCGCCGGACAACTGCGCCGGGTAAGCCTTGTGTTTGGCCTGCAAACCCACCAGTTCCAGCAGTTCACGGACTTTGCGCTCGCGTTGTTCCTTGGGCACGCCAGCGACTTTCAACGGCAGTTCGACGTTCTGCCAAACGGTCTTGGCCGACATCAGGTTGAAGTGCTGGAAGATCATGCCGATGCGCCGCCGCAGCGCCACCAGTCGGTCTTCGTCGAACTCGCCGATGTCCACTTGATCGATCAGTACCCGACCGCTGCTCGGCTGTTCCAGGCGATTGATGGTGCGGATCAGCGACGACTTGCCGGCGCCGCTGCGGCCGATGATGCCGAACACTTCGCCGCGCTGGATCGCCAGGTCGATGCCGTGCAATGCGGCCACCGGTCCTTGCTGGCCGTTGTAGGTTTTACCCAGGCCGATGAAGCGTACGTGGGCATGGTTGAGTTCGGGATGCAGCTCAGTGCGCTCTGCGCTTTGCGGCTCTGGAATCTCCAGTCGCCGTTGGATGGCGGCGGTCATGCTCAGCTTTCCCAGCCGGCTTGATAGAGCTTGCCGTGGGCTTTATCCAGTGCGGCGCGCACAGCCGGTGAGTGCTGGTAGATGTCGACGAACTTGATCAGGCGCGGGTCGGTTTTGCTCTTGGGCTGGATCACGAACTGAATCACGTATTCCTTGTGATCGAGGCCGTCGAACAGCAGCGCGGAACCTGCGTCGAAGGTTTTCGACAAGCGAATGTAGGCCGGGTAGCCCTGTACCAGATCGGCATCGTCATAGGCACGTACCAGTTGCACGGCTTCGACCTGGAGGATCTTGATGTGCTTCGGGTTGGCGATGATGTCTTCT
Source organism: Pseudomonas sp. GW823-FHT06E10 (assembly GCF_058794995.1). Taxonomy (NCBI): domain Bacteria; kingdom Pseudomonadati; phylum Pseudomonadota; class Gammaproteobacteria; order Pseudomonadales; family Pseudomonadaceae; genus Pseudomonas; species Pseudomonas sp. GW823-FHT06E10. The sequence goes on along the minus strand of NZ_JBXAHJ010000014.1, from coordinate 92,525 downwards.
TCGGTGGCCTTGTAGCCGACGCCGGGCTTGAGGGTGATCAGACCGGCCTTGGCCAGCAGCTGCAAGCCACGACCGCTGTTGATCGGATCGTTGGCGATGGCCACGCTGGCGCCTTGGGGCAGTTCGTCGAAGCTTTTGTATTTCTTCGAGTAGAGGCCGACGTTGTTGATGATCCCCGGTGCGAACGGCACCAGATCGAAACCTGATGCTGCCTTGGCGTTTTCCAGGAACGGGATGTGCTGGAAGTAGTTCACGTCGATGTCGCCAGCGGCGAGGCTGACGTTCGGTGCGATCCAGTCGGTGAACTCCACCAGTTCGACTTTCAGGCCTTGTTTGCCGGCTTCTTCGACCGCTGCTTCCAGGGGAATGGCGAAAGCGGCGGTGGTGCCGATTTTCAGCGGGGCGTCGGCGGCGAAGGTCACCGAGCTGAACAGGCCGAGGGCCAGGGCCAGTGCTTTGACTGGGTGGGAGAGGTAGTTCTTTTTCATGATGAGTTATCCAGTCAGTGCATTAATTTTTTGGTGTCTGGTGGGGCCTCTTCGCGAGCAAGCCCGCTCCCACAGTGGATCTCGGGTGTTCACACAATCCCTGTGGGAGCGGGCTTGCTCGCGAAGCTTTTAGCGTCGGTAAGTCGAGCCGGTATGTTGCTCAGGCAGATGCGCCTCCCGCTGAAACAGCTTTTCGCGCAAGGTCCCGTCGTCGTACGCGGTCTTGTAAGAGCCCCGCCGTTGCAATTCGGGGATCACCAGCTCGATGAAGTCCTCATAGCTTTCCGGCGTGACGATGCGGGTCAGGTTGAAGCCATCCAGCCCGGTCTCGGCGATCCACGATTCCAGTTCATCCGCCACTTGCTGCGGTGAGCCGACCACGGTGATGTAGCGACCGCCGAGGGCGTGTTGTTCGAGTAATTTGCGTCGGGTCCAGTCGTTGTTCTGCAGGTGTTTGGTGGCGGACTGGATGGCGTTGCTCTTCACGTACTGGATCGGCTCGTCGATTTCGTACTGAGAAAAATCGATCCCGGTGGACGCCGAGAAGTGCGCCACGCCGGCCTCTGCACTGGCGTAGCTCAGGTACTCGGCGTGCTTGGTCCAGGCCAGGTCTTCGGTGGCGCCGACGATCACATTCAGGCCCATGAACACCTTGATGTCCTCGGGATTGCGCCCGGCCTCGACGGCGCTGGCGCGTACCTTGTCCACCTGCGCCTTGGTCGATGCCTTGGTCTGGCCACTGATGAACACGCACTCGGCATGTCGCCCGGCGAACAGCAAACCGCGATCCGAGCTGCCGGCCTGGAACAGCACCGGCGTGCGCTGGGGCGAGGGTTCACACAGGTGATAACCCTCGACCTGATAGAACTCGCCCTTGTGCTCGACCTTGTGCACTTTGTCCGGCTGCGCGTAGATCCGTTGCCGTGGATCGTTGAGCACCGCGCCGTTTTCCCAACTGCCTTCCAGGAGTTTGTAAAGCACCTCCAGGTACTCGTCGGCCTGGTCATAACGACGGTCATGCTCGACTTGTTCGCTCAGGCCCATGGCCTTGGCGGCGCTGTCGAGATAGCCGGTGACGATGTTCCAGCCGACCCGCCCACGGCTCAGGTGATCCAGGGTCGACAGGCGGCGGGCGAACAGATACGGCGCTTCGTAGGTGAGGTTGGCGGTCAGGCCGAAACCGAGGTTTTTCGTTACCGCCGCCATGGCCGAGACCAGCAGCAGCGGGTCGTTGACCGGCAACTGGATCGACTCTTTCAACGGCACGTCCACCGAGCTCTGGTAAACGTCGTAGACCCCGACGATGTCGGCGATGAACAGGCCGTCGAACAGCCCGCGCTCCAGCAACTGCGCCAGTTCGGTCCAGTACTCGAGGGTGTTGTAGCGGGTTGATGTGTCGCGCGGGTGCGTCCACAAACCGTGGTTGATGTGCCCGATGCAGTTCATGTTGAACGCGTTGAGCAGGATCTTCTTTTTCGCGGCGGTCATCAAATGGTCCCCCGCAGTGGCGGGTTTTCATCGTTGAGGTAGTAATTGCCGACAGCGTGGTACTTCCAGCGCACCGGGTCGTGCAGGGTGTGCACCCGGGCGTTGCGCCAGTGGCGATCCAGGCTGTGCTCAATCAGGGTCGCCTGGCTGCCGGCCAGTTCGAACAGTGTGCTGCCGGCGGCCAGGGAGATTTCGGTGCTGAGGGCGCGTGCTTCGGCGACGGCAATCGAGGCGGCCGCGACGGTCTCGGCATTCGTGTAGGCCTGGGCCTTGTCGAGGAATTCACCGGCACGTTCCAGCAGCGCCTCGGCGGCGTGCAGGCGAATGCTCAGGTGGCCGAAGCTCTTGAGGGTCAGCGGATCGTCCGTGGCTTTTTCGTGGGTGGCGTCGATCCAGGGCCGGGTTTTCGTGCGCACGAAATGCAGCGCATCTTCATACGCGGCGCGGGCGATGCCGGTGTCGATGGCGGCATGGAGAATCTGCGCCAGCGGGCCGACCGGAGTCGGGCGCTCGAAAGCGCTTTGAAAGGGGATCACATCTTCGGCTGCGACGTAGACATCTTCGAACACCACCGAACCGCTGCCGGTGGTGCGTTGGCCAAAGCCGCTCCAGTCGTCGATCACGCTCAGGCCCTTGCTGTTGCGTGGGACGAACGCCAGTTGCTGCACGCCGTTTTCATCCACCACCGAGGTGGGAATGCGCTGGGCGTAGATCGCGCCCGTGGCGTAGAACTTGCGACCATTGATGCGATAGCCGCTGGCGTCGCGAGTCAGGCTCGTGACGCGATCGTGTGCGGTTTTAGTGCCGAGTTCGGCCAACGCATTGCCGAAGCGTTGACCGGCCAAAACTTCGGCGTACAGGCGTTGCTTCTGCTCGTGGCTGCCGTTCACCCGCAATACTTCGAGGGCATAGAAATGGTTTTGCGGGATCTGCCCCAGGGAGCCGTCGGCCCGGGCGATCAAGGCGATGACCTTGGCCAGGGTGACGTTGGAAACGCCGGCGCCGCCATACTCTTTTGGCACGCTGATGCCCCACAGGCCCGATCGGGAAAACACTTCCAGTTCCGGGTGTGGCAAGCGGCGCTCGCGGTCGCGTGTGGCGCTGTCGCGTTTGAAGTCTTCGGCGAGGTCGCTGGCGACGATCAGAGCTTGTTCATCGCTGGCGATGACCGCGACGTGGTGAGAACTTGTCATATGTTTCTCCAGATGTCTGGTCGTCAGATCCAGGAATGGCGATTAGGCAGCGTGCCGTTGAGGCGATAGGCGCCGACCGCGTGATACTTCCAGCGCACCGGGTCGTGCAGGGTGTGCACCCGGGCGTTGCGCCAGTGGCGGTCGAGGTTGAATTCGGCGAGGGTCGCGCGGCTGCCGGCCAGTTCGAGCAGCTTTTCGCTGGCCAGCAACGAAATCTCGGTGGTCAGCACTTTGGCTTCGGCCACGGCAATCGAGGCGCGGGCGGCGGACTCGGCGGTGAGTGGTGCGGCGCTGACGTCATCGAGCACTTGCCCGGCCTTGCGCAGCAGCGCTTCGGCGGCGTGCAGTTCGATTTTTAACCTGCCGATATCGGCGATCACGTACAGGTCATCACTGGCCCGCTCGACCTTGGCGTCGATCCATGGCCGGGCGCGGGTTTTCACGAAGTCGATGGCGTCGTCGATGGCGCCTCGGGCGATGCCGGCGTCGATGGCCGCTTGAATCAGCTGCGAGACGGCACCCTGGATGTTCGGCGTGTCGTTGATCCGCCAGTTATCCACCACCAGTTCGGGATCGGCCTGCACGTTGTTGAGCAAAATCGTGCCGCTGGCGGTGGTGCGCTGACCAAAACCGGACCAGTCATCGACAATGCGCAATCCCGGTGTGCCACGACGGATGAACGCCAGCACCTGCTTGCCATCGTCGTTCAGCGCTTTGACCGCGACCCAATGAGCGAACAGTGCGCCGGTGGAATAGAACTTCTGGCCATTGAGGACGCCGTCAGCGGTGATGCGCGCCTTCAGTTCCAGGGTGTTTTTGGTGCCGCGTTCCGGCCCGGCATTGCCGATGCGCCAGCCTTCCAGGACGCTTTTGAACAGTTGTTGTTTCTGCGCTTCGGTGGCGCTGCCGAGCACCAGGTTAAGAATGCCGAACTGGTTTTGCGGGATCTGCCCAAGCGCCGGGTCGGCGGCGGAAATGATCGCGAAGACCTCGGCCAGGGTGACGAACGAAACCTGCGGGCCACCGTACTCGCGGGGGATGGAAATACTGCCCAGGCCGCTGCGGGTGAACTGCTCGATTTCCGACCATGGGAGCTTGCGCTGCTGGTCTCGTTTGGCTGCTTGCTGGCGGGCGACTTGCGCCAGTTCGTGGGCCGCCTTGATGGCTTGAGCGTCGTTGCGCAAGATTTGTGCGGGCAACAACAGCGGGGCGATGTCCAGGTCACTCTGGACGATTGCATCTGCCAGACTGGACATCAGTGCCGCTCCTTGGCTGCACGCAATGCCCTGGCGATCTGCACTGGGGTGATTGTGTTCCGGACCATACCTACCTCACATCTTATGGAAGCGCCGCTTGTGGCAGCGCATGAAAACAAGGATGTCCGGTGGTCCGGTGTATATACCCTAAACGTGTATAAATATTTTATGAACTAACTTTTAGGAATATGTATAGAAGGGTGTTCCCATGGGCGAACGCAATCCCTGTGGCGAGGGGGCTTGCCCCCGTTCGACTGCGCAGCAGTCGTAAATTCTGTAAACGTGGTTCATCTGAAGCAACGCGGTGGCAGAAATGGGGGGCGCTGCGCACCCCAACGGGGGCAAGCCCCCTCGCCACAGAAGCGGTATTCATTACTTGCGGGATTCGGCGGCCTTGAGCACTTTTTTCGGGGGGACTTTCAGATAAGGATTGGCGCAACCGATTTTCAGCGTACGGGCCGGCGCCCAGCGGGAGTTGTTTCCCACCCGATCGAGAATGCAGTACGTCACTTCAAGCCGCAGGTCTTCGCCGGCTTCGAGGATGATGGCCGGCGGTATCCAGACCTGAATCGGCTGACCCACATCGGTGGCCTTGAGCCGTGGCAGATCCATGCGCACATCGCCCCAGCGCAGGGTGATTTCGTCGTCGACGGCCATGTTCAGGTACGGCTCGATGGTCAAGGGAACACCGCGCTTGACCTGGCTTGGATTGACCCCCTGACGGCGAATCGCCTCGGGAATGCTCACCGGTGCCAGGCACTGGTTTTCATCGCCGCACAGCGCGGAGGGTTGGCCGCCTGGGCAGTCGAGTTTGATCTGCACGTTTCGGCTGGCCGAAATCACCGGGTCTCGACCCACCTGCATGACCCGGTAGTGAATGCGCGAGGTCCCGTTGGCGACAAAACTTTCAGGCACCCGCAGCTGCACCGGTTGGCCGACAGCGCTGGCCGTCAGCACGCGGGAGGCCACGTAGCAGTTGTCCCAGAACAGTTCGATCAGGTCACCTTCGTCCATGGCGGGGTAGGGCGCCACATCGATCAGCAGGTGCGCCGCGCAAGTGACGTTGATGCCGGTCTTGTTGGATTGCGCCAGGGTCGGGGCCACAAGCGCGGATTTGTTCGAGGTGCTTTTCATGAAGTCTCCTTGAAGTCTTGCAGCGAAGTCCGTTTCTGGGAATTCAAAAACTAAATATCGAACAGCAAAACCATTCATTATTTTTAATTGAAATAATGAGTTTGGCGTGAAGAGTGATGTTGATCGGAGACTAGATAAGAGTCAGGGGGAGCAAGTGTCAATAAGATTTATTAGTTGTGGGTGATGCGTGATGTTATTCAGAAAGTTCCTACGGCGCAAAGTAAGTAAACCATGCCGCTGCGTCGAATTTGTCCGCTGAAAGTGGCTGAAGTCGGGCGGCTCGGCGGGCGTTGTTGGCCAGGTGCTGCGAAAGGAACATGGTGGAGATAGGGGGGTTAATTGTTGCGATGCATATATATGTACCGCGCGCGCGTACAAAATATGTATATAGAATAGGTGGATTTAGTTTGGTATTGATGAGGTGTTTTTTTCGGGGGTGTCACTTCCGTCCATGGAAGATGACCATTGTTGAGCAGGGTTGTTAGTTGTGGGCGTTATTCAGAAACTTGCTGAGAAACTGTTTTGTCCGCTCCTCTTTCGGGTTGGCAAACAATGCCTTCGCTTCGCCTTGCTCGACGATCACACCCTTGTCGAAAAACACCACCCGGTTGGCCACGTCCCGGGCAAAACCCATTTCGTGGGTGACGATCACCATGGTGCGTTTCTCTTCGGCCAGGCCGCGGATGGTCGCCAACACCTCGCCCACCAACTCCGGGTCGAGGGCCGATGTCGGCTCATCGAACAGGATCACTTCCGGCTCCATCGCCAGCGCCCGGGCAATCGCCACGCGCTGTTGCTGGCCACCGGAGAGGCGACGCGGGTAAGCGTCCTCCTTGCCCGCCAGGCCGACCTTGGCCAAGAGCTTCTTACCCAGGGCAACGGCGTCGGCATGTGGGGTCTTCTTGACCACGATCGGGCCTTCGATGACGTTTTCCAGGGCGGTGCGATGGGGGAACAGGTTGAAGTTCTGGAACACGAAACCTACGTGCTGGCGCAAACGCCGCACCAGGCTCTGCTGCTGGTTCAGTGGGCGGCTGGTATCGACCTCGATATCGCCGACCTTGATCCGGCCGCTGGTGGGTTCTTCCAGAAAATTCAGGCAGCGCAGGAAGGTGGTCTTGCCCGAACCGCTAGGGCCGATGATCGCGACCACCTCGCCTTCCTTGACCTCAAGATCGATGCCGTTGAGCACGACTTGACCCTTGAACTGCTTTGTCAGTTTTTCCACGACAATCATCGGGTCAGGACTCCTGGTCGTGCCGATTGACCCGCGCTTCCAACTGGTTCTGCAGGTGCGACAGCACCGTGGCCAGGACCCAGTAGATCAGTGCGGCGGCAAGATACATGGTGAAGATTTCGAAGGTGCGGGCGGTGATCAGCTGCGCCTGACGGAACAGTTCCGGCACCTGGATGGTAGCGGCCAGCGCGGTGTCCTTGACCAGCGAAATGAAGCTGTTGCCCAGCGGCGGCAATGCGGTGCGCATCGCCTGCGGCAGGATGGCCCGGCGCAAGGTCTGCGCGCGGGTCATGCCGATACTGGCAGCCGCTTCCCACTGGCCGCGCTCGATGGAGCTGATCGCGGCACGCAGGATTTCACAGGCGTAGGCGGCCATGTTCAGCGAGAAACCGATCAGGGCCGCTGGCAGCGGATCCAGTTCCAGACCCAATTGCGGCAAGCCGTAATAGATCACGAACAGTTGCACCAGCAACGGCGTGCCGCGAAAGAACGACACGTAGATGCGGGCGATCCAGCTCACCAGTTTGAAGCGCGACAGGCGCATCAGCGCCAGACCGAACCCCATCACCAGGCCGAAAAACATCCCGCCCAGGCTGAGGATGACCGTGTAATACGCGCCCTTGAGCAGAAAGGGCGCGGAGTCCAGTGCGAGTTGAAAAGCTTCTTCCATTATTGAGTGACGTCAGCGCTGAAGTATTTTTCCGAAAGCTTTTTCAGCGTACCGTCGGCGCGCAGCTTGTCGATGGCTTTGTTCACAGCTGCCAGCAGCTCAGGCTCGCCTTTGCGCAGGGCAATACCGGCTTCCTGGCGGGAGAACGCATCACCGGCGGCGGTGGTGTCCTTGGCTTTCTTGGCGTATTCGAGCGCGGCCAGGCGGTCGATCAGAATGGCGTCGATGCGGCCGACACGCAGGTCCTGGAACTTGGTTGGATCATCTTCGTAGGTGCGGACGTCAGCCTTGGGCACATTTTCTTTCACCCACTGCTCGTAGTTGGTGCCCAGGCCTACGCCGACTTTCTTGCCAGACAGGTCAGCGGCGGACTTGATGTTCAACTCGGCGGCCTTCTTCGTCAGCACCAGCGCCTGAATACCGGAAACGGTGTACGGCTCGGAGAAGTCATACTTCTTCTTGCGCTCTTCGGAGATGGTCACCTGGTTGATCACTGCGTCCAGGCGCTTGGATTCCAGGGCCGCGAGGATGCCGTCCCATTTGGTCGGTTGCAGCTTGACCTTCACGCCCAGCTCTTTGGCCAGGGCTTCGGAGAACTCGACTTCGAAGCCGGCCAGTTTGCCGTCGGCGTCGACGAAACTGAACGGTGGGTAGGTGCCTTCCAGGCCGACGTTGATCACGCCTTTGTCCTTGATTTGTTGCAGTTGCTCACCGGCAACCGCCTGGCCAATCAGGCCGGCGCTCAGTGCCAGGCCCAGCGAACCCACCAGCAGATTGCGACGTAGTGCGGAAAAATTCATGACAAGCCCCTGTGTTTTCTTATGGAAGACGCTTTTGCGAAAATTTGGCGAAATCGGGAATTAAGCGACAGCGCTATCCTGCCTTAAAGCAGCGTATGCGTCTCTCGGGAAATTCGCCTGTAGCATGACTATATGATGGCGTTTTTAGATTGGAAAATAATAATTAATCTTCTGGTTATTCCATTTTGGAATGGCTTGCGTTTTTACTGTGGGAGCGAGCTTGCTCGCGATGGTCGTCAACGATAACGCGGGCAACCTGACACCCCGCGGTGCCCTGTCGTCCATCGCGAGCAAGCTCGCTCCTACAGGAAATCCTTGTAGGCAAACAGTGCCGGTGCCCCGCCGGTGTGCAGGAAGATAATCGGCCCCTCGTTGAAACGCTGACGGCCGATACCGTCCAGCAAGCCCGCCATGGCCTTGCCAGTGTAGACCGGGTCCAGCAGCAAGCCTTCCTGACTCGCCAGCAGTTTCACCGCCGCCAGTGTGCCGGCATTCGGCTCGCCATAACGCGGGGCGAAATACTCATCCCACAGCTCGACCTTGAAAGCCTCCGGCAGGCTGACGCCCAGCAACTCGGCGGTGCGTTCGGCCAGGCCTTGAACCTTTGGTCGCTGATCTTCATCGCTGCGCGAAACCGTCACGCCAATCACTGGCAGATCCGGCAGCGCTTCACTCAAGGCCAGTGCCAGGCCGCTGTGGGTACCGGCGCTGCCCGAGGCCAGGACCACGGCGGCGAACTTCAGGCCGGTGTCCTTGATCTGCTCGGCCAGTTCCAGCCCGGCGCGTACGTAACCCAGGGCGCCCAAGGCATTGGAACCACCGATCGGCACCAGGTACGGCTTCTTGCCGTTGCTGCACAGTCGGTTGGCCAGGGCTTGCAGTTGCTCGTCGGCGTTGTCGAGGTTTTCTACCAATTCGACCTTGGCATCGAACAGGTCGAGCAGCAGGCGGTTGCCGTTGCCGGTGTAATTGTTGTCGTCAGTGCCCAGAGGATTTTCCAGAAGGGCTACGCAGCCCAGCCCCAACTTTGCGGCAATGGCGGCTGTCTGGCGCACGTGGTTCGATTGCAGCGCCCCCGCCGTGATCAAGGTGTCGGCACCCTGGGCCAAGGCATCGGCGGCCAGGTATTCGAGTTTGCGCAGCTTGTTGCCGCCCATCGCCAGCGGCGTCAGGTCATCGCGCTTGACGTACAGGTCGCGGCCCAGCCAGGTCGACAGGCGTTCGAGTTTTTCCAGGGCGGTGGGCTGACCGAGCAGGTCGAGGCGGTTAAAGCGGGCGAGCTGTTGTTTGATCATGAGTCCGTACTGGCGGTTGAAGATCTCAGGACTATAGGCACGCCCAAAAGCCGGGGCAACCGTCAATCGCTTATAGCCAATCGAACTGAGCACAGCACTATTGGTTCTTAATTTGCCTTGCGACCCTTGCCGTAAAGTAATCGCCGTCAGTGCGGCCAGACAGTCCGGCCGCCCGTGAGGAGTTTTTACCGTGAGTGAGCGTTCCAGCCATTGGCAATTGCAGACCATCGTCAGCCAGCTGCGCACGGCGCGTGAACAGTGGCGTGCACAAAACGGCCGGGCCAGCGGCGAGCAGGGCGGTCGCGAATTGCCGTCCCGCGCAGCCATGGCGGAGATTCTCGAAGCGCTGTGCGGTGCGTTGTTCCCGATGCGCCTGGGGCCGGTTGACCTGCGCGAAGAGAGCGAAGATTTCTACGTCGGCCACACCCTCGATGTGGCGCTGAATGCGCTGTTGGCCCAAGCGCGGCTCGAATTGCGCTACGCCGCGCGCCACAGTGCCCAGGCCGAGATTGAAGTCGAAGCCAAAACCATCCAGATCATTCAGGACTTCGCCCTCGCGTTGCCAGGGTTGCGCAGCCTGTTGGACACTGACGTATTGGCTGCCTATCACGGTGACCCGGCGGCCCGCAGTGTCGATGAAGTGCTGTTGTGCTACCCGGGGATTCTGGCGGTGATTCACCATCGTCTGGCCCACCATTTGTATCGCGCCGGGTTGCCACTGCTGGCGCGGATCAGCGCGGAAATCGCTCACTCGGCCACCGGCATCGACATTCACCCTGGAGCGCAGATCGGCCGCAGTTTCTTCATCGACCACGGGACGGGTGTGGTGATTGGCGAAACCGCGATCATCGGCGAGCGCGTGCGGATCTATCAGGCGGTGACTTTGGGCGCCAAGCGCTTCCCGGCGGACGAAGACGGTCAGTTGCAGAAAGGCCAGCCACGACACCCGATAGTCGAGGATGACGTGGTGATTTATGCCGGGGCGACGATTCTGGGGCGGATCACCATCGGCCAGGGTTCGACCATTGGCGGCAACGTCTGGCTGACCCGCAGCGTGCCGGCGGGCAGCAACCTGACCCAGGCAAATCTGCAGCATGATGATGGGGCGCAGAAGTAGGCCTCTAAATCTCCACTGATTTCTCAGGCCTCATCGCGAGCAAGCTCGCTCCCACAAGGGGGACGCGGTCAACTGTGGGAGCGAGCTTGCTCGCGATTGGATTTCAAGCCGAATCGAGCCAGTGGCCCTGATCTGATCCTGCGCCGAACCCTCCCTTGAGCTAGCGTAATACCAGTACCGCCGAGCCCTGCGATTAGTCCTTAGCCCCCTATCCATGTTTAACTTGAACGTTCATTCAAGTTAAACCGGCGGTTCGCTGCCCGCTCACAACAGGAGGCTTGCCTTTGCTGAGTCCGATTTCTACAGCCACGTTTTACCCCTTCGAGGTGCACCGAACATGAGTGCATCGTCCATCCCTCCAAGCGGCCTGATCCGCATGAATCCGCCGGTGTTCTGGTTCTCGGCAAGCTTCATTCTGTTGTTTGGTGTCGTTGTCATCGCCATGCCCGAGCAGGCCGGTGCCTGGTTGCTGGCGGCGCAAAACTGGGCGGCCAATACGGTCGGCTGGTATTACCTGCTGGCGATGACCCTGTATCTGGTCTTCGTGGTGGTCACCGCCTTGTCCGGCTACGGCAAGATCAAGCTCGGTGCCGACCACGACGAACCCGAATTCAGTTATTTGTCCTGGGCCGGCATGCTGTTCGCCGCCGGGATCAGCATCACCCTGTTTTTCTTCTGTGTGTCCGAGCCGCTGACCCACATGCTGCAACCGCCCCAGGGTGAGGCCGGTACGGCAGATGCTGCGCGCCAGGCGATGCAGATTCTGTTTCTGCACTGGGGCCTGCATGGCTGGGGCGTGTTCGCCTTTGTCGGCATGGCGCTGGCCTACTTTGCCTACCGGCATAACCTGCCACTGGCCCTGCGCTCGGCGCTGTATCCGCTGATCGGCAAGCGCATCAATGGCCCCATCGGCTACGCGGTGGATGGCTTCGGCATCATCGCCACGGTGTTCGGCCTCGGTGCCGATATGGGCTTCGGTGTGTTGCACCTCAACTCGGGCCTGGACTACCTGTTCGGCATCGCCCACACCCAATGGGTTCAGGTCGGCCTGATCACCTTGATGATGGGCGCTGCGATCATCGTTGCCGTGTCCGGCGTCGACAAGGGTGTGCGAGTCATGTCCGACATCAACATGCTGCTGGCCTGTGCGCTGCTGCTGTTCGTGCTGTTCGCCGGCCCCACGCAGCACCTGCTCAACACCCTGATCCAGAACCTTGGCGATTACCTCGGCGCCTTGCCGATGAAGAGTTTCGACCTCTACGCTTACGACAAACCCAGCGACTGGCTGGGCGGCTGGACAGTGTTCTACTGGGCCTGGTGGATAGCATGGTCACCGTTCGTGGGCCTGTTCATCGCTCGGATTTCCCGTGGTCGCACCATCCGCGAGTTCGTCTTCGGCGTGCTGCTGATTCCGCTCGGCTTCACCCTGGCGTGGATGTCGATCTTCGGCAACAGCGCCATCGATCAAGTGCTCAACCACGGCATGAGCGCGCTCGGCATGTCGGCCATCGACAATCCGTCGATGACGCTCTACCTGTTGCTGGAAACCTACCCGTGGAGCAAAACCGTCATTGCGGTCACGGTGTTCATCAGCTTCGTGTTCTTCGTCACCTCCGCCGACTCCGGCACCGTGGTGCTGTCGACGCTGTCCGCCAAGGGCGGCAATCCTGATGAAGACGGGCCGAAATGGCTGCGGGTTTTCTGGGGCGCGATGACCGCATTGGTGACCAGCGCGCTGCTGTTTTCCGGCAGTATCGATGCGTTGAAGTCGGCGGTGGTCCTGACCTCGTTGCCGTTCTCGCTGATCTTGCTGTTGATGATGTGGGGGCTGCACAAGGCGTTTTATCTGGAATCGCAGAAGCAGATTGCGCAGATGCATTCCTTGGCACCGGTGTCCGGTTCACGGCGGGGCGGTTGGCGCCAGCGCCTGAGTCAGGCGGTGCATTTCCCGTCGCGGGATGAGGTCTACCGTTTCCTCGATACGACGGTGCGTCCGGCGATTGAAGAAGTGTCTGCCGTGTTCACCGAAAAGGGTTTGCACGTAGCGACACACCCGGACCCGGCCAATGACAGCGTCAGCCTGGAAATCGGCCATGGCGACCAGCATCCGTTCGTTTATCAGGTGCAGATGCGCGGCTATTTCACGCCATCGTTTGCCCGTGGCGGGATGGGTTCCAAGCAACTCAACAATCGTCGTTACTACCGGGCCGAAGTGCATTTGAGCGAGGGCAGTCAGGATTACGATCTGGTGGGCTACTCCAAGGAACAGATCATCAACGACATCCTCGACCAGTACGAACGGCACATGCAGTTCCTGCATCTGGTGCGTTGATCAAGGCCTTCACGTTTCGGAGGTCAACACCATGAACAACACCAGCGCCGCCACCGGGACACCGAACACGGCGCTACCGACCACCAGTTCGCTGCTCAATGGCTGGCCGGCATGCACTATGCCGACTGCGCCATTGATTAGCGTCAGTGCCAGCCACAGCAGGATAAAACTGTAGGCCAGGGTCTGGCGGGTGAAGCCGACTTTCTCGCCGATGTAGAGCATCAGCGCCAGGAGAATCAGGCCGAAGGTGATGATGATGGTGGTGTGCATGAACTGTCCCGCCCTTCAGATGTGCATTGCTTTGGAGGCAGCCATCGCGAGCAAGCTCGCTCCCACATTGATCTTGGTTGCTCACAAAATTTGTGCTCAAAGGAGATCCCCTGTGGGAGCGAGCTTGCTCGCGATTGGGGGCGCTGCGGTCTCAGTGTGAACTCAGTTAAACCAACCCGCCATTCACCCGCAAAATCTGCCCATTGACCCAACCTGAATCCGGCCCCGCCAGAAACGACACGACACGGGAAATGTCCTCCGGCTGCCCCAGACGCTCCAGCGGCGCCATTTTGGCGAAGGTCTGAATCTGTTCTTCGCTCTTGCCATGCAGGAACAAGTCGGTGGCCACGGGCCCGGGAGCCACCGCGTTGACGGTGATGTTGCGCCCGCGCATTTCCTTGGCGAATACCTGGGTCAGAGATTCCACTGCCGCTTTGCTGGCGATGTACACCGCGTAGCCCGGCAGGTTCATGCCGACGGTGCTGCTGGAGAAGTTGATGATCCGGCCACCGCTGTTCAGGCGGGTTGCCGCTTCACGCAGGGTATTGAAGGTACCGCGAGCGTGGATGTTGAAGTTCTGCTCGAACAGTTCGTCGCTGTGTTGCGCCAGCGGTAGCACTTTGAGGATGCCGGCGTTGTTCACCAACACATCGACCTTGCCGAACTGGGTTTCAACCTCGTCGAACATCCGGCGTACGTCGTCGGCGTTGGCTACATCGGCCTTGATCGCCAGGGCCTGGCAACCGGCCTGACGCAGCTCCACCACCAGTTTCGACGCTTCGGTGGCGCTGCTGGCGTAGTTGATGGCAACGGCGAAACCTTCGCTGGCCAGTTGTTTGGCGATGACCGCGCCAATGCCGCGGGAGGCGCCGGTCACGATGGCAACTTTCGGAGTTTGATGAGCCATGTTGGTGTTCCTGTTGATGGGGTGTGAAGCCAATTTCACATGTTTACTCAGGGCGATAAATGCACGAGAGTTGCCTTGACTGTTCAATAATCGCCAACAATCGAGTGCCTGGAGTGAGCTGTGGATCAAGTCAAAGCGATGAAGGTTTTTGTGCGGATCTACGAGCGCAGCAGCTTCACGCAGGCTGCCGATGACCTGAACCTGCCACGCGCGACGCTGACCCACACCTTGAATCAGTTCGAGGCCTGGCTGGGTACGCGTTTGTTGGAGCGCAGCACGCGTAAAGTGCGTCCGACGCTGGATGGCGAGGCGTACTACCTGCGTTGCGTGCAACTGCTGGCAGAGCTGGAAGAAGCGGAATTGGCGTTTCGCGGTGTGGCACCGAAGGGGCGGTTGCGGGTGGACTTGCACGGGACATTGGCCAAGCACTTCGTGATCCCTGCTTTGCCACAATTCATGGCGCGTTATCCCGACATCGAGCTGTCCATTAGCGAGGCTGACCGCTTTGTCGACTTGATCGCCGAAGGCGTCGACTGCGTGCTGCGCGCCGGCACTTTGAGCGACTCCGCGCTGATCGGAAAACGTGTCGCCAACCTACGCCAGATCACCTGCGCCAGCCCTGCCTATCTGCGTAAAAACGGCGAGCCAAAAAGCCTCGACGACCTGAAGTACCACCGCGCGGTGAACTACGTCTCACGCACCACCGCCAAGTTGTTCCCGTTCGAATTCATGGTGGACGGCGAACTCAGGGAAGTGACCATCGATGGCGCCGTTTCGGTGTTCGGCGCCGAAATCTACGCAGCCTCGGCCATCGCCGGACTGGGCTTGATCCAGTGCCCGCATTACCGGATGGAAACGCAGATCGCCCAGGGGCTGGTGAAGGAAATCCTCACCGAGACACCGCCGCCGCCAATGCCGGTGTCAGTGCTTTATCCACACAATCGACACATGTCGCCACGGGTTCGGGTATTTGTGGATTGGTTGGGAGAGGTGTTTGCGCAGGCCCGGTAGCTGGTAAATGGGGAGCATGTGAAACGTTTCAGCCATTAGTCGAATCCGGGGTTTTCTGGCGTCTGTCCGGGCGTATGCTGGGCGACTGGCAAAGCAGTCGATACCAGATTCAAGACAGACAAGAGAGGATTCGATGACTTACACCGCTGCCGAAAACCGCTACGACTCCATCCCTTACCGCCGCGTGGGCCGCAGCGGCCTGGTGTTGCCGGCGCTGTCGTTGGGCCTGTGGCACAACTTCGGCGACAGCACGCCGATCGATACCCAGCGCGCGTTGTTGCGCACGGCATTCGATCTGGGCATCAACCATTTCGACCTGGCCAACAACTACGGCCCGCCGTATGGCAGCGCCGAGATCAACTTCGGCCGTTTACTGCGCGAAGACTTCAAGCAGTACCGCGACGAGCTGATCATTTCCAGCAAGGCCGGTTGGGACATGTGGCCCGGCCCTTACGGTCAGGGCGGCGGTTCGCGCAAGTACGTGCTGGCCAGCCTCGACCAGAGCCTGCAACGCCTTGGCGTGGACTACGTCGACATCTTTTATTCCCACCGCTTCGATCCGGACACCCCGCTGGAAGAAACCGCCAGCGCACTGGCCACTGCGGTGCAGCAGGGCAAGGCGCTGTACATCGGCATTTCGTCTTATTCCGGGGTGAAAACCCGCGAAATGGCGACGTTGCTCAAAGAGTGGAAAGTGCCGCTGCTGATTCACCAGCCGGCCTACAACCTGCTCAATCGCTGGGTGGAAAAAGACCTGCTCGATACCACCGACGAACTCGGCACTGGCGTGATTGCCTTCACGCCGCTGGCGCAGGGATTGCTGACCGACAAATACCTCAACGGCGTGCCGACGGATGCACGGGTCAATCGTCCGGGGGGTGGTTCGTTGCAGGCGTCGCACTTGTCCGAGGCCAACATCGCCCAAGTGCGGGCACTCAACGAAATCGCCAGGCGTCGTGGCCAGAGCCTGGCGCAACTGGCGCTGGCCTGGACCCTGCGCGATCCTCGGGTCACTTCGGCCTTGATTGGCGCGAGCCGGCCGGAGCAGATCATCGAAAACGTCGGGGCGTTGAAGAACCTGAGCTTTAGTGCAGAGGAACTGGCGGAGATTGACCGGTTTGCCCAGGAGGGCGGGATCAATCTTTGGGAGAAGCCTTCGACGGCGGAGTGAGCTTTCTGGAAGGCAAATTTCTGAATCACGGATAAGCCAAGGTAGAGGTAAAGTGGCTTGTCCGTGATTAGTTTAAGAGGTATGCGTGGTCGTTACTTTTTGCTTGGAAAGCCGAGTATTTCTGCTGTCTCGCTGAAAAATGTATCCCTCGCAGACCTCTTTCTGAGCTGCATGTCGATCACTTGCGATTGATCAGGCAAGGTGAAATAACCCTTATCCAAGCTACATAGGCTCTCAAGCGTCGGTAGAGGCAGGCCCAGTAGCTGTCTGACTTGAGACCGGGAAAGTACCTTGTTCTCCACGAGCATTTTTACGCCTCGTGCAATTAACTGAGGTCTTTCAAAGTCAAAGTCAGCGTCCATAGGTTCACCTTTGACCCAGCCTCTTGCTGATCTGGCTTTCCATAATCTGGTTGTCGTTGTGTCGTTGATTATCTCTAGGTCTAGACACCTATGAACCATCGCTGCCACGGACACCTTCCAACGTGGCTTTAGTGCTAGCAAAGTATCCAGAGTAGGCCAGCGAATCTCTCGTAGGAAGCTTTCTGCCGGCATCAGGAATGCGCTTGCGAATCGATGTGCCTGTGATTCGAGCAGTGCGTAATTCGATTCGTACTGTTCCTTCGAAATATTCCGATGGAGAACGATATGACCCAATTCATGGGCCGCATCGAATCGATTACGTATGCCGTTCGCCTTATCTGCAACTAGAAGCACGTAAGGCCGCTGATCCAGCTCATACCAGTTTGATACACCATCCATTTTCAGGTGGCCTAACGTCGTTCGAGTGCAGACGATGCCCGCATTTTCAAGCACTTGAACGACATTGGGTATGGGAGCAATTCCCAAGCCCCACGCTTGGCGACATTCGGTGGCCATTCGTTCGATTTCTTCGTCGGAAATCAGCAGGCAATTGCTTTCTTCTAGATGTGGAACATTAACAGCGACAAACTCAAGGCTTTCCTGAAGCTTGTAGGAGATGTCTTGAAGCCACTCCAGGCGTACCTCCGCTATTTCCCTTGCGTTAGCAGTGGCGCTCACCTGTGAGCGGAAGAAGAACGGCTTGCTTTCACTCGTCACGATTTGTTTCTCGAGCAACCAGTTTTCACTGACGCCAAAGACCTCGCATAGCCGTTGGAACGCATCAGCTTCAGGAACTTGAAGCCCGTTCTCCCACTTAGAGATGTTTCCAGAGGCACGTCCTACCATTTCGGCCAAAGCGGTCTGGGTGATACCAAACGTGAGCCGTAACTGCTTGAGACGTTCGGACTGAAAGCCCGCGACTCCGGTTCTCATGGTTCACCTCTTGGAATTTTGCTCATCATTAGTTTGGTCTTCGATTTCTTCGGCGCGGCGCATCTTATCTCGCAATTTCACCAATTCAATCGGTTTCTGATCAGTTACCTGATTGTCAGAGTAGCCCTGAAGAAGCTCTTCGAACGTGCAGTCCATATGGAAGCCTTTGCCGTTGAAATATGGCACAGCCATCATGATTGCTCGAGGCTCTGATTGGTCCTCTGAACGTGGAGGCGGTGCATGAACTACGACAAGGGCATGGATCAGCTGTTCAGTTACGGTATGCGTCAACCCGTCAATCCAGTCCATCTGAATGGAAGCTAAAGATTCGTTCAAGGTTTTCAGCTCGGTGCGGTGTTTCGCAGCACGAATTTCTTTTTGCCAAGGAAGGA
This sequence comes from Pseudomonas sp. GW823-FHT06E10, assembly GCF_058794995.1. Lineage (NCBI taxonomy): Bacteria > Pseudomonadati > Pseudomonadota > Gammaproteobacteria > Pseudomonadales > Pseudomonadaceae > Pseudomonas > Pseudomonas sp. GW823-FHT06E10. The sequence continues at coordinate 74,469 of NZ_JBXAHJ010000014.1, read as the reverse complement.
CGACAGATGTGATTCGCAAATTTCCCAGTTCCAATAGCACGTAATTGTGCCCTTTTGGATCTGTCGTTTTGATTATTGGGTTCCATCGTTTCATCCCAGCAAGGGCGTCTTGAACAAGTGAATGGCGTAAGTGGCCTCGCAGGTCTTCGTGAGGAGTATGCACAAGGAGATCCTGCACCTCCTTTGAAGCTTTTTGAAAGGTTTGAGGAATCAAAACCCCAAGCTCGTCAAAAAAATCTTTATCGACTTGCGAACGAATGAAGCCTTGAATTTCTTCTTTTGTGACCATGCGTTTCACCACTGACTGTTCGGTAAGCGGATTTTTACGCCTTTTTTATTCGTTATGGAAGAGCTTGCTGTTTTTTTATACAGTTGGAAATAAAGTGTACGTGTCTCTATCCAGAATGGGGCCTGGACAAAAACTACCGAAAAAACGGCACATCCCCCAACACCGTCGCCCGCTGCATCACCCGCCGCGCCGGCCGGTAGTCATCCACTGCGTAATGCTGGGTCACGCGGTTATCCCAGAATGCGATGTCGTCTTTCTGCCAGCGCCAGCGAATGGTGAATTCCGGCCGCGTTGAATGGGCGAACAGGAACTTCAGAATCGCCTCGCTTTCGGTTTCCGACAGCTCGTTGATCTTCGAAGTGAAACCTTCGTTGACGAACAGCGAGCGGCGCCCGCTTACCGGGTGCGTGCGGATCACCGGGTGCGACAGCGGCGGATTCTTGCGCCGTGCTTCTTCCCACTGGGCCAGTGCCTGGGGCGTGTTGCCATAGCGCTCCAGCGGAAACGAACGGGTGAAGTCATGGGTGGCGGTCAGACCTTCGAGCAAGGTTTTCAGCGGCGTCGACAGGGCTTCATAGGCGGCAATCCCGCTGGCCCATAACGTGTCGCCACCAAACTCCGGCAGCAGCTTGGCACTGAGCACCGCGCCCATGGCCGGGGTTGGCAGGAAGGTCACGTCGGTGTGCCAGATCGCGTTGTCGCGCACGTCGGTGACGGCGGTGTCGAGGATCAGCACTTCCGGTTGTTCCGGCACATTGGGGTAGATCGGGTGAATGTGCAGGTCGCCGAAATTCGCGGCGAATCGCGCCTGTTGCTGTGGCGTGATCGGCTGGTCGCGGAAGAACAGCACCTGATGCTTGAGCAGGGCCTGTTCGATGGCATCGCGCTGTTCCAGGTTCAGCGGCTGGCTGATGTCGATGCCGCTGATCTGTGCGCCGAGGGCGGAGCTTAGGAGGACGATGGTCAAGTCACTCATGGTGATTCTCTTGAAATTCGGGGGTGTTGATTACTGTGGGAGCGAGCTTGCTCGCGATAGCGATATGTCAGTCACAACAGTGGTGTCTGACACTCTGCAATCGCGAGCAAGCTCGCTCCCACAGGGTTTCTTACAGGGTAATCATTCAGTGAACCTGACCATGCCACGGCACCAGTTTGCGTTGCAGGGCACGCAGGCCGAGCTCCATTGCGAAGGCGATCATTGCGATCACCAGAATCCCCAGTACCACCACATCGGTGACCAAAAACTGCGCGGCCGATTGCACCATGAAGCCCAGACCGCTGGTGGCGGCGATCAGTTCAGCGGCGACCAGCGTCGACCAACCCACGCCGAGGCCAATGCGCACACCGGTCAGGATGTCCGGCAAGGCACTCGGCAAAATGACGTGGCGAATCAACTGCACGCGCGTTGCGCCGAGCGACTGCGCGGCACGCAGTTTGGCCGGGTCGACCGTGCGCACACCGGTGGCGGTGGCAATGGCAATCGGGGCGAAGATTGCCAGGTAGATCAGCAGCACTTTCGACAATTCACCGATGCCGCACCAGATCACGATCAGTGGCAGATAAGCCAACGGAGGAATCGGCCGGTAGAACTCGATCAGCGGGTCGAGCACACCACGGGCGATACGGTTGGCGCCGATGGCGATTCCCACCGGCACGGCGGTGAGGATCGCAAAGCCGAGGCCCAGGCCGATGCGGCTCAGACTCGCGCCCAGGTGCTGCCACAGGGTTGAATCCATATAACCCGAGGTCGCCAGTAGCCAGCCTTTTTGCAGCACGGCGGAAGGTGGTGGCAGGAACAGCGGCTCGATCAAGCCGGTCGCCGTCACGGCCCACCAAATAGCAACGAGAACGACCAGCGTCAGCACACTGATCCAGCGAGTGCTCAAACGGCGACTTGCCGGAATTACGGCTGAGCCTGGCGTTATCGCCGCGACGGGAATTTCGTAACTGCTCATGCGCGCTCCTGCCGCTGGGCGGCGCTGCGTTGGGAGAACACTTTGGCGAGTACGTGTTCGCGGGTTTCGATAAAACGCGGGTCGGACTTGATCGAGCGGGCCGACTCACCGGCGGCATAACGCTGACCAAAATCGAGGCTCAGGCGTTCGACGATTTGCCCCGGGTTGGGCGCCAACAGAATCAGGTCGGTGGCGAGGAACACGGCTTCTTCGATGTCGTGGGTGATCAGGAACACCGGCTTGGCGGTGCGTTGCCAGACCTGCAGCAACAGCTCCTGCATCTGCTCGCGGGTGAAGGCGTCGAGGGCGCCGAAAGGTTCGTCCATCAGCAACACGCGCGGGTCGGCGGCGAGGGCGCGAGCCAGGCCGACACGCTGCTTCTGGCCGCCCGAAAGCTGCCAGATGCGGCGCTGTTCAAAACCGGACAGATCGACCAGGGCGAGCATTTCCCTGGCGCGAGCTTCGCGTTTTTCCCGGGCGATACCGGCCAGCTCCAGGCCGAACCCGACGTTGGCCAGCACGTCTTGCCATGGCAGCAGCGCGTCGTCCTGGAACACCACGCCACGCTCGGCACTCGGGCCTTTGACGGGCACGCCGTCGAGGGTGATGCGCCCGGCGCTGGGTTCGACGAAACCGGCAATCAGGTTCAACAGCGAAGTCTTGCCACTGCCGGACGGGCCGAGGGCGACCAGCAATTGCCGGGGGCCCAGGCTCAGGGAGATATCCGCCAACACCGGTTCCGGGTTGCCGGGGTACTGTGCGCTGATGCGCTCCAGCTGTAGCAAGGCCATCGCGTTGACTCCCGATCAGTTGGTGATGAACTTGGCGCTGACGTACGGCGCGTAGTCCGGCAGCACGGCCTCGACCTTGCCTTGTTCCTTGAGGAACGCCGCGGTGTCGGTGATGGCTTTGGTGGTCGGCGCGCCGAGGGTGAGCACCTGGTCAGCCGCCAGCGGGTAGACGTTGCCTTGCAGCAGCAATGGAATGTCACTGGCCTTGGCTCCAGACAGCTTTACCAGCTTGTCGACGTTGCCCTGATTGGCGAGCCAGGCTTGCGGGTCTTTGCGGTAATCGGCGTAGGCGTCCAGAGTCACTTTGGCGAACGCGGTGACGATCTCCGGGTGCTTCTCGGCGAAATCCTTGCGCACGATCCAGGCATCGAAAGTCGGTGCGCCGAACTTGGCCAGCTCGCCGGAGGTGATCAGCACTTTGCCGTTTTCCTTGGCGACACCGAGGGCCGGATCCCAAACGTACGTGGCGTCGATGTCACCGCGTTTCCAGGCGGCAATGATCGCGGGTGGAGCCAGGTTGAGAACGGTGACTTTCGACGGGTCGATGTTCCAGTGCTTCAGCGCGGCGAGCAGGCTGTAGTGGCCGGTGGATACAAACGGCACGGCGATTTTCTTGCCGATCAGGTCTTGCGGGGTCTTGATCCCGGAACCGTCGCGGGCGACCAAGGCTTCGGCGGCGCCGATCTGGGTGGCGATGAGGAAGGTTTCTACCGGGACTTTGCGAGTGATGGCGGCGGTCAGGGGGCTGGAACCGAGGTAGCCGATCTGCACGTCACCAGAGGCGATGGCGGCGATGATATCGGCACCGTTGTCGAATTTGCGCCAGCTGATATCGGCCTTGGTGGCCTTTTCGTAGGCGCCGTCAGCCTGGGCGACTTTCGCCGGGTCAACGGTGGTCTGGTAGGCGACGGTGAAGTCGGCCGCCTGGGCAAAAAAACTCGCGGTAGCCAAGGACGCGGCCGCCAGCAAGCGTAGAGGGAAAGTCAGTTTCATCAGAAAGCTCCTTGTCAGGCGACCGAGTGTCGGCGTGAGAAAGAGACTAAATGATCTAAGAATTCGAAAATAAATAACTTTTTCGAATTAGCTTATGAGAGGACTACTTGAGGAGCGACCGCTATGCGGTCATCGCGAGCAAGCTCGCACCCACAGTGGACCATTGAACCCTGTGGGAGCGAGCTTGCTCCGGGCGGCGTTCCGACGATAAGGTCCGCAGGACCTTCGAAGGTTAGTTACTGATCGCCAGAATGCTCGCCTGATACGCCCCGACAAACACATCGAAATCACCGACTTCGTTCTGCTCCAGCTCAGCCTGCTGAGCCAGCGACGAACGCGCCCGCTCTTCAAACTGCGCCTGTTCCTCAGCCGGCAACGGCTCGCTGCGGAAGAACTCGGCATGGGTCTGGCTCTGGCGCAGGGAGAACTGGGCAAAGCTTTCCTTGTGTTCGGCCATCGCCGCCAACACCTGGGCCGACGGTGTCAGGGACGGGTCCTGGACCTTGGCCATCTGGGCGTCCAGCGCCTTGCTGTGGGCGTCGCCGCCATGGCTCTGGTCGAGCATAGCCGCCAGAGGGGCGATTTTTTCCAGCAGCTCGCCGGCCCATTCCTTCAGGTCGACCGGCTGGCCATCCCGTTGCAGTTGCAGGCCCGGACGGCGACCTTCCTTGACCACGCTGAGGAAGTTCGAAGTCGCGTTGCCACAACTGGTGCTGGTGAGCAGCGGGCTGTCATTGAGCGCGCAGTACAGCAGGAACGCATCGAGGAAGCGTGACTCGGTCAGGTCGATGCCCATCGGCAGGAACGGGTTGATGTCCAGGCAGCGTACTTCGACGTACTGGATGCCACGGGCCATCAGTGCCTGGATAGGGCGCTCGCCGGTGTAGGTCACGCGTTTGGGGCGGATGTTGGAGTAGTACTCGTTTTCGATCTGCAGGATGTTGGTGTTGAGCTGTACCCACTCGCCATCCTGGTGGGTGCCGACTTCGACGTACGGCGCATACGGCGTGGCCACCGCTTTGCGCAGGCTGTCGGTGTAGCTGTTCAGATCGTTGTAGCACGGTGTCAGGCCAGCCTGGGCGTTGCTCTGGTAACCCAGGTCGCTCATGCGCAGGCTGGTGGCGTACGGCAGGTACAAGGTCTGCGGGTCCAGTTGTTCCAACTGGTGCGAACGACCACGCAGGAACCCGGCGTCCAGTGCCGGCGAGGCGCCGAACAGGTACATCAGCAGCCAGCTGTAGCGGCGGAAGTTGCGGATCAGCGCGATATAGGACGATGACTGGAAGTCGCGGTCGGTGCCGACAAAGCCTTCGGCCTGCTTGAGCAACGGCCAGAGTTTTTCCGGCAGGGAAAAGTTGTAGTGGATGCCGGCAATGCATTGCATGGTCTTGCCGTAACGCAGGGCCAGACCCTTGCGGTAGACGTACTTGAGCTGCCCGATATTGGACGTGCCGTAATAGGCGATCGGGATATCTTCCTCGGCCGGCAACGGGCACGGCATCGATGGGCTCCACAGATACTCGTTGCCGAGCTTGCTGTAGGCAAAGCGGTGAATGCTGTCCAGGCTCGCCAGCGTATCGGCAGGATCGGGCAGGGCCGGGGTGATGAACTCCAACAGCGACTCCGAATAGTCGGTGGTGATCTGTTCATTGGTCAGCGCGGAACCCAATTCTTCCGGGTGCGGCGTTTGCGCCAGGCGACCTTCATCGGTCACGCGCAGGCATTCACGTTCGATGCCGTGAAGGCACTGTTCGAGCAGAGAGAGGTTAGCGCGCTCGCCGAGCAGGGCCAGGCGGCGGTTGAGAAGTTCGCTCAAGTTGGATTCCTTCACGCGTCAGTCGCCCCAATATGGGGGTGGGCAAGACGGTCTACAAGGGTGAAGTTAAAACTGGCGTTTTCGCCTGGTTTTGGATCTCGCCGCAATCGATGTGGGAGTGGACCTGTGGCGAGGGGGCTTGCCCCCGTTGGGCTGCGAAGCAGCCCCAAAACCTCTGATGTTCCAAGATATTGTGAGTGCTACGCACTCAAACGGGGGCAAGCCCCCTCGCCACAAGCCCGCTCCCACAGGAAATTCCGACACTGTGGTCACAGCGCTGAAATTAACTCAATTTGATGACGACTAGCTACAGGACAGCGAACGTGCCTTGTGCTTTTGCGACCAGTTTGTCGCCCTGCATCACATCAGCCTCGACCACCAACGTGCGGCGGCCCGGATGAATCACCCGTGCCGTGCACATCACCTCGCCGTCAGAGACGGCGCGAATGTAGTTGATCTTGCACTCGATGGTCGCGCTCTGCTGGTCAAAGCCGTGGGTGCTGGAACAGGCCAGCCCCATGGCAATGTCCACCAGGCTGAACAAGGCCCCGCCGTGCAGCTTGCCACCGCGATTGCGCAGCTCGGGCTCCAGCCCCAGGGCGACTTGCGCCACCCCGGTTTCCAGGCTGTGCAAGCGGCAGCCCAGCAGCTTGAAAAACGCGCTTTCGGTCAGCCCGGCGGGAATGTCCATCAACGTTTCTTCAGCTGCTTGGCATTGGCGAACAGCGAAGCCATGGCGTTGTTGCTCGGGGCCGCTGCCGTGGTTTCCTTGCGCGGTGCGGTGTTCTGGGATTGGCGTGGCGCCGAACCCGGACGTGCGCCGCGGGCACCGTCGATTTTCTCGCCCGGAGTGTCGCTCATGCGCATCGACAGGCCCACGCGTTTGCGCGGGATGTCGACTTCCATGACCTTCACTTTCACCACGTCACCGGCCTTCACCGCTTCGCGAGGATCCTTGATGAACTTCTCCGAAAGCGCAGAGATGTGCACCAAACCGTCCTGATGCACACCGATATCGACGAAGGCGCCGAAGTTGGTCACGTTGGTCACCACGCCTTCGAGGATCATGCCCAGTTGCAGGTCCTTAAGGTCTTCGACGCCTTCCTGGAACTCGGCGGTCTTGAACTCGGGGCGAGGGTCGCGACCGGGTTTTTCCAGTTCCTGGAGGATGTCGGTCACGGTCGGCAAACCGAAGGTTTCATCGGTGTACTTCTTCGGATCGAGACGCTTGAGGAACGTGGCATCGCCAATGAGCGAGCGGATGTCACGGTCGGTTTCGGCGGCGATGCGCTGAACCAGCGGATAGGCTTCCGGGTGAACCGCCGAGGAGTCCAACGGGTTTTCGCCGTTCATGACGCGCAGGAATCCTGCGGCCTGTTCGAAGGTTTTTTCACCCAGGCGCGCGACTTTCTTCAAGGCTGCGCGAGTCTTGAATGCGCCGTGCTCATCGCGGTGGCTGACGATGTTCTGCGCCAGGGTCGCGTTGAGGCCGGAGATCCGCGCCAGCAGTGCCACGGAAGCCGTGTTCACGTCGACGCCGACGGCGTTCACGCAGTCCTCGACCACCGCATCCAGGCCACGGGCCAGTTTCAGCTGCGACACGTCGTGCTGGTACTGGCCGACACCGATGGATTTCGGATCGATCTTCACCAGCTCGGCCAACGGGTCTTGCAGGCGACGGGCAATCGACACGGCGCCACGGATCGACACGTCCAGATCCGGGAATTCCTTGGAAGCCAGTTCCGAGGCGGAGTAAACCGATGCGCCGGCCTCGGAAACCATGACCTTGGTCATCTTCATGGCTGGGTATTTTTTGATCAGTTCAGCGGCCAGCTTGTCGGTTTCGCGGCTGGCGGTACCGTTGCCGATGGCGATCAGGTCCACCGAGTGCTTGGCGCACAGGGCGGCGAGCACGGCGAGGGTCTGGTCCCACTTGTTGTGCGGCACGTGCGGGTAAACCGTGGCGTGATCCAGCAGCTTGCCGGTCGAGTCGACCACGGCGACCTTGCAACCGGTGCGCAGGCCCGGGTCGAGACCCAAAGTGGCGCGCGGGCCGGCTGGGGCCGACAGCAGCAGGTCGTGCAGGTTGTGGGCGAATACGTTGATCGCTTCGGTTTCCGCGCCATCGCGCAGCTCACCCAACAGGTCAGTCTCCAGGTGGGTGTAGAGCTTGACCTTCCAGGTCCAGCGCACCACTTCACCCAGCCATTTGTCGGCGGCGCGGTTCTGGTTCTGGATGCCGAATTGCTGGCCGATCATGCCTTCGCACGGGTGCATGCTGCCCGGCAGTTCGTCGCCAACTTTCAGCGCGGAGCTGAGGATGCCTTCGTTGCGACCACGGAAAATCGCCAGCGCGCGGTGCGACGGCATGCTTTTGAGCGGTTCGTCGTGTTCGAAGTAATCGCGGAACTTGGCGCCTTCCTCTTCCTTGCCGGCAATCACGCGGGCACTGAGGGTGGCTTCCTGCTTGAGGTAGCTGCGCAGCTTGTCCAGCAGGCCGGCGTCTTCGGCGAAGCGTTCCATCAGGATGTACTTGGCGCCTTCGAGGGCAGCCTTCACATCGGCCACGCCTTTTTCCGCGTCGATGAAGCGTGCGGCTTCGGTTTCCGGGCTCAGGGACGGGTCGTTGAACAGGCCGTCGGCCAGCTCGCCCAGGCCTGCTTCGAGGGCGATCTGGCCCTTGGTGCGGCGCTTCTGCTTGTACGGCAGGTACAAGTCTTCGAGACGGGTCTTGGTGTCGGCGAGCTTGATGTCGCGTTCAAGTTGCGGGGTCAGCTTGCCCTGCTCCTGGATGCTGGCGAGGATGCTGATACGCCGTTCGTCGAGTTCTCGCAGGTAGCGCAGGCGCTCTTCCAGATGACGCAATTGCGTATCGTCGAGGCTGCCGGTCACTTCTTTCCGGTAACGGGCGATGAAGGGAACGGTAGAGCCTTCATCGAGTAGCGCGACGGCCGCTTCGACCTGTTGTGGGCGTACACCGAGTTCCTCGGCGATGCGGCTGTTGATGCTGTCCATAAAACCACCTGACAAATTGTGAAAGCAGGCTCGCAGGCGCAGAGATAGGGCCTGGGCGAGTCTGGTTGAGCGGCCTGGCCTGCGCCGCTACCTGGATCAAAAGGTATCCCGTTGACCCGTGAAATCGAACAATTACTGCCGGCGCCATGAAAAAAAATGGTGTCCGTCTGTAGTACCTGTCTGATGTTGCCTGACACAAAAGGCCGCGCATTATAACCAGCGTTCCGGCATTCGGGGACATCGCAGGTTGCAGGTGAAATGGCCGGTTTTCTGGCACTAAAGGAAAAATCTGCTAACAATGCACACGGTGCGTATAACGGCAGCTACGCCATAATGCGCGCCGAGATCAAAGGAGCATCCAATGAGCAGCACTGCACAAACTGCTGAAGGCGAAAAAATTCTTATTGTTGACGACGATCCTGGGCTCAGCAGCCTGCTGGAGCGTTTTTTCGTCAGCAAGGGCTACCGCGCCCGCGCCGTACCGAACACTGAGCAAATGGATCGCCTGCTGGCGCGCGAAGTGTTCAACCTGGTCGTACTCGACCTGATGCTGCCCGGTGAAGACGGCTTGACCGCCTGCCGCCGTCTGCGCGGCGCGAACAACCAGATTCCGATCATCATGCTGACCGCCAAGGGCGATGAGCTGAGCCGCATCAAGGGCCTGGAGCTGGGTGCCGACGATTACCTGGCCAAGCCGTTCAACCCCGATGAGCTGATGGCTCGCGTCAAAGCGGTCCTGCGTCGCCAGTCGGCTCCGGTGCCGGGCGCGCCAGGCAGCGAAGACGAAAGCGTGACCTTCGGTGACTATGAATTGTCCCTGGCTACCCGCGAGCTCAAGCGCGGCGAAGAAGTGCACATGCTCACCACCGGTGAGTTCGCTGTACTCAAGGCCCTGGTGATGAACGCGCGTCAACCGCTGACCCGCGACAAATTGATGAACCTGGCCCGTGGCCGCGAGTGGGATGCCCTGGAGCGTTCCATCGATGTGCAGATTTCCCGTCTGCGCCGAATGATCGAGCCCGATCCGTCCAAACCGCGTTACATCCAGACTGTCTGGGGCGTGGGTTACGTGTTTGTACCGGATGGTACCGCCACCAAGTGATTGGCGATTTGTAGGAGCGGGTCACGCGGACATCGGATCAATCGATCCTGTCCGCAGACTCGCGATCCGCAATATGCGAGCATCGCTCGCTCCTGCAAGTGTTTAACGGTTATCCATGAAAACCCCCGTTTGGTTTCCCCAGAGCTTCTTCTCCCGCACCCTTTGGCTGGTGCTCATCGTCGTACTCTTCTCCAAGGCGCTGACCCTGGTTTATCTGCTGATGAACGAAGACGTGCTGGTGGACCGCCAGTACAGCCACGGTGTCGCCCTGACGCTGCGCGCCTATTGGGCTGCCGATGAAGAAAACCGCGGCAAGATCGCCGAGGCCGCGACCTTGATCCGGGTGGTGGGTGCCGGCGTGCCGGAAGGCGAACAGCACTGGCCTTACAGCGAGATCTACCAGCGGCAGATGCAGGCGGAGCTGGGTGCCGACACTGAGGTCCGGCTGCGCATGCATTCGCCACCGGCGCTGTGGGTCCGGGCGCCAAGCCTGGGTGATGGCTGGCTGAAAGTACCGCTTTATCCTCATCCGTTGCGCGGCCAGAAAATCTGGAACGTGCTGGGCTGGTTCCTCGCTATTGGCCTGCTGTCCACCGCTTCGGCCTGGATCTTCGTCAGCCAGCTCAACCAACCTTTGAAGCGTCTGGTGTATGCCGCGCGGCAACTTGGCCAGGGCCGCAGTGTGCGCCTGCCAATCAGCGATACGCCGAGCGAGATGACCGAGGTGTACCGCGCCTTCAACCAGATGGCTGAAGACGTCGAACAGGCCGGTCGCGAGCGTGAACTGATGCTGGCCGGGGTTTCCCATGATTTACGCACGCCGTTGACGCGATTGCGTCTGTCCCTGGAGCTGATGGGCGATCACACGGACCTGACCGACGACATGGTGCGTGACATCGAAGACATGGATGCGATTCTCGATCAGTTCCTGGCGTTCATTCGTGACGGGCGCGACGAGTCGGTGGAAGAGGTCGACCTGAGCGACCTGGTCCGTGAAGTTGCCGCGCCGTATAACCAGAGCGAAGAAAAAGTGCGGCTGCGCCTGGAGCCTATCCAGCCGTTTCCGCTGCGTCGGGTATCGATGAAGCGACTGTTGAACAACCTGATCGGCAACGCGCTGCATCATGCCGGCAGCGGTGTGGAGGTGGCGGCGTATGTATCCGGGGATACCAGCGCACCGTATGTAGTGCTGAGTGTCATGGACCGTGGTGCCGGGATCGATCCTTCGGAGCTGGAGGCGATTTTCAACCCGTTCACCCGCGGTGACCGTGCCCGGGGTGGCAAGGGCACCGGGTTGGGGTTGGCGATCGTGAAGCGGATTGCCTCGATGCATGGCGGCAACGTTGAGCTGCGTAACCGCTCGGGCGGTGGGCTGGAAGCGCGGGTGCGGTTGCCGTTGGGGTTGCTGCTGCCGCGGGATGCCGTTTAAGGCCTGATTTTTCAGTGGAGCTGACGGCCCCTTCGCGGGCAAGCCCGCTCCCACAGTGATTTTGGCTAAAACCCTGTGGGAGCGAGCTTGCTCGCGATGGCGGCATCCCTGCCGCCACAAGGCTTGAGGTTTAACCCTTCCCTTTGGTCCGAGTCATATTCGGCCCACCATTCTTCTCCAGATGCTCAATGATGATCCCCGCCACATTCTTCCCGGTGGTGGTCTCAATTCCCTCCAGACCCGGCGACGAGTTAACTTCCATCACCAACGGCCCGTGGTTGGAGCGCAGGATGTCGACGCCTGCCACCGCCAGCCCCATGACCTTCGCCGCACGTAACGCCGTCATGCGCTCTTCCGGGGTGATCTTGATCAGGCTCGCGCTGCCACCGCGATGCAGGTTGGAGCGAAATTCGCCGGGCTTGGCCTGGCGCTTCATCGCTGCAATCACCTTGTCGCCGACGACGAAGCAGCGAATGTCCGCACCACCGGCTTCCTTGATGTACTCCTGAACCATGATGTTCTGCTTGAGGCCCATGAACGCCTCGATCACCGATTCCGCGGCCGTGGCGGTTTCGCACAGCACCACGCCGATGCCTTGGGTGCCTTCCAGCACCTTGATCACCAACGGCGCGCCGTTGACCATTTCGATCAGGTCGGGAATGTCATCGGGGGAGTGGGCAAACCCGGTCACCGGCAAGCCGATTCCGCGACGGGACAACAATTGCAGCGAACGCAGCTTGTCCCGGGAACGGGCAATGGCCACCGATTCGTTGAGCGGAAATACCCCCATCATTTCGAACTGGCGCAGCACTGCACAGCCATAAAAGGTCACGGATGCACCGATCCGTGGAATCACCGCATCGAAACCCTCCAGCGGTTTGCCGCGGTAGTGGATCTGTGGCTTGTGGCTGGCGATGTTCATGTAGGCGCGCAAAGTGTCGACCACCACCATTTCATGGCCACGCTCGGTACCGGCTTCGACCAGACGACGGGTGGAATACAGACGCGGATTCCGCGACAGCACAGCGATCTTCATGCAACACCTGTGGAGGAGGTAGATACCGGGAACACCGGCTTGTCTTGTACGTACTTGATGCCCGGATTGACCACCAACTGGCCGTGAATCAGGGCTTTGGAGCCGAGCAGCAGGCGATAACGCATGGACTTGCGGCAGGCGAGCGTGAACTCGACCCGCCAGACCCGATCACCAAGGGCCAGGGTAGTGCTGATCACGTATCGCACCTGCGCGTGACCGTTTGAGCTTTTAATGGTTTTCATCGTCACCAGCGGTGCTTCGCAGCGTCGGTGGCGCAGTTGTACGACGGAACCCAGGTGGGCGGTAAAACGCACCCACTGCTCACCATCGCGCTCGAACAGCTCGATTTCGGTGGCGTGGAGGCTTGAGGTGCTGGCACCGGTGTCGATTTTTGCCCGAAGGCCCGCGACTCCCAAATCCGGGAGCGCCACCCACTCGCGCAGACCGACAACGGTCAAATGGTCAAATGTCTTCAATAGTGCTCAACCGGTAGAAACCGCTCGGGCCGCACGCGGCCGGATTCGCGGTATTCACGCAGAATAATGATTAAAAGGCGACAGATATCTACGGCCCGGATTTCCAGCCTCGCAAGGAGGTTATGGAATGTCAGCATTGTAATCCGAGACGGTGAAATTCTTGGTACGTCAGAAACGGTAGTACAGTTCACCAATATTTCAGAATGAGGAAATTCCATGGCACAAAAAAACGAAGAGGACGACAAAGTCCGCCTCGATAAATGGTTGTGGGCTGCACGATTCTACAAAACCCGCGCCCTGGCCAAGGCAGCGATTGAAAGCGGCAAGGTGCATTGCCGGGGTGAACGCTGCAAGCCGGGTAAAGAGCCACGAATCGGCGATGAGTTCGTGATTCGCACCGGTTTCGAGGAGCGCACGGTGGTAGTCCTGGCACTGTCGATCGTTCGTCGCGGCGCACCGGAGGCGCAAACCTTGTATGCCGAAACCCTGGCCAGCATCGCCAAGCGCGAAGAGGCCGCAGCGCAAAGAAAGGCCGGAGCCCTGGGCGTGAGCACCGACGGTAAGCCAAGCAAGAAACAGCGGCGGGATTTGTTCAAGTTTCGTGGCAGCAGTAACGACGACTAATACAGATATTTCTCGGGCGACTGCCAGGCCGCTATCGCGGACAAGCCCGTTCCCACAAGGGTTTGTGTCATTTCTGTGGGAGCGTGGATTGCCCGCGGTCGAGTGCGCGACACTCGCCAGGTTTCACGGCGCCTTCAGGCCAAGACTTGCAATTGACCCGGTGCGCATCCATATCTGTGCTTCGCCAGCAGTGCATCGCATGGACGATATCGCCGCTCGTCGAAAATCACACACAGTCTCTGATCTGTAGGCCATAACCACATTGCCAGCAGTGCAGGGCGGGAAACGACCCGGAACCCATCAGCGCTTGTTCCACCTGCTTGGATCAGGCCCGGATTGTTCATAAAATGCCTTTCATGGCTGAACGTTGCGCACCCGAGTGGTCGCGCAAGGTAAATTTCTTGTTTCCTGTAACCATTTTCACTACTTCAGATACCCAGACCTATGACCGATCACGCGGATAACGACTTCACACAACGCTTCATCTTCGATGACAGCGACACCCGTGGCGAGCTGGTTTCGTTGGAGCTCAGCTACGCCGAAGTCCTGGCCAAACACGCCTACCCGCAGCCGGTCGCGCAACTGCTCGGCGAGCTGATGGCGGCCGCATCGTTGCTGGTCGGCACGATGAAGTTCGATGGCTTGCTGATTCTGCAAGCCCGCTCCGAAGGCCCGATCCCGCTGCTGATGATCGAGTGCTCCAGCGAGCGCGACATCCGTGGCCTGGCCCGTTACGACGCGGATCGCATCGCTGCCGATGCCACCCTGGCCGACCTGATGCCTGAAGGCGTCCTGGCATTGACCATCGACCCGAAACAGGGCCAGCGCTACCAGGGCATCGTCGACCTCGACGGCGCCACCCTGTCCGAATGCTTCACCAACTATTTCGTCATGTCCCAGCAAGTCGGCACGCGTTTCTGGCTGTACGCCGATGGTCGTCGTGCCCGTGGCCTGTTGCTGCAACAACTGCCGGCCGATCGTTTGAAAGACGAAGACGAACGCGCCGCCAGCTGGCAGCACATCACCACCCTGGGCGGTACGCTGACCGCTGATGAGCTGTTGAGCCTGGACAACGAAACCGTGCTGCATCGCCTGTACCACGACGAGCAGGTGCGTCTGTTCGATGTGCAGAAGCTGCGCTTCCGTTGCAGTTGCTCGCGCGAACGTTCGGCCAATGCGCTGGTCAGTCTGGGTATGGAGGACGCGCAGCAATTGGTGGACGAACACGGTGGCAACATCGAAATCGATTGCCAGTTCTGCAACCAGCGCTACCTGTTTGACGCGGCCGATGTCACTCAATTGTTCGCAGGCGCGGGTATCGAGACGCCGTCAGATACCCGTCACTAAAACGGTTCAGCGCAGGTAAATTCACTGCCTTGCGCCGGATTAACGCCGTTACGACAGGAGGGGCCTACTCTTTTTGGGCTTTTCTGGCATAATCCGGCCCACTTTTTTCGCGGTAGTAGTGCACGACTTTCTACTACAAAAACGTTTGGAGCACTCGGCCACTGGCCGACGGGGAACCTCATGACGCAAGCCAACAATGCCGTGTACACCGATCTGAGTGTTGATGATCTGGTTAAAGAAGCCCTCAATCGCGGTGAAGGCGAGCTTGCCGATACCGGCGCACTGGTTGTTCGTACCGGTCACCGTACCGGCCGTTCGCCAGTCGACCGTTTCATCGTTGAAGAGCCAAGCACCCAGGCTGCCATTGCCTGGGGCCCGATCAACCGCAAGTTCCCGGCCGACAAGTTCGACGCCCTGTGGGCTCGCGTTGAGGCATTCAACAACGCGCAAGAGCATTTCGTTTCCCACGTGCATGTAGGTGCGGCTTCCGAGCACTACCTGGCCGTGAAGATGACCACCCAGACTGCCTGGCAGAACCTGTTCGGCCGTTGCCTGTTCATCAACCCGGCTCAGTACAACCCGGCGGGTCGTGACGAGTGGCAGGTCCTCAACGTTGCCAACTTCGAGTGCGTGCCAGAGCGTGACGGCACCAACTCCGACGGCTGCGTGATCATCAACTTCGCACAGAAGAAAGTGCTGATCGCCGGCATGCGTTACGCCGGTGAAATGAAGAAAGCCATGTTCTCGGTGCAGAACTTCCTGCTGCCGGCTGCCGACGTACTGCCAATGCACTGCGCCGCCAACATCGGCGAAGAAGGCGACGTGACCCTGTTCTTCGGTCTGTCCGGCACTGGTAAAACCACCCTGTCGGCCGACGAAAGCCGTTACCTGATCGGTGACGACGAGCACGGCTGGGGCGAAGGCGTGGTGTTCAACATCGAAGGCGGTTGCTATGCCAAGTGCATCGACCTGTCCGAGAAGAACGAGCCGGTTATCTGGAAAGCCATCAAGCACGGCGCGGTATTGGAAAACGTCGTTATCGACGACGCCAAGCATGCCGACTACGCCGATGTCAGCCTGACCCAGAACAGCCGCGCCGCCTACCCGCTGGAGCACGTTGCCAAGCGCTCCGAGAAGAACCTCGGTGGCGAGCCGAACGCTGTGATCTTCCTGACCTGCGACCTGACCGGCGTACTGCCGCCAGTGTCGATCCTCAACGAAGAGCAAGCGGCTTACCACTTCCTGTCCGGTTACACCGCCCTGGTCGGTTCGACCGAAATGGGTTCGGGCAGCGGCATCAAGTCGACCTTCTCCACCTGCTTCGGCGCGCCGTTCTTCCCGCGTCCGGCCGGCGAATACGCTGAGTTGCTGATCAAGCGCATCCGCGGCTTCGGCTCCAAAGTCTACCTGGTCAACACCGGCTGGACCGGCGGTGGCTACGGCGTCGGCAAACGCTTCAACATCCCGACCACTCGTGCCGTGATCGCAGCGATCCAGAGCGGCGCGCTGATCGGTACCGAGACCGAGCACCTGGACACCATCAACCTCGACGTGCCAGTGGCCGTACCGGGCGTTGAGACTGGCCTGCTGAACCCACGCAACACCTGGGCCGACGTAGCCGCCTACGACGAAGCCGCCAAAGCATTGGCCGGCCTGTTCATCGAGAACTTCAAGAAGTTCGAAGTGAGCGACGCGATCAAGGCTGCTGGTCCAAAGCTGTAAGTGCTGGATTGAGCTAATGAAAAAGCCGCCCCTCGGGGCGGCTTTTTTGTGCGCAAAATTCAGTGTTTCGCGGGCAAGTCAGAATGCGTCGGGCCGTTACAGGCCTTCGAGCTCATCCGTGTCCCAGCGTTGGGCCTTGATGGCCCGGTAGAGCATGCCGATGGTCAATGGCATCTTCTCGCCGCGACCCTTGGCTTTTCGCTTTAGATTCACGTCAAAGCCGTCGGGCTGGAAATAGCGATAACTGTCGAAATCCACGAAATCGATGGCGAAGTAGTCTTCCAGGGTTTCGATCAAATGCCGGGCGTCTGCACCGTTGCAGCCCAGGTCGAAATTGATCGAGGTGCCGAGGCTAATGGTTTTGCGCTCGGGGAAGCCAAGCTCCTCATGCAGCAGTTGCATGAGTTGCTGCATCAAGTGGTCGTCGGGGAGGTTGGAGGCGAGGTTCATTGGGGGAGATCCGTTTGGTCCTTAACGGATCTTATTGGTCGTCGGACTTGAGAGGAAGGGCCGGCTGAGTTGATTGCTCTCGGCTCAGCATTTTCAGTTTGCAAGGAGGACCGACGTTCACCCCGTAGGATCTCGTTCATTTGTTGCACGCTTTCCATTAGCTCATCAAAAAAACTGCTCATGGTTTCCTTCTGTATCCGATGAGGGCATTGAGTGGTTTGTTTCCAACGGAGCAAATCTTGTTTCTTGATCGCTCCTGCGCAGTGCGTGGGAGCGATCTCCATTAAAGATCAGACCGGAGCTTTCCAGTTGAGCATGCGTTGTTGGGCGACTTTGAGCAGGTCGCAGCCGTCCTGGGTCAGCAAGTAGAGGGCGTGGGTGATGTGCGGGATGTCTTCGAGGTCGCCGTGTTTGAAGCATTGGCAGTGCAGGGTTTGCAGCAATTCGCTGGAGGCCCGGATGCGTTGGAGGGCGGCTTCGAGGATGTCTTGCGGGTTGGCTTCTGTGTCGATGATCAGGGCCGGGGAATCGGTGAGGTTGGTTTGGAGTGGACGGTAGCGATTTGGAAACGGATTCAGAGTTTGCATATGAATTACTCGGTTTGTTGTTAAGAAACCGCCAGCACCGTGACCAAACGATGGGAGGCGGACTGTGCGCAGGCTTGGTCAACCGAGAACAACAACTCGGCTCGCCCGAAGGCGTCCCGCACACAGCCGCCATAGCAATGCACTACGAGGACATAGATGTCCGCGGCGCGAATGATGGCACACATGTGTGCGTTGTTCTCAGGTGACCAAACCTGATCGCTGATTTTGCAGCGATGGGGAGACAGTAAAATTTCGTTGTTAGATGCGATAGGCGACAAGGTGTCTTCTTTTGTAGGACTGGGCCGAAGCTTTGATAGGGCGTTGCTGACGGACTTATCGCCTGCGCAATTTTTCGCGTTTGATTGCCATCAAGCGTTTGGCTTCTTCATCTGGAATGCTGGGACGGAGATCATCGAGGCCGGCTTTTACTTGGGCTTTGAACCATGCGTCGTAGGCTGCTTGTTCGAGCGGTTCTTGGGTATCGGGTATTTTGTTTTTCATCAGGCTCACCGCGTTATCGTTCATCGCGAGCAAGCTCGCTCCCACAGGAGATTGTGGTGGGGCTTCAGTCGGTGAATTTCGGCAGGCGCTGCCGGGCGATGTCGAGCAGGTCGTTGCCGTCCTGGGTCAGCAGGTACAGGGCGCCGACGATCTTGGGGATGTCGCTCGCTTCGGCCTGTTTGAAACACGTGCAATAAAGGGTTTCGAGCAGGTCGCTGGCGGCGCGTATGCGTTGTCGGGCGGCGTCGAGGATCTCGTAGGGGTCGGCCTCGGTATCGATGACCAGCACTGGGGTTTCGCTGTAGCGGCTCTTGAGCGGGTGATAGCGGGCTGTCGGCGTGTCGGCTTTCTTCATCGAGTGGGTCCTGTGCGAAATCGGCAAGTGTTCCCGGCAGGCCGAGACACTGTTTTCAGCCGCGCCGGAAACTATAGGAGGACCTGGCGTTGCAGGACAAGATGGCTGAAATGGACAGGCGTTGTAGGGTATTTGTCGTGTTCCGAGGAAAAGGCTTACACATTTTCGGAGGTTTGTGCGCCGTAGCCGCTGCCGGTAAAAATGCCTACGGGGTTATTAGTCGCTGTTTAGCAAGTATCGGCAGAGAGGGCTTTGGAAGCTGTCGGGTATTTCGAGTTTTGCGGTGGGTGTGCTGGCCTCTTCGCGAGCCTGCTCGCGAAAGCGATCTCAAGCCCTTCCAGCCATCCGCTGTATCATCCGGTATCGTTTTTGCCCCCGACCTTTTCTCGACTCGCTGCGATCGCCGGCCAGGCTTTTGACTCCGCAGCAGTCAACGGAGTGACAGCTTATGCACAACACCCTGGAACAGGTTTTCGGTTATCCACAATTTCGACCCGGTCAGGAGGCGGCCGTCAGTGCCGTGCTGGCCGGGCGCTCGGCGGCAGCGATTTTCCCCACCGGTTCCGGCAAATCCCTTTGCTACCAATTACCGGCGTTGTTGCTGCCGCACCTGACGCTGGTGGTCTCACCCTTGCTGGCGTTGATGCAGGATCAACTGGCGTTCCTGCAACGCCACGGCATCTCGGCGGGCAGTATCGATTCGGCCCAGAGCCGCGATGACGCCAGCGACGTCATGGCCCGGGCAAAATCCGGCGAACTGAAGATTTTGATGATCTCCGTGGAGCGCCTGAAGAACGAGCGCTTCCGGCATTTTTTACAGCAAGTACCGATCTCGCTGCTGGTGGTGGACGAGGCGCACTGCATTTCCGAATGGGGGCATAACTTTCGCCCGGACTACCTCAAGCTTCCCGACTATCAACGCCAGTTCAACATCCCGCAGGTGTTGCTGTTGACCGCAACGGCGACGCCCAAGGTCATCGCCGACATGCAGGCGAAATTCGCCATCGCCGCCGCCGATGTGGTGACCACCGGTTTCTATCGCCCGAACCTCAATTTGCTGGTGGAACCGGTTCGCGGAGTGGACAAGCGCCGACGCCTGGTCGAATGGATGAGCCAGCGTCCGGACCAGCCGAGCATCGTCTATGTCACTTTGCAGAAAACCGCCGAGCACATCGCCGAACACCTGAACCGCAACGGCATTCAGGCCGAGGCTTATCACGCCGGGTTGCCCCATGAGCAACGGGAAGCGATCCAGCGTCGCTTCATGGGCGGGCAATCCAATTGCATCGTCGCCACCATCGCTTTCGGCATGGGCATCGACAAAAGCGACATCCGCAACGTGGTGCATTTCGACCTGCCCAAATCCATCGAAAACTACAGCCAGGAAATCGGCCGCGCCGGGCGTGACGGGCAGCCGTCGGACTGCCTGGTATTGGCCAACCGCGACAGCCTCAACGTGCTGGAGAACTTCGTCTACGGCGACACACCCGAGCTGGATGGCATCCGTTGCGTGCTTGACGAGATGCATGCCGCCGCAACCGAAGGGCAGTGGGAGTTTCTGCTGGGGCCGTTGGCAGACCAGAGCAATATTCGCCAGTTGCCGCTCAAGACCTTGCTGGTGCAACTCGAATTGCGCGGGTTGATCGCCCCGCGCTACGCGTACTACGCCGAGTACCGTTTCAAGTATGTGCAGGAGCCCGAGGTGCTATTGGCGCGTTTCGAAGGCGAGCGCAGGGATTTTGTCGCTGCGATCATCCAGACCTCCAGCCGCGCCCGGACCTGGGCCACGGTGAATTTCGAGGCGCTGTACGAGCAGCATCAGGCCGAGCGCAGCCGGGTGGTCAAGGCGCTGGATTACTTCCAGGAGAAAGGTTGGGTGGAGCTCGAAAGCAAGCAGATGACCGAGGTCTACAGCGTACTGCAAAGCGGGTTCGACAACGTCGCGTTGAGCGAGGAACTGCACGGCTATTTCACTCGGCATGAGCGCACCGAGATCGCGCGGATTCACGCGATGCTGGATCTGTTCGCCACCGACCGTTGCCTGGGTTATCGCCTGGCCGAGTATTTCGGCGACCACAATGCCCCGCAGCAATGCGGACATTGTTCGGTGTGTCACGGGCAAGTGGCGCGGCTACCGGCACCACCGGAGTTGCCGGCACTTGTGGATAAGAGTTTCGAGGCGCTGTGTGGCGGTTTTATCCACAGGCACGAGCAGCACACGGGCAACGTGCCCTCGGCTGAACGCGTAACACGGTTTCTGTGCGGGATCAGCGTGCCGTTGTTCACCAAGCTCAAGGCGCGGTCGATTCTCGGGTTTGCGGCGCTGGAAGATTATCCGTATGCCGGGGTGCGCAGTTGGGCAGAGCAACATCTTGCCGGCTGAACCAAAAACCTGTGGGAGCGAGCTTGCTCGCGATGAGGCTGGCACATTCAACATTGATGGCGACTGACACACCGCCATCGCGAGCAAGCTCGCTCCCACAGGGAACTCAGTGCCTGGCAGGGCTACATCCATCCGCTGAATGTTGCTCATCACAGGAATAAATTTCAAAAAAAGCCGGTGGCTGACTATGGTGGTGGCTGTCTTCGGATCGCCAACAAGAGAACAAAACATGAGCCAGACACCGTCGAATATTCAGCGCGCCGCCGTCATCGGCGCGGGCACCATGGGCCGTGGCATTGTCATGTGCCTGGCCAACGCCGGAGTGGCCGTGCAGTGGGTCGACAACAATCCGCAAATGCTGGAGCAAGCGCTGGCCACCGTGGCGGACACCTATGCCCACAGCGTGCGTCAGGGCCGCATTGATCAGGGCGAAGCCGATGCCCGTATCGCGCGCGTTACGGCGGCGGATGGTTATGTGGCCATCCGCGATGTCGACCTGGTCATCGAAGCGGTGTACGAAAACCTTGAGCTCAAGCAGAAAATTTTCCGCGAGCTCGATGGCCTGCTCAAACCTGAGGCGATTCTGGCCAGCAATACTTCGGCGCTGGACATCGATGCCATCGCCGCGGTCACACGCCGGCCGCAGCAAGTGCTGGGCCTGCACTTCTTCAGCCCGGCGCATATCATGAAACTGCTGGAAATCGTCCGTGGCGCGCAGACTGCACCAGCGGTGCTCGACGCGGCACTGGCGCTCGGCCAACGCATGGGCAAGGTCAGTGTGGTGTCGGGCAATTGCGACGGTTTCATCGGCAACCGCATGCTCAATACCTATGTGCTCGAAGCGCGAAAAATGCTGCTCGAAGGCGCTTATCCCTACCAGGTGGACGCAGCGCTGCAAGCCTTCGGTTTTGCCATGGGGCCGTTCCGCATGTTCGACGTGGTGGGCGTCGACCTGCAATGGCGCGCCCGGCAACTGTCCGGTGTCGGGCAGGACGCGCCAGAGGTTCAGGTGGATAACCGACTGTGCGAGATGGGGCGCTTTGGTCAGAAGAGTGGTAATGGCTATTACCACTATGAGCCGGGCAGTCGCCAGGCCGAACATGATCCGCAGGTGGATGCGCTGGTGCTGGAAGTCAGCGAAAGGTTGGGGTTCCACCGTCGCGTGATCGACCCGGAGGAGATTCTCGAGCGCTGCTTGCTGGCACTGGTCAACGAAGGCGCGAAGATCCTTCAGGAAGGCATCGCCGGGTCGGCTCACGATATCGATCTGGTCTACCTCAACGGATACGGTTTCCCGGCGGACAAGGGCGGGCCGATGGCCTGGGCGGATCAGCAAGGGTTGGCGGACATTCACCGGCGCTTGATCGACCTTGAGACGCGTCAGGGTGATCACTGGAGTCCGGCGCGGGTGATTGGGGAGCTGGCGGCGGCTGGCAAGGGCTTCGCTGACAAGTGATTGATGCGGCGCCTGCAAGGGCGCCTTCGCGAGCAAGCCCGCTCCCACATTGGATATCGGTCGTACGCAAAATCTGTGTTCACCGAAGATCAAATGTGGGAGCGGGCTTGCTCGCGAAGAACGATAACGCGGTTTTCGCCTTAGACTGGCGAACCCACTCCAGGAATCAACACTGATGCCCCAACGCACCGACTATCCGCACTTCCAGCCCATCACCACCCGCTGGCACGACAACGACGCTTACGGTCACGTCAACAACGTTACCTACTACAGCTTCTTCGATACGGCGGTGAACACTTACCTGATCGAAGTCGGCGGCCTGGATATCCATGACGGTGAGGTGGTGGGGTTCGTGGTGAGCTCCTCCTGTGATTACTTTGCTTCCATTGCTTTCCCGGACCGCATCGAGATCGGTCTGCGGGTGGGCAAGTTGGGCAACAGCTCGGTGCAATACGAACTGGCCGTGTTCAAGCAAGGGGAAGACGAGGCCTGTGCGGCGGGGCGCTTCGTGCATGTGTTTGTCGATCGTGCGTCGAATCAACCTGTGGCGATTCCTGCAGGGTTGCGCGGGGCGCTGGAGCGTCTGGTGGTTCAGTAAGGCAAAAAAAATCGCAGCCCATGGGCTGCGATTTTTGTTGTACTTACCAGCGAGGCGCTCGAGGCCTTAGTCGCGGTAGTACTTGTGGTGCTTCTTGCGATGGCCATAGGCATGACCACGGCCCGGATGGCCGTCACGGTAGTAACGACGATCACCATGGCCGCGATACGAACGACGATCGTCGTCGTCATCATGATCGTACTCTTTGCCCATGTAGTTACCCAGCGCGCCACCGGCGCCGCCGCCTGCTGCAGCGCCGATCAAGCTGCCGGTGGTGCCGCCCATGCTGCGGCCGACCACGTTACCGCCTGCTGCGCCCAACGCACCGCCAAGGGCGGCTTCGCCACGGCTGTGTTTGTTTGCGCCGACGGCGCTACCACCCGCGCCACCCAGGGCCGCGCCGATGGTGGAACCTGTGCTGCCGCCTAACGACTGACCGACGACCGAGCCTAGAACCCCGCCCAATGCGCCGCCTACACCGGCTTCGGTGGTGCCGCCAGCAGATGCGATACCGCTGACCAGGCCAAGGGACAACAAGAGAATCGAGGAGAACTTCATGGAGGAACCTCAAGGGGATGACGGCGCGATCCTGAGGCTCTGGAATGGGCGTGACAATCGAAATCCGACGAATAACACGACTTGTATACAATATTGCAAGTTACTGTTTTTTGGACGGAACTTAACGTTTTTTTGCCGGTCTTTTACTACTTCGCAAAGGCCGTTTTCATCAGAGAACGGCCTTTTTTGTGGGCGAAAGGAAAGTATTCGAACGGAGTCGTTCATAGGGTGAATCGGCCGACGCCTTCGCGAGCAGGCTCGCTCCCACAGTGGATCGAGGTCGAACACAAAAGCTATGTCCACTGAAGATCAAATGTGGGAGCGAGCTTGCTCGCGATGGGGCCAGTTCAGACAACGTATTACGCCGACCTGGCCATGATCAACCCGGTCTCACTCGCCGCTTCCAACCGGATCGCCACGAATTTCGACGTCGGCGTATGGCTGTCATCGCCGGTGCTTTCCAGCGGCACCAACGGGTTCACTTCCGGATAGTAGGCAGCCGCTTGCCCGGCCGGGATATCAAACGCCAGCAGCGTGAAGCCTTTTACCCGACGTTCAACGCCATCGTCCCAGAGCGAAACGATGTCCGCCTTTTGCCCCGGCTTGAAGCCCAGGCGAATGAGGTCGGCTTCGTTGACGAACAACACATCCCGCTGACCCTTCACGCCGCGATAACGGTCGTTGAGGCCATAGATAGTGGTGTTGTACTGATCGTGGGAACGCATCGATTGCATGATCAGGTCCGGCAGTACTCCGGTGGCGCGGGTGCGTTCGTGCACCAGGTCTTTGGGCAGCGCGTTCGAGCGGAAATTGGCCCGGCCCGAAGCGGTGTTCCACTTGCGTGCGCCGGCACTGTTGCCCAGGTAGAAACCGCCAGGGTTTTTGATCTTCTCGTTGAAGTCCTTGAAGCCGGGAATGGTCTCGGCAATCAGGTCGCGGATGCGGCTGTAGTCGGCCACCAGCCAGTTCCAGTCCACCGGGTGGCTGCCCAGGGTTGCGGCGGCGATGCCGGCCAGGATCGCCGGTTCCGAGCGCATCTGGTTCGACAGCGCCTGCAGCTGGCCATTGGAGGCGTGGACCATGCTGAACGAGTCTTCGACGGTTATCGCTTGCGGGCCTTGGGTCTGGATATCGATGTCGGTGCGGCCCAGGCACGGCAGGATCAGCGCGTCCTTGCCATGGGTCAAATGGCTGCGGTTGAGCTTGGTGCTGATCTGCACGGTCAGGTCGCAGTTTTGCAGGGCCTGGAACGTGCGCGCGCTGTCCGGCGTGGCCTGAGCGAAGTTGCCGCCCAGGCCGATGAAGACTTTAGCCCGGCCTTCAGCCATCGCATGAATCGCTTCGACCACGTTGTGGCCGTTGCCGCGTGGCACCTTGAACTGGAAGCGACGCTCCAGGGCATCGAGGAACGCGACAGGAGGGCGTTCGTTGATGCCCATGGTCCGGTCACCCTGCACGTTGCTGTGGCCACGCACCGGGCACAGGCCTGCACCCGGCCGGCCGATGTTGCCGCGCAGCAGCATCAGGTTGGCGATTTCCTGGATGGTCGCCACCGAATGACGATGCTGGGTGATGCCCATGGCCCAGCACATGATGACGTTCTTGCCCTTGACGTACATGCGCGCCGCTTGCTCGATTTCTACCAGGCTCAGGCCGGACTGCTCGACGATCTGCTCCCACGGGGTGTCGTCGATGACGGCCAGGTAATCCAGCACGTTGACGCTGTGCTCGTTGAGGAAGTCGTGATCGAACACCGCCGGGACACCGGTTTTCTGTGCGTCGCGTTCCCACAGCAGGAGGAATTTCGCCATGCCGCGCATGATCGCCATGTCGCCGCCCAGGGCCGGGCGGAAGAACGCAGTGTTGGTCGGCTCGGAGCCGTTTATCAGCATTTCGATCGGGTGCTGTGGATGCTGGAAGCGCTCCAGGCCCCGCTCCTTGAGCGGGTTGATGCACACCACTTGAGCGCCGCGTTTCACCGCTTCGCGCAGTGGTTCGAGCATCCGTGGGTGGTTGGTGCCGGGGTTCTGACCCCAGACGAAAATTGCATCGGCGTGTTCGAAGTCGTCGAAGGTCACGGTGCCTTTGCCGACCCCGACGCTTTGCGACAACGCGACACCGCTGGCCTCGTGGCACATGTTCGAGCAGTCGGGGAAGTTGTTGGTGCCGTAGGCGCGCACGAACAGCTGATAGAGGTACGCCGCTTCGTTACTCGCCCGGCCCGAGGTGTAGAACTCGGCCTGATCGGGGCTCGACAGGCCGTTCAGATGCCTGGCGATCAGGGCGAATGCGTCGTCCCAACTGATCGGCTTGTAGCGATCAGTCTCGGCGTCGTAGCTCATCGGCTCGGTCAGGCGGCCCTGGTATTCGAGCCAATAGTCACTTTGTTCCAGCAGAGAAGTGACGCTGTGTTTGGCGAAGAATTTGGCATCGACACGGCGTTTGGTCGCTTCCCAGTTCACCGCCTTGGCGCCGTTCTCGCAGAACATCACCATGCCCTTTTCCGGAGAATCGCCCCAGGCGCAACCCGGGCAGTCGAAGCCACCGTTCTGGTTGGTCTTGAGCATGATGCGCAGGTTTTTCAGCGCGTTGTCGCTGGTCAACCAGGCCTGGGCCACGCTGATCAGTGCCCCCCAGCCACCGGCCGGGCCTTTGTAGGGCTTGAAGCGAGGGACGGGTTTCTGGTCGGCTTGACGGTGTTGACTCACGCTTGATTCTCCAACGTTGGGCTGTAGACCCGCGGCGCATTCTTCTGTGGCAGATGGATGAGATTGAGGTTGTGGCGACGGGCCCATTGCACGGCAAGGCCCGTGGGCGACGACAGGCTGACCAGGGTCTGGATGCCTGCGCGCAATACTTTCTGGATCAATTCGAGGCTGCAGCGGCTGGTGACAATCGCCAGCCCGCCAGCGGTGGGGATTTTCTGGCGGATCAATCCGCCGATCAGTTTGTCGAGGGCGTTGTGCCGGCCGATGTCTTCGCGGCCCAGCAACAACTCACCCTTGTCGTTCATGAACACTGCCGCATGCACCGCGCCGCAATGCTGGCCCAAGGGCTGGAAGGCGCCGATGCGCTCGCGCAGGCCATCAAGCCATTCGATCGGCGGCAACGGGGCGCCAGGCAATACCTGAAGGTCCGGCAACGCCTGCTCGACCGCTTCCACGCCGCACAACCCGCAACCGCTGGTGCCTGCCAGTTGTCGGCGCTGCTGCTTGAGGTTCCAGAACGCGCGGTTGGCGATGGTCACTTGCGCGTATTGCGCCGACCCCGAGCCGCTGAGTTGCAGGTCGTAGATGTCCGTGGCGTCCTGGATGATGCCGCTGCCCAGGCTGAAGCCGACGATGAAATCTTCCAGGTCCGTGGGCGTGACCAGCATGACCGCCTGGCTGATGCCGTTGAAGGCAATCGCCAGCGCGACTTCCTCTGCCAGCGCGGTGCTGGCCGATTCGGAGTATTCGAGATTGCTATAGCTGTACGTCTGGCTTGCGGCGGGCGCGGGCGTTTCGAGGGCAGGCGCCGCGCATGCAGGGCGCTTGGTGTTCATGGCATCACCGACGGTTTGATCAGCTTTAAGACTAGGCGCGGCAACTTGTCGCGTCTAATCGCTAATACTGATCTGCCGATAGATGCCGTCGATCAACCGCCAATCAGCGATTGCTGATAGAGGGCAAAACAGGCTTCTGCCAGCGCCGAGCGCGGTGCGCTGCGACGCATGATCAGCCCCAGGCGGCCAAGAGTCTGGGCGTTTTCAATCGGCTGCAGGCGCAAATGCTCGGTCAGGCCTTCGAGGCCGCCGTCCAATGGCATCACGGCGCAACACAAGCCGCCGTGCACGGCTTGTAACAGTTGGTGCACGGCATCGGTCTGCAACAACGGCTGCGGGGTCAAGCCACGGCTGTGGAAGTTGTGGTCGATGGACTGGCGAAAGTGCATGCCACTGGTGAGCATGCCCAGCGGCAGTTCGATCAACGATTCCCAACTCAATGGCGCTTCGCCAAAGGTGAAGAAGCGTTGATCGTAGAGCAGACCCATGCGGGTTTCGCTGAAGGCCAGGGAGTCGAAGTGTTCGGCATCCAGGCGTTCCAGGTATGACACGCCCAGATCCAGGCGATTGTTCGCCAGTTGCTCGAGGATCTGTTCGGAACTCAGGGCCGAGAGTTCGAAGCGCAGATTCGGGTGTTCGGCGTGCAAGCGTTGCATCAGTGGCAGCGGATCGAAGCTCGACAACGGCACTACGCCCAGGCGCAAGGTGCCGACCAGATTGCCGCGACAGGCGGCTGCCTCGGCGTACAAGCCGTCATAGGCCGCCAGTACGGTGCGCGCCCAGGCCAGCACCCGTTCGCCCGGTGCGGTGAAGCCTTCGAAGCGTTGGCCGCGATTGACCAGCGGCAGGTCGAGTTCTTCTTCGAGGCTGCGCAGGCGCATGGACAGGGTCGGCTGGGTGATGTGGCAGCGTGCGGCGGCCTGGCCGAAATGGCGGGTTTCGTCGAGCGCGATGAGGAATTTCAGCTGCTTGATGTCCATCTGCGCTCCAGGGGTTGGGAAGGTGCGGATTCTATCGCAAGCGGGGTCATTGGTCGGGTTGGATTCGTAGGTGACGACCGTGGTCTAGGCTCTGATGTCTGGAACCCGAAACCCAAGGAGAGTGCACCATGAGTCTTTTGAGCTTTGTGAAGGAAGCAGGCGAAAAATTGCTGGATTTGCTGACGCCAGGTAACGCCAATGCCAGTGAGCAGTTGAAGGCGCACATCAGCAAGGTCGGCTTGGGCAACCCGAATGTGCAGGCGACGGTCGATGGCGACAAGGTCACGGTGACCGGTGAAGTCGCCAGCCAGGAAGAGAAGGAAAAGATCCTGCTGGCGGTGGGCAACATCGCCGGGGTGGGCAGCGTGGATGATCAGATCACCGTGACCGGACCGGTAGTGAAGGCGGCAGTGTTTGTCACCGTGGTGAAGGGCGACACCCTCAGCGCGATTTCCAAGCGCGTGTACGGCGACGCCAACAAGTACAACAAGATTTTCGAAGCCAACAAACCGATGCTGTCGCACCCGGACAAGATCTATCCGGGGCAGTCATTGCGGATTCCTGAGTAAGTCGTCAAACCGCGTGATGGCCATCGCGGGCAAGCCACGCTCCCACAGGATCTGAGTCGATCACGAAGGTTGCGAACGACGCAGATCCTGTG
Organism: Pseudomonas sp. GW823-FHT06E10; assembly: GCF_058794995.1. NCBI lineage: Bacteria > Pseudomonadati > Pseudomonadota > Gammaproteobacteria > Pseudomonadales > Pseudomonadaceae > Pseudomonas > Pseudomonas sp. GW823-FHT06E10. The sequence goes on along the minus strand of NZ_JBXAHJ010000014.1, from coordinate 45,801 downwards.
GGAGCGAGCTTGCTCGCGATAGCAGGCAACTCGGTCTAGAGCCCTGCAATCAAATCCCGATAATCCCCAACCGCCGCGAACTCCGCCGTATCCTTCGGTCCCTTGCGGCTATCCGGCTCTCGCACTGCCAGCAAATGCGCCACGCCAAAGTCCCGTGCACTGCGCAGGATCGGCAGGGTGTCGTCAATGAACAGGCTGCGCGCCGGATCGAAATCGATATCGGCTTGCAGCGCATCCCAGAACTGCGGATTTTCCTTGGGAAAGCCGTAGTCATGGGAGCTGATCAAACGCTCGAAGTAGGGCGCCAGTTCGATTTTTTCCAGCTTCAACGACAGCGCGTCCCGATGAGCATTGGTGATCAGCACCACGCGCTTGCCGGCCCGTTTGATCGCCGACAGAAAGGTGTCGGCATCCGGGCGCAGGGCTATCAGATGCGCGGTTTCCAGTTTCAGGTCGCGCACCGACAGTTTCAGTTCGGCGCTCCAGAAGTCCAGGCAGTACCACTGCAACTGGCCGGCATTGCGCTCGAACAACGGCTGCAATTCCATCTCGGCCATGGCCCGGCTGACCCCGTGCAGTTCGGCGTAGCGCTGGGGCAGGTGCTCCATCCAGAAGTGGTTGTCGAAATGCAGGTCCAGCAGCGTGCCGTCCATGTCCAGCAGAACGGTATCGATGTCGGACCAGGGTAATGAAGGCATGGCAACGTCTCGGGCAGTAGAAAGATTTCTGGCGTAAACAATCGGGAAAGCCGCGTTATAGTAGCGCGTTCACGCCAAGGAGCTTTGCATGCGCCAGAAACCCACCATACTCGCCCGCGAAATTGTCGCCACCAGTCGATTGTTCTGCGTGGAAGAGCTGAAGCTGCGCTTTTCCAATGGCGTGGAGCGCACGTATGAACGCCTGGTCGGCAAGGGTGCCGGGTACGGCGCGGTGATGATCGTGGCGATGCTCGATGCCGAGCATGCGGTGCTGGTCGAGGAGTATTGCGGCGGCACGGATGAATATGAAATGTCATTGCCCAAGGGTTTGATCGAGCCGGGCGAAGACGTGCTGGCGGCGGCCGAGCGCGAGCTCAAGGAAGAGGCCGGTTTTGGCGCGCGGCAACTGGAGCACCTGACCGAGTTGTCGCTGTCCCCCGGCTACATGAGCCAGAAGATCCAGGTAGTGCTGGCTACCGACCTCTACGAAGAGCGTCTGGAAGGCGACGAGCCAGAGCCGATGCGGGTGGACAGGGTCAATCTGCGTGAGCTCTCGGCGCTGGCGCAAAACCCGCAATTTACCGAAGGCCGCGCCTTGGCGGCGCTGTACCTGGCCCGAGACCTGTTGACTCAGCGCGGAGCGTTCCAGCCATGAATTTCCCGCATCCGTTGATGGCGCCGGTCATTGAGCTGGCCTTGCAGGCCGGTGAGGCGATCCTGCCGTTCTGGCGCACAGGCACGGCCGTCACGGCGAAGGCTGATGACTCGCCGGTGACCGCTGCCGACCTGGCTGCGCACCACTTGATTCTGGCCGGGTTGACGGCGCTTGATCCGAGCATCCCGGTGCTTTCCGAGGAAGACGCCAACATTCCCCAAGACGTGCGGGCCGGATGGCAGCGCTGGTGGCTGGTCGATCCGCTGGATGGCACCAAGGAGTTCATCAGCGGCAGCGAAGAGTTCACCGTCAACATCGCCCTGATCGAAAACGGTCGGGTGGTGTTCGGTGTGGTGTCGATGCCGACCAACGGGCGTTTTTACGTCGGTGGTGCGGGACTCGGCGCCTGGCGTGGCGATAAAGGTGGCACGCCCGTGGCGATCAAGGTGCGTGATGCGTTAGCGCCCGGCGAGTCGTTCACCGTGGTGGCCAGCCGTCGTCATTCGAGTCCGGAGCAAGAGCGATTGCTGGCCGGGTTGAGCGCCAGCCTTGGCGAGCTGCAACTGGCCAATATCGGCAGTTCGCTGAAGTTTTGCCTGCTGGCCGAAGGGGCGGCGGATTGCTATCCGCGCCTGGCACCGACTTCCCAGTGGGACACGGCGGCGGCGCAAGGTGTGTTGGAAGGTGCGGGCGGGGAAGTGCTGGAATTGAGCGGCGAGCCGTTCAGCTATCCGGCGCGGGCGTCGCTGTTGAATGCGTTCTTCCTGGCATTGCCGGCGAAGGCGGCCTGGCGGGAGAAACTGCTGGAATTGGCACGGTCCTGAGCTCACCTTTACTTTGTGGCGAGGGGGCTTGCCCCCGTTCGACTGCACAGCAGTCGCCAATCAGGCAAAGAGATTTAGCTGAAAATGCGCAATGGTCGGGTTTGGGGCCGCTGCGCAGCCCAACGGGGGCAAGCCCCCTCGCCACAAGTGTTGTGTCAACCGGTTCATCGGTGCAGCACGTACTGTCCGACAAACCTCACCGCATCTTCATCACGACCTTCGTTGACCACCCGTGTATGCAGCGTCAACCGAGCTCGGCTGTATCGCTGGAAGGTGGTCAGGAATTTCTTCCAGATCACCGGGTCCGGCGCCTGGCAAATGGCGTTGGCATCCCCCGTCACCGGCAGCGGATAGCTGATCTGCCCTTCCTGAATCACGATGTGCCCGTCGGTAATGCCTTCTTCCTTGAGGCGCAAATGCAGCCAGCCCCAACCGGCCAGGACCGCGCCGCAATACAGGCTGCCGCCGAACATGGTGCTCTTGTGGTTGACGTTGGCTTCCAGTGGCAAGTGCAGACGCAGTTGCTGGTCATGCCAGTCGAGCACTTTGAGGCCCATGTCCCTGGTGAGGGGAATGTCGTGATGGAGAATGGATTCCAGTTGTCGACTGTCGCGGCTCATTCAGGGGCCTCTTGCTTGAAGTGGATGATTGGACGGTAGCTCAATCGAGATCGTCAGGGTGGGCCGAGGCGCCACTGTCGGCGAAACTCAGACCGTGCTTGCGCAGTTTGTCGTGCAGGGTCTTGCGCGGAATGCCGAGGGCTTCGGCGACGCTGCGCACGGAGCTGTGCGAACGTGCCAGTTCGGCGGCGATGAGTGTTTTTTCGAAGTTCTCCACTTGCTCGCTCAAACCGCCGTCGACGACTTCGACCCTGTTGCCAGCGCTGCCTTCCGGCGTGCTGTTGTCGAGGGCCAGTTCCAGCCCGAGGGCAAAACGTTCGGCCGCATTTTGCAGCTCGCGCACGTTGCCGGGCCAGGTGTGGCGCAGCAGCAAGGCACGTTGCCCCGGTTGCAGTTCATGGGGCGGCAAGCCGTGGCGGGCACTGGCTTCATCGGCAAAATACTGGAACAGCATCAGCGCATCTTCGCCCCGTTCGCGCAGCGGTGGAATCCGCAGCGGCGCAACGTTCAGGCGGTAATACAGGTCGGCACGGAAACGCCCTTGATCCGCTGCCTGGCGCAGGTCTTCCTTGGTGGCGGCGATGATGCGGATGTCCAGCGGGATCAGTTGATTGCCGCCCAGGCGTTCGACTACCCGCTCTTGCAGCAAACGCAGCAATTTGACCTGCACATCCAGGCTCATGCTTTCGATTTCATCGAGGAACAGCGTGCCGCCATTGGCGAATTCGAACTTGCCGATGCGGCGTTTCTGCGCGCCGGTGAAGGCGCCGGGCTCGTGGCCGAACAACTCGCTTTCGACCACTGATTCGGCCAGTGCACCGGCGTTGATCGCCACGAACGGACCGTTGCGACGGCTGGATAAATCGTGCAGCGCCCGGGCCACGACTTCTTTGCCGGCGCCGGTTTCGCCGAGGATCAGCACGTCGGCCCTGGTTGCCGCCAGGGCACCGATCTGCTCGCGCAGGCGCAGCATCGAAGGTGAGTGGCCAACCAGCCGCGTGCTCAGCTCGTTGCGGTCGCTCAAGGCCAATCGCAGGCTGCGGTTGTCCAGCACCAGCTGGCGCAGGGCCAATGCGCGGCGCACGCTTTCGAGCAGGGCGTCGCTGGCGAAGGGTTTCTCCAGAAAGTCATAGGCTCCGGCGCGCATGGCCTGCACCGCCAGCGGCACATCGCCATGGCCGGTGATCAACAGCACCGGTAGCTCAGGGTCCTGGGCGTGCAGTTCGGTCAACAGCTCAAGACCGTCCATGCCGGGCATGCGGATGTCACTGACCACCACCCCTGGCCAATCACGTTCAAGTTGCGCGGCCAGGCCCTTGGCTTCGGCCAGCGGCAGGATTTTCAGGCCGGCCAGATCCAGCGTCTGGCTCAAGGCCTGGCGCAAATGAGGGTCGTCGTCGATCAACACGACCTGAATGCGGTTGTCGATGGTCATGCACTTCGGTCCTCGGACGGTTGCAGGCTCACGCCCGGTGCGCCTGCGCGCAGCTTCAGGGTAATCAGGGCGCCGCCCTCCTTGTGGTTGGCGAACGACAGTTCACCGCCGAAGGCGCGCATCAGGGTTTCGCAAATCGCCAGCCCCAAACCGAGGCCTTGGGTACGGGTCTTGGTGGTGTAGAACGGCTCGCTGGCGCGCCCGAGGGCTTCCATGCAAAAGCCGGGGCCGTTGTCGCGAATGTACAGGTTGACGCCATCGGCCGTGGATTGGGCACTGAGCCAGAGTTTACGTGGCGGGCCTTTTTCCGTCAGGGCATCCAGGGCGTTGGCCAGCAGATTGCCGAGTACCTGGCGCAGGCGGGTTTCCCCGGCTTCGACCCACAGGGTGGCGGCGGGCAAGTCGCGGATCAGCTCGACTTCCATGCTGCGTCGACGCTTGGCCAGCAAGGCCAGGGCATCGTCCAGCGCCGGTTGCAGGGCGACGCTTTCCGGGGCATGCCGGTCGCGCCGGGCAAAGGCGCGCAGGTGGGCGATGATCGAGGCCATGCGACCGGTCAATTCGCTGATCAGCTTGAGGTTGCCACGGGCATCGTCGGTGCGCTGGTGATCGAGCAACACTTCGGCGTTTTCCGCGTAGCTGCGAATCGCTGCCAGCGGCTGATTGAGTTCGTGGCTGATGCTCGCCGACATGGTGCCCAGTGCCGACAATTTGCCGGCCTGCACCAGATCATCCTGGGCGCGTACCAGCTCCTGCTGGGCCTGTTCGCGTTCCAGCACTTCCTGTTTCAGGCGCCGGTTCAGGCCTTCGAGATCGCTGGTGCGCTCGGCAACCCGGCCTTCCAGTTCGCGGCGGGCCTTGGCTTCGAAAGCAATGCGCTCGAGGTAATGGCGGCGGCGCTGCATCATCAGGCCAAGCAGCAGCATCAACACCAGCAGCGCTGCGCCACCGATGGCCACCACCGTACGTACGGGGCGGTCGATCAAGGTGCGCGGGGCGAGGATGCTGACGTCCCAGCCGGTTTCGGCGATCTGCTGGGTCTGGGTCAGCCAGGCGTCCGGGTTGAGCTTCAGCGGTTTTGGATCGCGGGTTGGATAGGGCTGGATCGCAGTGATGGCCTTGCTTTCTTCCTCGCTCAACGGGCGGGTCGAGCGGAATCGCCACTCCGGTCGCGAGGTGAGAATGACGACGCCGTTGTGGTCGGTCAGCAGCAGTTGTTCCGGGGTTTTGCCCCACAGGCTTTCGGTGTGGTCGAGGTCGACCTTGACCACCAGCACACCAACGATTTTTTCACCGTCGCGCACGCCAGCGGCGAAGAAGTAACCGCGCTTGGCCGAGGTCGTGCCCAGGCCGAAAAAGCGCCCGAGCCGCCCGGCCATGGCTTCGCTGAAATACGGCCGGAAGGAAAAATTGCGCCCGACGAAACTGTCGTGTTTGTCCCAGTTGGAGGCGGCCAGGGTCTTGCCGGTGGTGTCCATCAGGTACATGACTTCGGCACCGGTCTGGGCGGCGATGTTTTTCAGCAGGCGGTTGGCGTTGCCTTGGGTGACGCCATCGTCCGGTGCGCCGAGCACGGCGCGCAGGGCCGGCAGGTCGCCGAGGATCTGCGGCAACACTTCATAGCGATGCAGGGTACCCAGCAGGTTGGCGACGTAGAGGTCGAGGGTCTGACGATTCTGACTGGCCAGCTCGCTGCGGTAGTAACGCTCGGCGAGATGTTCCAGCGGCCACAGCAGCGGCGCCAGGCACAGTGCCAGCAGGGCCAGGCTGCGCCAACGGGGTCTGGGAGGGAGGGTCGGTTTCATGAGCAGCATGCGCCTGTGGGTACAGGCGCATTATGCCTAGGCTTGCCCGCCTTGGGTCAGCTGCATCTTGATCGGCGGGCTTCAGCCGACCTTTCAGGCAAAGACGTCGGCATTCTTGAAAAATACCCCGGCCTGATCTTTCGCCGACAGCTGCGGCGTGCCTTGCAGTTGCCAGTCGATGGCCAGGTCCGGGTCGTCCCAGCGAATGCTGCGCTCGGCAGAGGGCGTGTAGTAGTCGGTGGTTTTGTAAAGGAACTCGGCAAACTCGCTCAAGACCACGAACCCGTGGGCGAAACCTTCCGGAACCCAGAGTTGGCGATGATTGTCGGCAGACAGGCGCACAGCGACCCATTTACCGAAGTGCGGTGAGCTGCGACGGATGTCTACGGCGACGTCCAGCACTTCACCGACCGTGACGCGAACCAGTTTTCCCTGGGTATTTTCCAGTTGGTAATGCAGACCGCGCAGCACGCCCTTCTGCGAACGGGAGTGGTTGTCTTGAACGAATTCAGTGTCCAGTCCGGTGGCCTCTTTGAAAGCCCTGGCGTTGAAGCTCTCATAGAAGAAACCACGTTCGTCACCAAAGACCTTGGGTTCGAGGATCAGAACACCGGGCAGGTCGGTGGTCACTACATTCATGGCGGCTCTCCAGCATCGTGCGTTTAATGGCCGCCATTCTTGCGCAAAGCGCCGACCGGGGCGAGTGCTCAAGTAAAAATCTACCGGCCTGTTCCAGCCCCTGCAAATGACCATTACCGGTTCCTGGGGGGTTGCGTATCGCCCGAACCAGTGGCGATATAGGCGCCTAATAAAATTTCAGGGGTTGTTGTATGCCGCTCGCCACGTTGATTCATCGCGCCAGTTTGCCCAGCCCGCAGGTGTCTGCGGAGCAAGCGCTAGAGCTGCTGGAAGAATATTACGGGTTCAGCGGCAGGTTGCAGGCCCTTGGCAGCCAGCAAGACCTGAACTACCGCGTCGACAGCGAGCGGGGACGTTTCGTCCTGAAAATCTGCCGTGGCGACTACTCGGTACTGGAGCTTCAGGCGCAACACGCCGGGCTCAAGCATCTGGGCGAGCACCCCGATGTAAATGTGCCGCGTGTTATCGCGGCGAAAAACGGTGCAGACCTGCTGTCGCTGGACGTGGGTGGCCAGGCGGTGCACGTTCGCTTGCTCGACTACATCGAAGGCCAGCCACTGACGAGCCTGGGCCATTTCAACCCGACGGTGGTGTCCGGCTTCGGCCGCCTGTGCGGAGAAATGGACCTGGCCCTGGCGGATTTCGACCATCCGGGGCTGGTGCGAACCCTGCAATGGGACGCCCGCCATGCCCACGCCCTGATCGCGCATTTGCTGCCGGTGATCAAGGATGAAGCCCAGCGCAAACTGATCGTCGAAGCGTCCGGGCAAGCCGAGCGGCATTTGCAGCCACTGCAGGACAAACTGCCGGTGCAGGCCATTCACATGGACATCACCGACGACAACGTGGTGTGGCAGCGCGATGCGCAGCGCCATTGGCAGCTGCAAGGCGTGATCGATTTCGGCGACCTGGTGCGCACCTGGCGCATTACCGATCTGTCGGTGACCTGTGCCGCGCTGCTGCATCATGGCGAGGGCGATCCGTTCTGCATTTTGCCGGCAATCCAGGCGTATCACGCGGTCAACCCGTTGCAACACGAAGAGCTGCTGGCGTTGTGGCCGCTGATCGTCGCCCGCGCAGCGGTGTTGGTGCTCAGCGGCGAACAGCAGGTCAGCATCGATCCGGGCAATGCCTACAGCCGCGACAACCTTGTCCATGAATGGGAAATATTCCGTGTGGCCACGTCGGTGCCGTTGGCGCTGATGGAAGCAGCGATCCTCACCGCCGTCGGCCAGAACCTGCCCACCATCGGCAGCGAAGGTTTCGCGCCGCTGTTACCGAGCCTGGTCGGGCGTGAGTTCGCCTTGATCGACCTCGGTGTGCTCAGCCCGCATTTCGAGGCCGGGAACTGGGAGCACGAGGGTGTCGATCAGCGCCTGCTGGATGAAGCGGCCGCGGCACATGGCCTGGCGGCCAGTCGTTACGGGCAATATCGCCTGTCCCACACCCGCCCGGACAGCGCCGCTGAACCGGACACCTGCCCGTTGCACGTCGAGTTGCGTGTGCCTCAGGGCACGGCGGTCGAAGCGCCGTTTGCCGGGGTAGTGCACCAGCCATCGGCGGGCGTGCTGCAACTGGATGGCCCGCAACTGAGTGTGCGGCTTTGGGGTGTCACGCCGTCGCTGCACAGCGGCGCGGCCCTGGTCAAAGGCCAGGTGCTGGGTTCGGTCAGCGGGCCATTGATCGTGCAGTTGTGCCGTGGCGCGTCGATCGATGCGCCGTTGTTCTGCACGCCATCGCGCGCCGCCGCCTGGCAAGCGTTATGCCCGTCGCCGGCCGCGTTGCTGGGGCTGGCCTGTGATGCCGAAACAGAGCTCGACGGAGCGACCTTGCTGGCCCGGCGCGATGCCAGCTTCGCCCGCACACAAAAACACTATTACGTTGATCCACCGCGCATCGAACGCGGCTGGCGCAACCATTTGATCGATATGCAGGGCCGCTCCTACCTCGACATGCTCAACAACGTAGCGGTATTGGGCCACGGCCATCCACGCATGGCGGCAGTCGCCAGCCGCCAGTGGTCGTTGCTCAACACCAACTCGCGCTTCAACTACGCAGCCGTGGCCGAGTTCTCCGAACGTTTGCTGAAGCTGTCCCCTGACGGCATGGACCGGGTGTTCCTGGTCAACAGCGGCAGCGAGGCCAATGACCTGGCGATTCGCCTGGCGTGGGCCTACAGCGGCGGTCGCGACATGCTCAGCGTGCTGGAGGCCTATCACGGCTGGACGGTGGGCGCGGATTCGGTGTCGACCTCGATCGCTGACAATCCCAAGGCCTTGAGCAGCCGCCCGGACTGGGTGCACCCGGTGACCGCGCCAAACACCTATCGCGGTGAGTTCCGTGGCCCAGACAGTGCGCCGGATTATGTGCGCAGCGTCGAACACAACCTGGCGAAAATCGCCGAGCAGAAACGCCAACTGGCCGGTTTCATCTGCGAACCGGTGTACGGCAATGCCGGCGGTATCTCGCTGCCACCAGGTTATTTGAAACAAGTCTATGCCATGGTCCGGGCCAGGGGCGGTGTGTGCATCGCCGATGAAGTGCAGGTCGGCTACGGGCGTATGGGCGATTTCTTCTGGGGCTTCGAAGAGCAGGGCGTGGTGCCGGACATCATCACCATGGCCAAGGGCATGGGCAACGGCCAGCCACTGGGCGCGGTCATCACCCGCCGGGAGATTGCCGAGGCGCTGGAGGCCGAGGGTTATTTCTTCTCTTCCGCCGGCGGCAGCCCGGTCAGTTGCCAGGTCGGCATGGCCGTGCTGGATGTGATGCAAGAGGAAAAACTCTGGGAGAACGCCCAGGTCGTTGGCGGGCACTTCAAGAAGCGCCTCGAAGCGTTGATCGATATTCATCCGTTAGTGGGCGCGGTGCACGGTTCCGGTTTCTACCTGGGCGTCGAGTTGATCCGCAACCGTGAAACCCTGGAGCCGGCCACCGAAGAAACCACCGCACTGTGCGATCGCTTGCGTGAGCTGGGGATCTTCATGCAACCGACCGGCGATTACCTGAACATCCTCAAGATCAAGCCGCCGATGGTCACTTCGCGCCAGAGCGTGGATTTCTTCGTGGACATGCTGTCGAAGGTGCTCGCAGAAGGGCTGTAAACACATCCCCCTGTGGGAGCGAGCTTGCTCGCGATGAGGCCATTCCCGTCACAGATTTTTCGACTGAAAGACCGCTATCGCGAGCAAGCTCGCTCCCACAGGGGGAGAATTTTAGTTCGATTGATATCGGCTTTTAATCGATTGTTTTTGTAACGGTGGATGTAAGGTGCTTTAAAAGCCGATATTTATCGGATATAAAGTCGCCACAGCCCACGGCGTTTACACATACGCTTCCATTTCTGTCAGGTATCAATGTCACTCCGGAGTCCTGAGCCATGACCACGTTGAACAGCACCCCTCGCGCCGACGGCTTCTATATGCCAGCCGAATGGGCACCTCAAACCCAGACCTGGATGATCTGGCCCGAGCGCCCGGACAACTGGCGCCTGGGTGGCAAGCCGGCACAAGCCGCTCACGTGGCAGTGGCCAAGGCTATCGCCCGTTTCGAACCGGTGACCGTGGCGGTTTCCGCCGGCCAGTACGAAAACGCCCGTGCCCGTCTGGACGTGCCGAATATTCGTGTGGTGGAAATGTCCAGCGACGACGCCTGGGTTCGCGACTCCGGTCCTACCTTCGTCATCAACAACAATGGCGAAGTCCGTGGCGTGAACTGGGACTTCAATGCCTGGGGCGGTTTTGACGGCGGCCTGTATTCGCCGTGGAACCGTGACTCGCAGGTTGGTGGCAAGATCCTCGAGATCGAGCGCAGCCCGCGCTATCGCACCGAAGGCTTCGTGCTGGAAGGCGGTTCGATTCACGTCGACGGCGAAGGCACCCTGATCACCACCGAAGAATGCCTGCTCAACCGCAATCGCAACCCGCACATGAATCGAGCGGAAATCGAAGCGGTCCTGAGTGCAAACCTGGCTGTGGATAAGATCATCTGGCTGCCGGATGGCTTGTTCAACGACGAAACCGATGGCCATGTGGATAACTTCTGCTGCTACGTGCGCCCGGGTGAAGTGCTGCTGGCCTGGACCGATGATCCGCAGGACCCGAACTACCCGCGCTGTCAGGCGGCGATGAAAGCGCTGCAAAGCAGCACCGATGCCAAGGGGCGCCCGTTCACGGTGCACAAGATGCCGATCCCGGGTCCGCTGTTTGCGACCGAGGAAGAGTGTGCCGGTGTCGATCCGGTTGATGGTACGCAGGAACGTAATCCTACTGTTCGTCTGGCCGGTTCCTACGTGAACTTCCTGATCGTCAACGGCGGCATCATCGCGCCGAGCTTTGACGACCCGCAGGATGGTCCGGCAAAGGAAATCTTGCAGAACCTGTTCCCACAGCATGAAGTGGTAATGGTGCCTGGTCGCGAACTGTTACTGGGGGGCGGCAATATTCACTGTCTTACCCAGCAACAACCCGCGCCGCACAAGGAGTGAGTGAGGTCGTAACAGCTTGAGTTGATTACGAAATCCCTCAGGCTGTCGATCAGCCTTGCGCATTGCACGGAGCCCGCGGCCCTACAGGCCTGCGGGCTTTTTTGTATCTGCCAGGCCACACTTCAGAAACCTTGGCACAGCTCTTGTATCTCCGCTGTTGTAACTCGGGGGAGGGAGGACTTCTATGTTCTGTCATAAACCTTGGATAAGTTAGCCGCTCACAAACCGGGAGAGAGCGCTGAAATGAACGCCGAAGTGAACGTAGTGAGCGACAAGGCGTTGCATCCCCTGGCAGTAAATAGCGAATCGCTCCAGATCCTGGCGCACTGGTTCAAGTCCAATGGAATGCGTCAGATCAGCGATACTGATCCGCGCCGGACAATGATCGAGCGTTACCCTGCTGGTTTATTCAGCGAGGCGGAACTGGATGCGTTGTGGGATGTGATGGAAGGATAAGAAGAACAACAACGGATTGAACAAAAAAAGCGCTGCCGGGATGGCAGCGCTTTTTTTTGCGCGCAGATTCATGCAATCACCGCGATCCCCTGTGGAAGCGAGCTTGCTCGCGATGGCGCCCGACCAGTCAGCATTTATATCGACTGAACCACCGCTATCGCGAGCAAGCCCGCTCCCACAAGGGAATAGTGTGAACCAGTGTTATTGGTTCACACCGGGATAAGGGGTGTTTAGAAACTGTAGGTGCCCGTCACCACCAGGCTACGCGGTGTCCCCGGCTGGATCTGGAATGCGCTGGTTGCCGATTCGTAATACGTTTTGTCGCTGATATTGTTCAGCGCCGCGCGCAAATCCCAATCCTTCTGGCGGAAGCCTGCCAAGGCGTCCCAGCGGCCATAACCTGGCAACACGGTGGTGTTGAGGTTATCGGCATAGCGGTCGCCAACCAACGTCAAGCCGGTTTCGGCGTACCAGCCCATTTCCGGTTTCCAGGTCAGGAACAGGCTGCCGTTGTGCTTGGCCACGTTGTTGATGCGCTTGCCTTCCAAGCCGTTGTTGTCCTTTTCGATGGTTGCGTCCTGCAGACCCACGCCACCGCGCATGTACCAGTTGCCGGCAATTCTGCCAGCGGCGGTCAGCTCGATCCCGCGAGAGCGTTGCAGCCCTGAAAGCAGGGTAATGGTCGGGTTGTTCGGGTCGCTGGTGCGACGGTTGTAGAGCTCCAGCTCATAGATGGCCAGCGTGGTGCTCAGGCGATCGTCGAGCCAGTCGCTCTTCACCCCGATTTCTTTCTGCCTGGTCCGCTCCGGGCTCAGGTCATTGCTGTTACCTGCCGCGCCCGGGGTGATGCCGATCAAGCCACCGCCGACCGGCGAGAACGTCTTGCTCCAGGAGGCGTAGAAGGAGTGATTTTGCAGCGGCGTCCAGACCACGCCAACGCGAGGGCTGGTGCTATGACTGTCACTGTCTTCGGAAATGTTGCGCACCTTGTTGGTCGACTCGATATCGAACGTGTCGTAACGCAGGCCGGCGAGCAATTGCCATTGATCGTTCAGGCGCAATTGATCCTGCACATACACCGCACGGCTCTCGACCTCGGTGTGGGTGTTGCTCGACACCACCATGCGCCCGGTATGACGCAAATTGCGGTCCGGGTTGTTCAGGTCCAGCGCCGGCACCGGTGAACTGCCCGGTCCGGAAGTGGCGGCGGTGTACAGCAGTGGGTCGCGGCGCTGGCTGCCGATTTCGATGCCGGTGAGCAAGCGGTGCTCCAGGCCGAAGGTATCGAAACCACCTTCCAGCTCGACGTTGTTGTAGACATTGCGGGTGTTGAGGTCCTGCTGCCAGTGCTGGCGCGTGACCTTGTTGGTGGCCGGGACATAGCCGGTCAAGTAAGTATTGTCGAAATCGCTGTCGAGTTTGAACACACCCAGGGTCTGGCGCAGTTGCCAGTTGTCGCTCAGTTCATACGTGAGTTTCGAGCGCAGGGACTGTGCCTTGTCGTCGATGAAATCGTTTTCGCTGCCGTAGGTCGTATCGCGTCCCACGTCTGCCGGGCGACCGTTTACGCCGGGGATGCCACGATCCGGCGTGCGGTTGTAGCGGCTGTATTCGTACTGCACCAACCAGTTCAGGTCGGGGGTCAGCTGCCAGCTCATCGAGGGCGCGAACAACTGGCGATTGCCACTCACACCATCACGAAAGCTGTTCTCGTCCATGTTGCCCATGTTCAGACGCAGGCTGATGTTCTCGGACGGGTCGGTGCTGAGGTCGGCATAGAGGCTGCGCAAGTCCTCGCTACCGCCCTGGGCTTCAATAGTCGAGCGGCGACCGAACTCAGGCAGTTTGCTCACCCGGTTGACGATGCCGCCCTGGCTGCCACGGCCATACAACACGGCGGCGGGGCCTTTTAACACGTCGATGCGTTCGATGTTGTGCAGGTCGCGAACGTACTGGCTGTCGTCGCGGATGCCATCGAGATAGAAGTCGTTGCTGGCGTCGAAACCGCGGATGCGCAGGCTGTCGAAGCGTGTGTCGGCGCCGCTGCTGACGTTGGGGATACCGCTGAGCGCCGTGCCCAGGTCGTTGGTGCCGTAATCCATGACGTTCGAGGTTTTGATCGAGTCGATGGCTTGTGGCACGTAGCGCACCGGTGTCGCGGTCCGGGTTGCTGTACTGGTTTGGGTTACGCGCGGGTCGTCGGCTTCAGCTTCGGCGCTGATCGATGTGGCAGGCAAGGTAGTCGGTGCAGCGTAGGAAAAACCGGCAGACAACAAGGCAGAAAGCCCAAGGCTGTAGGGCGCAAGGCGAAAAGGGGCAGGCATTGAAAAGCGCATCCGTAGAATTTTCAGGTTGAAGCGTGCAAGGGGCGCGAATAGTAATGCTTGTCATTTGCTGCTGTTAGATGTAATTGAGAATCTATATCATTTGATTGTTTCGAGTTGTGTCTGAGTTGATACAGAGGACTTGCGCAACCATTCGACCGATTCAAGCAACAGACTGAAAGCCAATCCGGCGTTTTTCCGGGGCCGCTGGGGCACTAACCTGCCGACATCGAATTTTCCTGAATTTCTGTCGGAGCTTTCCCATGATCCTGCATTACATCTACGACCCATTGTGCGGCTGGTGCTACGGCGCCAAACCGCTGGTGCAGGCCGCCCAGGCTGTGCTGCCCGTGATTGCCCACGGCGGCGGCATGATGACGGGGGCCAACCGGCAAAAGGTTTCGCCACAACTGCGCAGTTACGTCATGCCCCACGACCGGCGCATCGCCGAATACAGCGGGCAGCCGTTCGGTGAAGACTATTTCGAAGGTTTGTTGCGTGATCACACCGCCGTGTTCGACTCGGCGCCACCCATCGCTGCGGTGCTGGCTGCCGAGCAAATGGGAGGTCGCGGGCTGGAGTTGTTGGGGCGTTTGCAAAGCGCTCACTACGTGGAGGGGCGCCGCATCGCCGACGAATCGGTACTGTTTGAACTGGCCCACGGCATGGGGCTGGACCGTCAAACCTTCGAAAGAGCCTTCAGGGCGGCCGACACCGAAGGCCATATCAGGAACAGCCGGGCGCTTTTGGCCAAGGTCGGCGGGCAGGGCTTTCCGACCCTGGCGCTTGAGCACAATGATCAATTCACCCTGATCGATATCGGGCCGTGGCTGGGCAAACCCCAGGCATTTGCGCAGTGGCTGAGTCAGTCGCTGCCCGATCAGGGATCATCCATTTCCGTAGCAGCCTGCGGCCTCGATGGCTGCAGCAATTGAACATTCCTGCTGCGTAAAGCAATTTCTTAGACGGTTTTCGCCTATTTTTAGAAGATTCATGAAATTGACACATCGTTAAGGGCGCAGCTACGATTCGGCCCAACGCCTGTGGCCAACCGCCACGATCAAAAATTATAAAAAGGCCCGCCACGAGAAATCGTGGGCGGGCCTTTTTGTTTTCGTCATGAAAAAAGAGCGCGATAGCGCCGTTTCGGCCGTTCGGCACAGCGCGTATCAACCGGAAATAAGGAAAAGAACAAAATGTTGAACAAGCGAATCAGCCTGATCGCTCTGGGGATGTTGAGTGCGACACAGGCCATGGCGAACGACCAGGCCGAATCCAAGGGTTTTGTTGAAGACAGCAGCCTCAAAGTGCTGCTGCGCAATGCTTACATCAATCGTGACTACAAAGACGGCAACCCGGATAAATCCGAGTGGGGCCAGGCGGCCATCGGCACGTTCTCGTCCGGCTTCACCCAAGGCACCGTGGGCGTGGGTGTGGACGCTTTCGGGTTGTACGCTCTGAACCTGGAGCGCAGCGAAGACCGTAGCGGCGCGCAAGGTATCGATTTCTTCAAAAAGGGCGACAGCGGCCAGCCGGCTGACGATCTGTCCAAGGGCGGCGCGGCGATCAAGTTCCGTCTGTCCAGCACCACCCTGACCTACGGCGACCAGATGCCGGCCCTGCCGGTGCTGAACTACGACAATTCGCGCCTGCTGCCGGAAAGCTACACCGGCACTCTGATCACCTCCAAGGAGATCAAAGGCCTGCAACTGGACGCCGGCCGCTTCACCGCCGAATCGCGCAAAAGCGCCGAAGGCCGTGACAGCGGTGGCTTGAAGTCGATCAACGTCTTGGGCGGTAGCTACCAGTTCACCGAGCAATTCAAGGCCGCGCTCTACGCTTCCGACGTCGAAGACGTGCTGAAGAAACAATACGTGAACGCCAACTACGTGTTCCCGATCGACAAGGATCAGTCCCTGACCCTGGACTTCAACGGCTACCGCACCAAGCTGGAAGATTCCTACGTCCGCGAAAACGGTATCACCGGCGACGACAACAAGATCTGGAGCCTGGCCGCCACCTTCATCACCGGCCCGCACTCGTTCACCCTCGCACACCAGCGCAGCACCGGCGACAGCAACCTGGGCTACGCCTACGGCGGTTACCAGAAAGATCAAGGTCGCGTCGGCGACGGTGGCAACACTATCTACCTGGCGAACTCCTACTGGTCCGATTTCAACGCCGAAGACGAACGCAGCTGGCAAGTGGGCTACGGCCTGGACTTCAGCACCTTCGGTGTACCGGGCCTGAGCTACAACGTGGCCTATGTGCGCGGTGACAACATCACCACCTCCACCAGCGAAGGCGGCACCGAGCGCGAGATCTTCAACCAGATCAAATACGTCGTCCAAAGCGGCCCGGCCAAAGACCTCAGCGTGAAACTGCGCAGCTCGGTCCTGCGCGTGTCGCAGAAGTCGAGCGAGTACAACGTCAGTGGCAACGAAGTGCGTGTGTTTGTGGATTACCCGATCAACATCTTCTGATAATGGGTTGCGGTATCGAGGCCTGATCAAAGGCTGAGAAAGGAAAAGCCCCGACTGGTTCGGGGCTTTTTCACAGTACAATCATTACACCACGTAACTAATGAAGTTCCAGCTCCCACCTTTATCCCTTCCAGCAAACTCCATAAATTGAGCTCCAACGCCTCTCCCATCATCCCGACGGGAAGGTCACTGGAGTTTCCCTCATGCCTTTCGTATCCGTACGCATCACCCGCGATGGCGTTACCACTGAGCAGAAAGCTCAGGTGATTGCCGAGATCACTGAAACACTGGAGCGCGTCCTCAATAAACGCCCTGACCTGACCCACATCGTGATCGAAGAAGTCGACACCGATAACTGGGGTTACGCCGGCATCACCACCACCCAGTACCGCAAGCAACTGGCCGAGGCGGAAGGGCAGTCATGACGTCCTCCGTCACCATCGATTTCATCTCCGATGTGGTGTGCCCCTGGTGCGCGCTGGGGGCGACGGCGCTGGAGCAGGCGATCGAGAACGTGGCCGGGGAAGTCTCGGTCGAGCTGAGCTACAAGCCGTTCGAGTTGAACCCGGACATGCCGGCCGAAGGTGAGCAAGCGGTCGAGCACCTGATGCGCAAGTACGGGAGAACGGCCGACGAAGTCGCTGCCGGCAAGGCCATGCAGATCGCTCGCGGCGAGGCCATCGGCTTCAAGTTCGATCTGGAGAAGCGCACGCATTTCTACAACACCTTCGATGCGCACCGTTTGTTGCTGTGGGCGTTGCAGGAAGGGCGACAAGTCGAGTTGAAGAAGGTGCTGCTACGGGCCTACTTCAGCGAAGGCCAGAACCCGAGCGATCACTCGACGCTGGTGCGTCTGGCGACTGAAGCGGGGCTGGATGCGACAGGGGCGAGAGAGGTGCTGGCGTCCGACGCATTCGCCAGCGAAGTGCGTGAGCTTGAAATCTATTACCGCCAGCACGGCATCAACTCGGTCCCGGCCATGGTGCTGAACGGTCGCCACCTGGTGTCCGGTTCGCAATCGGTCGAGTACTACGAACAGATGTTGAGACAAATGGCGAACGCCTGATTACAGATTTTCTACCCCACTTTTAATTGTCAGAGGTCTTCATCATGAGCATTTCGAAAAAAGTCATCGTTATCACCGGCGCGTCCCAAGGTCTCGGCGAGGGTATGGTCAAAGCTTTTCGTGAACTCGGTTACCGGATCGTCGCCACTTCGCGTTCGATCAAACCGTCCACCGATCCGGACATTCTCACCGTGGCCGGTGACATCGGCGAGCCGGAAACCGCCCAGCGCGTCATCCGTGAAGCGATCTCCCGTTTCGGTCGCATCGATACCCTGGTCAACAACGCCGGGATCTTCATCGCCAAGCCGTTCACCGCGTATACCGCAGAGGACTACGCCAATGTGTTGTCGGTGAACGTCAATGGCTTCTTCTACATCACCCAGCTCGCCATCGCCGAGATGGAAAAGCAAGGCAGCGGCCACGTCGTCAACATCACCACCAGCCTGGTGGACCACGCCATCGACGGCGTGCCATCGGTGTTGGCTTCACTGACCAAGGGCGGCCTCAACGCGGCAACCAAATCCCTGGCCATCGAATACGCCAAGCGCGGGATCCGGGTGAACGCGGTCAGCCCCGGCATCATCAAGACCCCCATGCATGGCGAAGAAACCCATGCCGCACTGGGCAATCTGCACCCGGTCGGGCACATGGGCGAGATCGATGATATTGCGCAAGCGGTCGTGTATCTGGACGGCGCCAAGTTCGTCACTGGCGAAATCCTGCACGTGGACGGTGGTCAGAGCGCGGGACACTGAAAGCGTTTTTTCAAACCCCTGAAACAACAAAGCCCTCGTATTGCTACGAGGGTTTTGTTTGGAATAACCCATTCTTTTTGGTAAGGATGGTCGAATTGAGAGCTCTCGGTTCCATAACCGTGAGTGGTGGGCGCAGCAGTTTCGGATGAAGGTCAGGGTGTGGAGCCTGGAAGCCAATACTTCGAAGGGCAGATTGAATCTGCTAGCGATCGCTTTTTTGTCGACGCTTTTGCCTATGCGGCCTTTTCATTCGTACGCCACACTCAATGAAGTAGCAAGGCAGCTAAATAGCAGCCCTCGAAAAACACTAAACTACGAAACACCCGCTGAACGATTTAGCCAATCTGTTGCGTCGACCGGTTGAATCCACAGCCAGAAGCGGCCAACCGCACCTGCTTTACCATGCCGTCGACCAGATTATTTTTCCTGTCCAAACCAGACTGTTGCGGCCAAATCCATCCGCACTGTATCTGCTCCTGCCTATTTACTACTGGTTAGCATTACTCCTCACTCACGGACTTATGCTCTATGCCGGATACCACTAACCTTTACCTGTTCATTGTTGCCGCCTTGCTGTTGTTGATCGTTCCTGGCCCTAACATGGCTATCGTCAGCAGCCATGCGGTTGCTCATGGATGGCGTGCCGGCCTCGCTGCAGCACTGGGAATAACCCTGGCCGATGTGCTGATGACCGTCATGGTTAGCGCAGGCCTCGGTGTGTTGGTGATGAGTTGGGCGCCGGCGTTTGACTTGCTGCGCTGGGCCGGGGCTTGTTATCTGATGTTGCTGGCGTGGCAGGCATTGAAGACTTCTACTTCGGATACTGAGTCTCAAGCCACACAGGCCTCGCTGAAGAAGATCTTTGTCCGAGCCACGCTCAACAGTTTGTTAAACCCCAAGGCGCTGTTGTTCTTCATGGTATTCCTACCGCAGTTCGTCACCGTAGGTACCAGTAGTGTCACCTCGCAATTAATGTTCTTGGGTTTGTTGCTTGCGCTGATCGCATTGATCTTCCATTCCCTGCTCGGATTTTGCGCCGGACAGCTGCATGTGCGCTTTCGCGAAGGCATGATCTCTAAACGCCTTGGTGCCTATAGCTTCGCTGCGGTGATGACAGCTCTGGCGGCACGGTTGCTTCTGCTTGATCGACCATTTTAAAGGAGCGAGACATATCGGCTCGGCACAATTTTTCCTTGCTGATACGTGCTATCGAACACCGTGACCGAGACGATATGTCTGCTTATTGGACTTACTTCAGGTTGCCGCTTAGAAACTGCTTCAGGCGCTCGCTTTTGGGGTTGCCTAATACGTCCTCGGGCGCACCCTGTTCTTCGACTCGTCCCTGGTGCAGGAACAGCACCTGGTTCGACACTTTGCGCGCAAAGCTCATTTCGTGGGTCACCATGATCATGGTGCGGCCTTCTTCGGCCAGGCCCTGGATCACCTTGAGCACTTCGCCCACCAGTTCCGGGTCCAGGGCCGAAGTCGGCTCGTCGAACAGCATGATCTCCGGTTCCATGCTCAGGGCACGGGCAATGGCGACCCGTTGCTGCTGACCGCCCGAGAGAAACGCCGGGTATTGATCGGCAACCCGTGCCGGTAAACCGACCTTGTCCAGGTAGCGCCGGGCGCGATCCTCTGCGTCCTTCTTGCTGACGCCCAGCACCCGGCGCGGGGCCATGGTGATGTTGTCGAGCACGGTCATGTGGCTCCACAGGTTGAAGTGCTGGAACACCATCGCCAGGCGCGTGCGGATGCGTTGCAGTTCATTGGCGTCGGCCACGCGCATGCCGTGGTGGTCATGGACCATTTTAATCGGCTGGTTGTCCAGGCTCATGGCGCCGTCGTTGGGCGTTTCCAGGAAGTTGATGCAACGCAGAAAGGTGCTCTTGCCCGAACCACTGGCGCCAATCAGGCTGATCACATCGCCGGTCCTGGCGTTTAGCGAAACGCCCTTGAGGACTTCATGGTTGCCGTAACTTTTGTGCAGGTTTTCAACGGTCAGTTTGTACATGAACAAGCATCCTGAATTAGTGAGCCGGGCCGAGGAAGGACAACCAACGGCGTTCAGCCAGGCGGAACAGGCCGACCAGGGAGAAAGTGACTGCCAGGTAGATCAACGCGGCGATGCCGAACGACTGGAAGGTCAGGAAGGTCGCCGAGTTGGCGTCCCGCGCGACTTTCAGAATGTCCGGGATGGTCGCGGTGAAGGCCACGGTGGTCGAGTGCAGCATCAGAATCACTTCGTTGCTGTAATAAGGCAGCGAGCGACGCAGGGCGGACGGCATGATCACGTAGGTGTACAGCTTCCAGCCGGTCAGGCCGTAGGCCTTGGCCGCTTCGACTTCACCATGGGCCATGCTGCGAATCGCCCCGGCGAAGATCTCCGTGGTGTAAGCGCAGGTGTTCAGGGCGAACGCCAGGATGGTGCAGTTCATCGCATCGCGAAAGAACGCATCCAGCACTGGCTGAGCTCGTACCGCGGCCAGGCTGTATATCCCCGTGTAGCAAATCAGCAATTGGATATACAGCGGTGTGCCACGGAACAGGTAGGTGTAGAACTGCACCGGCCAGCGCACCCAGACATTGGTCGAGACCCGGGCTATAGACAGCGGGATCGACATCACGAAGCCGAAGAAGATCGAGGCACTGAGCAGCCAGAGGGTCATGGCCAGCCCGGTGATGTGAGTGCCGTCCTGGAACAGGAACGGTTTCCAGTATTCCTGCAGTAGCTCGATCATCGCACGGCCTCCCGGGTGCCTGCGGCGTAGAAGATTTCCATCCGGCGCAAGACGTAGTTCGAAACGGTGGTGATCACCAGATAGATCAAGGCGGCCAGTATCAGGAAGAAGAACAGCTGATAGGAGCTCTTGCCCGCGTCCTGGGCCACCTTGACCAGATCTGCCAGGCCAATGATCGACACCAGCGCGGTGGCCTTGAGGATCACCATCCAGTTATTACCGATGCCCGGCAGGGCAAAACGCATCATTTGCGGGAACACCACCAGGCGAAAGCGCTGGGCGCGGGTCAGGCCGTAGGCAGTAGCCGCTTCCATCTGCCCTCGGGGTACGGCAAGGATGGCGCCACGGAAGGTTTCGGTGAAATACGCCCCGTAGATGAAGCCCAGGGTAATGACCCCGGCGCTAAAGGGGTTGATCTCGATATAGTCCCAGCCCAGTGCTTCGGTCAGGCTGGTCAGCCAGGTTTGCAGGCTGTAGAAGATCAACAGCATCAGCACCAGGTCCGGCACCCCGCGGATCAGCGTGGTGTAGGCCTGCGCAGGGACGCGCAGCAGTGCCGATTTCGAAAGCTTGGCGCTGGCGCCGATCAGGCCCAGGCCAACGCTCACCAGCAAGCACAGAAAGGATAATTTGACAGTCATCCAGGAACCTTGCAGCAACAGCGGGCCAAAGCCCTTGAGGCTGAAGCCTGACAGCCCCAGGATCATCAACAGGTTTTCGAACATTGGGCAGCCCTACGTCAATCCAGAAAGCGCCCATCCGGAAATGGGCGCAGGGTCATTATTGGCCGCTGTAGAGATTCAGATCGCCAAAGTGCTTCTGCTGGACGGCCGCATAGGTGCCATTGTCGTGCAGTGCCTTGATGCCTTTGTTTAGCAAGGCCTGGAGCTCGGCGTTGCCTTTGGTGAGGCCCACGGCGGTTTTGGCTGGCAACAGGGGGCTTTCGACCGGTTCGCTGATTTGGAAGTCGGCGCCTGGTGGCGACTTCAGGAAGCCCAGTTCGGCTTGCAGCATGTCCTGGATCGAGGCATCGAGGCGGCCGGAGATCAGGTCGGCGTACACCTGGTCCTGGTTGGCGTAGGCCTGCGTCTCTACCCCAGCCTTGTCCAGCACGGCCTTGGCGTAGGCTTCCTGGATGGTGCCTTGCTCGTAGCCGACTTTCTTGCCCTTGAGGGAGGCCGGATCGGTGCCGACGGCCGCGCCTTTCTTGAATACCAGCGCGGTCGGTCCAGAGAACAGCTCGCTCGAGAAATCGATGACTTTCTCACGTGCCGGCGTGACGGTCATGGAAGAGATCACACCATCGAACTTGTTGGCCTTGAGGCCGGGAATCATGCCGTCGAAGTCGCTTTCAACCCACTTGCACTTGACCTTCAGCTCAGCGCAGATCGCGTTGCCCAGGTCGATATCGAAGCCCACCAGGCTGCCATCGGCGGCCTTGGATTCGAACGGCGCATAAGAGGGGTCAACGCCGAAGCGCAACTCCTTGTACTCCTTGGCCAGCGCGGAACCGGCAGCTACACACAAAGCCAACGCAGAAAGGGTCAGAAATTTTCTTTTCATTGTTTTTATTCCTAAGGACCAACATGAGCGCTTGTGACACATGAGTACTGTTATGGAGCTCGTATGACACTATGGAAGAAGTAACACTCGACAGGTCGCGCTCCTGGTGAACAAGAAGGCAGAGCCCGTGGGGGAAAGTAGTCTAGAAGCAAGCGAGTGCGACGATAAGACGAAAAGTGCGTTGATTTAACGAATTAATGGTCATTATGACGAGCAATACTGACTATGTGATGATTTGGCGTGCTGCCGCTGACCGAAAACTGCCCCAGGTGTTCAACTGTTCCCGTTCAACTTTTGAGCAGGGGCACACAGGGTGATTAGCATGAGGTAGCTTCCATTTTCGCGGACGCGAAAATCGCATCCTGGTACTGCCGAAGCCCTGACACTACGGAGCGACGTGCGGCTGATAATTCCGTCGACTCGCCCACCCATTTGCATTCCACCTGACCAGTTGGATGTGTCAGGTGCTTGAGGAGAGCTGGCAGCATCGATCAAGGGCCACATGGTCATCTCAATCAACGATCATCCGCAGATCCGGGAGGTGTTCTCGGGGCTTCGCCTGAAGGAAGTGCCATTCCGGCATATGGTGGGGAGCAAGGCGGTAAGCAGGCCAATGAGCTGATCTACTTCAACTGGTAACAATCGCACCCAACGAAAAAGCCGCCCTTGAGGCGGCTTTTTTGGCTCTGTACATGTGAAAATTTTGCCAATTTCAACTAAGTGGCGAAATTTGAGGCTACGAAGTTCAAAGTTCTAAGTGAACATCAATTTCGGTGAGAGTATTCGTTGAGTTTTATTAGCTTTAATTAAGAAAGCAACCAACGGATGTCACTGCAATAATGCCTAAGGCAATCAACGCAGTGCTCTTGATTTCGCTCTTTCCCAAAGGCTGCCCGCAAGACTTTGTCATATTTTTCTTCAGCAATTTGAGGGCGAGCAGCTGAGACTTTTTTGTTTATGTAATCGAAGCCGGCATAGTCGATCATATCCATCATGCACGATTCTAAGCACACCACCTTGGTTCGAAGGAACTCAAAGGCATCAAGCTGATCATAGGCGCAGATTGCTCGCAGAGCTCTCTTGTCACCAGTCAACATGAAGTAATCCAACTTTTTGTCGTGATTATCTTTGGCGTGGAGGAAGAGGGCCTGCTCGCCAACATCGATCTCAGGGATCTCTATTAAGTGATCGATTAAATCGAGTATCGGTGCTTCTTGTAGCACATTGCAATGCTCAAGAAACTCACTGATTCGTTCAAAGGCCTGAGGGCTACCAACATAACGCTCTATGGACTTGTCCGGATTGCCGAGTCTTAGGCTATGTCTGATAGTGCTCAATACAAAGCAATCGCTTCTCTGAGCTTCAATGGATGCAAGCGCTTCATCTAGGAGATCACATTGAGCAAGTTTGACAACAAGATCATTATCGGACAGTAGAATCATTGTTAGCCAACTAAAGTCCCTAATAGTGCTAAGTTGTCTTCCTTGATGTCTTCTGGAAGGTTGGCGAATAAGTGTTTACAAATGGTTTCTCTGTCGGTGCAATCGCCTGCAAGAATTTTTAGGGTGTTAACGCACAACCCCCAAAAATTACCATTGTAAGCGCAGTTTAGAAGCACGTGAGTTGGCGCAATACCGTTTTTTCTGCCGAACGCAGTGACTGTGAGAGCGAGTTGCGCAGGCGCTTCGTACCTTCTTAGATTTAAATTTCTATGGTTTCCCGCCAATAGTTCGAGTGCGTAATTGTCTGCGTCACGCTCGGAAACGTCTTTGTTTTCGGAATCTTTTTTAATCTCATTGTCGACAATTGCGCCATTTGGATCGAGATGCCCAAGCGCAATATGCCCAAGTTCATGAGCCAAATGGAAAAGTAAGAAGCCAGACGGTTTTAATGACGAGAGCACAATCGTCGGGCGACCTTTGGTCGCCATCGCAATTCCATCCATCTTTCTTTTCATCATCGCTGATGCCAGATGAATGACAGGGATTCCAAGCTCCCAGCAATATTCGATCAAGCTCTCCAGGTCGACCCATTGCTTGCCGGATGCCAGGATTCTTTCCCGAACTTCAGCCGCGGTTCCAGGTCTTGTGAACGGCCGTTCAATCGCTGACAGAACTATTTTGGAGGCACTACGCGCAAGCGATACCGCCAGTTCGACATCATCTTCTGTCGTTTTGCCGTTCAGCTTAAATCGCCGCATTGCCGGCAAGTCAAATTCCACGCGTGGCGGATCCTCCACCAAAGGCCGAACTTTCAAGTTCAGCGCTTTAGCCAGGATTAACTTGGCTTGTTGGAGCCCAGCAGGTGTGGTTGCGATCTCATCTTCCCACCACGATGGCAAAACAGCTTTCACGTCCTTTTTCTGAAGGCCGTGTTCGCTGAGGGCGGAATAGAGATTTTGGATGGTATCAGTCATGTCCCCCCTCCTTTTGGTTTGTTCACCGATGGTGTAGACGGCGCGGATGATAGCAAAAGCACACGAAATTGCACGGTTATGCCACTACGTTTTTGCTCATTCCGACCACTAACAGAAGTGGGCGCCACACCTCGGCGACCATTCTCACTATAGGTGTAGACCATCCACCTCACATTTGGTGCCTGTCTCGAGGATCTAACCTTGGCGCGCGCAGTCGTCCCCCCCGCCACGCCTGCGGGCTAAATGTGTCGTTTTTTCTGCAAGCCTGCACCCAGCCAGAACCCGCCAAGGCTGGGGGCTGTGTGCGCGAATGCGGGGTGGAAAAAGCCTGCGGATCCCTGCACGAGTGGGGTAAATGCCAAGGCTTGTTACGGCGGTCTCAGGTGGCGATTTTCAGAGGTGGCTCGGGAAAGGGGTTAGTTTTTAAAAATGGGGGGAGAGGCGTGCTGAAGGGCCCGTATTTGCTGGGGGCGCGGGCTAACTTTGAGGGGTTAGTTATGGTTAGGTTGAAGGTTAGTAAGTTGTAAGTTGTTGATATATATGGAATTTATTTATTGTATTTTTAACATCTATAAAGGTTAGGAAATAACCCAGTGCTAACCAAAACCTAACCTAAGACAGTCGCCGCAAAGCCGCGCAGTACTAGGCTTTCAGGGAAGTCAGTCAAAAACTAACTTTCCTAACCTGTTTCCGATGGGTCAACATGAAAATCCGAAAGCACCTAGGGGAGGGCACATGCGGCGGTCTATCAGAGGCTGTGCACTCAC
Source organism: Pseudomonas sp. GW823-FHT06E10 (assembly GCF_058794995.1). Classification (NCBI taxonomy): domain Bacteria; kingdom Pseudomonadati; phylum Pseudomonadota; class Gammaproteobacteria; order Pseudomonadales; family Pseudomonadaceae; genus Pseudomonas; species Pseudomonas sp. GW823-FHT06E10. Next base: position 20,068 of record NZ_JBXAHJ010000014.1, on the reverse strand, counting down.
GTAGGTACACGCTCTGATCGAGGATTTAGGTAACCGTCACCAGCTCTGCGCAACGTCACCTCGATACCGCTGGAAGCCTTGAAAATAGTGGAGTGGGTGATGGGAGTCGAACCCTCGTTATCAGCTTGGGAAACTTGGGGTGGTGGGCAACAGCTCAGGTTCAAAATAATCTAGGTTGTTTCTCTTTCTGCGAAACACCTTGGAATTTCGGCTCGGGTGGCGCGCTCAGCCCAATCGCACCAATTTCAACAATCATAGGAGCCAAGCTCCTATTCTGAAAAATTGTGTGATCCTTTCCCCAGTGGATCGAAATAACGCGTGCGCCAGGCGGTGCTTTTAGTTCATCTGGTGCTGGTTGGATTCTGGTCGACCCTGCCGCTGTATAAACAATAATCCAGTCGCCTTCGTTCACATGTTCATAGCCGAACCAAAGCATGTGATCTTTAACTGGTGTCGTCTGACCTTCCAAGCCTGTTAGGCCGATAATTAGGAGAAAATCTGCAAGGTTGCAATTTTGTTCTACGAAGATCGCAATGTGCTCTTCGTTCGGAATTCCATGGTCGGCCACATGAACGATATCAAGGCTTTCAACCTGTCCAATACTCATTCTGATTTACCTCGAAATCCGAAAAAATTGACTGCGAGCAGAGCAGTTGCAGCAATGGCGATAACAACCGAAAAGTTTAGGTTGCCTTTATAGAGATCAATCGCTACTGAGAAGAGAATTGGACTCAAAAACGCGCAGGTCTGTTTAATCTTGCTTGTACTGCGCAGGCTTTCCAGTCGTTCGTCAAGCTGAACTTTCTGAATTTTGAGAGCGTTGAGTTCTTCTGTCACCGCTTCAAATTTAATCTGGATTGCAGACGCGGAAGACTTTGCCTGTTCTTTTTCATGCGAAAGATGATTCACCATCGCAGTGAACATTGGAGCGCCCAGTTCACCTCCGAACTTGTTCGGTCTAGCAGCTGCTAGACCGATCATTGCCCGTTCCATGTACTGCCCAGTTAAGGGGGGGGTCGCAGATTCCCCGATATCCTCAACGCGGCCGGCTTTTTGGGTGCCACTTACACCATTATCGGAAGCGATCGGCGCTAGGTCACTGCTGTCCATGCATTCACCTGAAAGGTTGCGGACCTGCCTATATAAATGCAGGAGGATCGAAGAAGATCTCTGACCGTGCACCCTAATGCTAATGGAAGGTGATGGGCCGTTTAGACAAGCTTATTACGTAGCTTGTTACGTTATCCACAAACGACAAGGGCCTGCATTTCTGCAAGCCCTTGTTTTGTATGGTGCGGCACCAGGAGTCGAAAATAATCACAATTATATGATTTGCAATGGTTTTTAATTTTGGGCTGCTGGCGTATATCTCTAAAACTATCCTTTGCACCTGCACCTGCACCTGCACCTGCACCTGCACCTGCACTGGAGTAGGCAATGATCATTGAACCTAGCGCATAAACACACCTCCAGAGTGAGTTTTGCTTCTAGCCTCCAGATTGCTAGGGAATGCCGCGCGTTAGGCCATATATTGGCATTGATTTTTTTATATGTCAGAAGGCACAATGCTACCACTGATACTTGGCAGTGGAATATAAAAATGGACTTATATAATCTAAATCTTTCAAAAAGTGCTCAGTTCTATAAAATAAAGAAAAAAATTAGCAAGACAAAAATTAATGAAATATTTAAGGAGCTATCAGAGGGTCGTGTTGGAAATCCTTTGTTTAGAATTACGAAAGAAGAGTTAGGTACGGCAACCGAGCAGGTTACTTGTTCGGCCATAGCCTTTAAAGAGCTATCTGAGCCACCTTTTTTAGTTGGAACTACCATTGAAGAGGAAAAGTACTGCTTTGTACTGATGGTCGAGTACAATGACTGTGTGGCTATTACTAAAAGAAATGTTCCTTATGTGGAAAAAGCTTTAGATGGATACTTAGAAGAATTTGACTATGAGCGATTCACCAATTTCCAAGGAAGGAATTCGCCTGAATACGAAAAAGTAACCATGAACAATATGGCGATATCTAATGCTGTAATCAGGAGTCGGTCATATGAAGCCTTCAAGTTAAATGGTTTGCTAGCCTCGAACTCGTCAAGTCGATCAATTCCTCAGAACTTCAGGATTCGTGTTCAGGGCGATACTATAACCTTAACCCCAAATTCATCTAGGGTAACATTCAGAGATAAAAAAACTGGAGTAGAAGAATTTTCCAACTGGGTTATTTCTACGATTGAAGAGATTAACAATCTCACAAATGCAAGTAAGTTTATTAGCGAATTCGCAGCGCCTATTACTCTAGGTGATATTCAAAAAAAGAAAATCGAGCCTACTGCAATATTCATAAATCTGGACGAGTTAGATGAAACCATTAGAGGTGGTGATGGAACCTCTAAGCTGCGGATAAACGATGGTTCGACAGAGCGGGACTGTACGTCGGAAGAGATATCCAGGCTTTTCAACATATTCAAGCATTCTATTAGTATAAACAGCTCCAAAAAATTACGCCTCAAAGGTGCTGAACTGCCTGCCAAAATAACCTTAAATAAAAAGCAGGTAACGTTTTATTCTGGAATCTGTGAAAAGATTTCTGTTGAGATTAAAGGCGAACCACCTATCTCTCTCAGTAAGTACATAAATAATACTAAGCCAATATCGATAATGTTCAACTCTCCAGAGTACGCCTACTTCGGGCGATCTTGTTTCCAAGATAAACGTCTAATCCCTAGCCTTACCTCCATACTTTCAATTTTTGATGAAAAATATGACTTCACAGGGGTCAATAGCGAGAAAGAAAAGCAGCACAAGAAAGGAGTAAAGCCGTTCCCAGATCACATTTCAGAATTCCCCGTCGCGTCATTATTCAGAAAGATAGAAGATAACTATTGTAAAGCCCCTGGGATTACTATCTGTGATGATATGAATGACGAATGGGCAGATCATATTTACCTAGAACCTGACTCCAGCCCCCCTGCGATCACGTTTATTCATGCGAAATTCACTAAAAAGGACAGTCATGGGGCGAGTAGTTTTCATGAGGTTGTGGCACAGGGGCTTAAGAATATAGGCAGGGTATTTTCTACGCTGGAAGATTTTAAGGAAAAGCATGACAGGGACTGGAATAAAAATTACGAAAATACCAACATCAGCCGAGTCAGGGGCGGGAAAGTTTGGAGTGACTTACACAGTGCGCTCACAAAAATTTTCGATAATCAGAATTCTACAAGGAAAATTGTTCTTGCAACACCCTTTATAAGCAAGAGCCAGCTTGAAATAATATTTTCAGACCTATCTCTTAATGGTAAATGCAAGCCACATCACACCCAGCTTATCTGGCTTATTAATACTTTTATAAGTGCTTGTAAAGATTTAGGTGTTCAGCCTCATATCTTGTGTAAGCCTTAAGGGATAGTTTGATTGTTGAGAATCAACTTTAAGGGAAAAGGGGGGGGCTTATTTGATGGCACTTCAACCAGCGCTGAAAAATAAATCTGTCCCTTTTCTGATTTGGATTAGTTGGTTCTATCTCATGTAGTACCCTTGATTTGGTCTCAGGCCTGTGTACCTGTATCGCGTATATGCTGAGCTGACAAGTGACCCTAGGCTAAAGTAGAAGCTCATTCTCTGGGAAATTACCTTCCGGCTGAACGTAAAAAACTATTTGCAAATGGGGAACGACTAACTCTGAACGACCAATACAACATTCAGAAAACTCAGCCCCCGAAAGGCAGGGGCAAGGATGGTCTGAAGGGAGGTGCGCTACCTCAGAGGCCGCTATTTTTCTGGTGGTTTGCTCTGAGTGCCAACCATGGAACGGGGATGATACTCGATCAGATACAAATTTTACATTTGAGTAGTTGTAATGGTCCTTTTGTGTTCCATCTGGGTTGGCCAGAAAGGCTACGGAGTATCGTTGGACAGGATTTTCAACCGCGGAAATACTCAAAAATTCCATTTCTGTAACAATGTGATGGCATAGGTCTCCATGATAAATTTTGCCTTTCTTATGACCGCAAGGTGATCTTGGTAGTACAGGCGCTCTGCACACACTGCATTCGATTTTCTTTTTAAGTATTTCGGGACTAAAGAAAACTTTGTAAGGGTATAGGCTCTGCCACCTTGCAATCATATTATCGATGTATGCTAAGCGATGAGGGTCGTCATCTGAAATAATATGGTGTTTTTTCAGGCTGTTTAGAGTGATTTCGCATTGCTCCAGATGGCACCAAGCAGAATAGAAATTCTGTTTCTTCAGTTGGGAGAAAGCGGTTATGAATTTTGTTTGAACTTCTGCGATTGTTTCCGCTTTCCAGACAAGTGTTGCTTCTTCCTCGTCATATCTGGAGAGTGCGGCTGTTTTAAGTTCCGCTAAAATTTTATGATGATCCGATGCTTTTAGTATTAAAGGGTCATCTTCCGGGTAGCGCAGTGCGTCAATCCACGCCTCTGCATTGGTGAGGTTAGAAACCGTCATTTTGGGGATTTTACCTTGTTTGTTGTATGGCTTTTTTTCTGGCAGTCTCGAGACATTTGTCCCACTTTATCAACAAGCTGGCCAAAGTTTTGCGCCTCACCCTTAAAATCAAAGTTGAACGACTTGCAGTCGTGGTCTTCCATGGTCATGGTGAATTCTATATAATCCGTAGGTTTTGCTTTTAGTTCATCGTAGATGTAATTTGTGAGTAGCCCTATAACCAATGGCGCGACTATATAGTTTACAAGTATTTTTCCTATCCTGAAGTGAGCAGAATGTAGAGCTATTTCTAGATATTCATCGTCGTTTGCGCAGATTTCTACCGAGGTATGCGAGGACAAGTTGTCTGATAAATATTTAAGAAGTGCTGGAGTGTCTTGATGGAAAAGAAATGGAAATCCTTCTCGGAAATTTTTTTCCGGAACCAGAATTACGTCAGCACTTTCTAATTGAGCTTCGTGTCCTTTGCCAAGTCCTTGGGATAGCCAGTATAGTTTGGACTCTGTTGTTTCGCTTATTGTTATGAGGCATGGGTTTGAAGAGTTTGTGAACATTGGTGCTCCTATATTTTGTTTAGAGTGTTCGGTAGTTTTGTGCGGGATTGTTCGCAGTGTGAGCCCTTGCGGATAAATAATTATTGCATTGTAAGTCTTGTTGTCTACTGTAAGGAAATCATTGCCTAATATTTTCGTGTTTTCCAGAGTTATTTTGCGATTTTTTACGTTTCCTTTGCTCGAATGCTGTTACGACGGATGCTAATATCGTCTGGCACTTTGAACTGCCAGGGCTTGCCTAAGCGAAGAGTGAGCAACTGTACGGTCAGCAGATAGTAATAGCGCGTAGATTCTGCACGCCGGCTCACGTGTTGGCTTAGAAACCATGTGAGATGTTTCTCCTGCCAGATCCACGGATTGTCACAGTGCCAGCGATCATAGATCGCTGCTTGAATAGCTTTTGCTTGGCGTATGTGACGCGCGCGCGTCGAATGCGACCCTTTTAGGACTGCTGCTAGGAAAAGCTCAATATTGTATGGCTCGCTCATGCTCGACCGCCGATGTATGCCGATACCACGTCGATACGTCCATGCCCGAGTTCATAGCTGATTTGTGCGCGAGCCTTCTGGTCGAGGTTTTGGTCGAGCTGATAGCAAGTGCCGCCGTTGATGGGGGCGGGTTGATGGGTGATTTGCTTATAGCGTTCGCACGCATAAGCCGCCCGCAATTCGTGGAAACCTTTGAGGTTGTGCTTACCTAGGATTTCCCGTGTAGGGCGGACAATTCTCATTTGGAAATCGAGGTAGCTTTCGGTCTGTGCAAGCAGGTTGCGGCTACCATCGGGCGAGACATGCTCTGCAAATCTCAGCGCGTCTCGAATATGATCATCTAGGGTGATCCAGCGAGGCGCCGACGCGCCGGCGCGGCCGCCTTTGGTGCCATCTTGAATGTTAATCCTGCCTAGGTCGTTAGCCTCACGAGTTAACCGGGGCAGGTCAGCCAAGATGGCCTCACGCAAGCGCATGCCGGTGGCTCGCGTCAACAGAACGATTGCAGCGGCCCGTTGCTGATGATTGCGGCAAAGCGCATTAACGATCTCATTAACCTGATCGCGGTCTTGGCCCTGCGGCACTGAGTGGCGAATCCCGGTGCGCTGCATACCCAACGCCTTGCTCGGGCTGGGCAATGCCACGTACTGATCACCGCGAAGCGCTGCCATAGTCCTGTTAACGCTGGAAAGGCGGTTTTGTGCGGTGCTGACAGCAAGGTCACCGCGCCTAACCACTTCGCGCAGATACGCCGCATAGTCCGCCAATACCTTCCGATCAATCTGCCGCGCATCATTGATACCCGGCCCCTGTTCTGAGCGGCACCACTTCACGAATGCCTGCCACCGATCACAGTGTGCCTTCACCGTGCCGTAGTGGCCGCCGCCAAACATGTCTTTCAGCGCCTGCGGTCCTGCGTAGCTCAATTGCCTGCCATAGCCGAAATTACGACCATCGCGTCTACCCACCAATGCCATATCGGTCACCTCATCTGCCGTTCTCCGATCCTCGCCCCACGTCATCCCGCCAAGAATGTTGAGTGTTATCAGGGATCAAGGCCCCTGCGACCTGTGGGGATGTCCTCTAACGCGGGACTGGCGGCTCCTACGTCCGGGAGCAAGGGCATCTCAAGATCTGGCCTCCTGAGCACCGTTACCGGTGGGCGGGTGGAGGCTGCATTGGCTGACGAGACCAGTGCCGCGAGATCCTGAGCCAGGTGCAAGCAGCAATGCGATGACCGGGGCATGCCTGACTGTCAGTCAGGTGCAGTCCATTCCGTGGTCTGCGGCACCATCACCTACAGCGCTGTTGCTGGTGACATCGGCGTTTGTCACGCCGATTGTCACGAGGGGGAATGCCGCAAAGCCATGTGCGATCTGGGCTGCAGCAGTGGTAGAAGTGCCCGTCTCTTTCCAGAAGAAAGAGACGGGCACAGGTTGACGCAATATTCGGCCAAGCGGATAGGTTGCTGCAGGGCAGCGAGGTACGGTGTGTCTGGCGCACGAGGGCCGCATGTGTAAGAGCATCCATCACCGGTGAGGTGACCGGGCGAGCTGCCGAATGCTAATCGCCCTTGGGGAGAACCACCGCGAGAGCGGCGTGACCTTGAAGGCTCGGGTCACCTGGGGGGCTGTCATCGACAGCTCTTGCGACTCCCGGTCTACGCCTGTGGACAATATTCGTCAAGCAGCGCGATATCAGGGATTTAGCGCCTGTGGATAAAACTATCCTCCGGTGGACATCAGTGGTTTTCCACAGACGTAAGCTGTGCCAGCAGTTTTTTTCTTAGGTATGGTCCTTTCAAACGGGGCGGCTTTGCAGCCCCATTTGAAAGGACCCGCGCGGAGGCGCTTCATGCGGTGCTGTGGGTAACTTCACAGCGAGTTGATGCGGTGGTGCGGCGGGCTACTCGGTCCTCTTGGCACTGCGAAGGCGCGTGACGTTCTTGCCCGCATGCTTGGCAAACTCATGTGGCGTCACATGGTCCTCGCGGTTCGCCTCCAGAAACCGGCTCCACCAGGTCATGATCATCCGGCGCTCTTCGAGGAACTCGGCCTTGTGGGTATAGGCGGCCCGCACGTTGTTGCGTTCCTTGTGGCTCATCTGCCGCTCGATAGCCGTCTCCGACCACAGCCCGGACTCGACCAGCGCACTGCACGCCATGGCTCGGAACCCGTGGCCGCAGATATCCACCTTGGTGTCGTAGCCCATCGTCCTGAGCGCTGCATTCACCGTGTTCTCGGACATCGGTTTCCACGGTTTGGCATCTCCCGCGAACACCAGCTCGAACTTGCCGGTGATCGCGTGGATCTGCTCAAGCAAGGCCACTGCTTGCGGCGATAAGGGGACAACGTGGATGTCCCCGGCCATCTTTGTACCCCTTGTGGAAAAGGGCACACCATCTAGCGCCGGGCGGGTATCGGGGATTTCCCAGATGCCGCGCTTGAGGTCAAACTCGTTCCAACGGGCGAAGCGCAGTTCACTGGAGCGTACGAACACGTGCAGCGATAGCATCACCGTGAGGCGCGTGAGCGGGCGACCTTTGTAGCCGTCGATACGCGCCTGTAGCTCAGGCAACCGCGATAAGGGTAGTGCGGGTCGATGTGTAACCCGTGGCGTTTTGATCGAGCCATCGAGATCGTGAGCTGGGTTCGCCGTGATCAGTCGCAGCCGTTTGGCTTCGCGCATGATGCTTTGCAGGTAGTTCTTGATCCTGAGCGCCACGTCGATGGTGCCGCGCTTCGTCACGGCTTCCAGTGGCTGCATGAGGTCGTGGGTGTCGAGTTCAACGATTGCCCTGGCACCGAGCAAAGGGAATACGTGAGTCTTCAACCGGCTGAGCACAGTCTTGGCATGGCCCGGCGCCCACTTCGGCACCATCCCGGCATACCAATCGAGCGCAACGCTTTCGAAGGTGCGGCCATTGATCACGGCTTGCACCTTGGCCTGCTGCTTGGACTGTATAGGGTCAATGCCGTTGGCGAGCTGCTGTTTGAGCTCGAAGCGCTTGCGGCGAGCGTCAGCCAGCCCGACCACTGGATAATTGCCGAGTGAAGTCAGGCCCTCGCGGCCATCGGGCTTTACGTACCTGAGCCGCCAGCCTTTGCGACCGTTGGGCTTCACGAGCAGGTAAAGGCCATCGCCGTCAAAAAGCTTGTACTCACGTTCGCGAGCCTTTGCAGTGCGGCAGGCGTTGTCGGTAAGGGGTGCCGTTGTGCGAGCCATAAGGGTACTTTCCAATATCTTATTGGTAGGTATCCTTAAAAGTACCCTTATTAGCGCTGGCTACCTCGGAATCCGACGGAACGCCAAAACGAAAAAACCCGCCAGAAGGCGGGTTTTTCGGGGGTTCCAGAGACTTTGAAAGCTTTCTATGGAACCTTGTATGGTGCCGGCACCAGGAATCGAACCCGGGACCTACTGATTACAAGTCAGTTGCTCTACCATCTGAGCTATACCGGCGTGTCAGGGCGACGATTATAGCGATTGGTTGGCTTCTGTAAACCCCTGAATTATGACTATTTTTGCGCTGGCTTCAGGTCAGGCTCGCAGCAGGGTTTTCTTGAGTTTCTGGATGGCTTGCCAGGTTCGACTGTTTTGCATCGCGCGCAGCTGTGCTTCGGCCTGTTCGGCGCGTTGCAGGGCGGCGGCGAGTTGGTGTTCGGCGTCGCTGACGGGGTGGCTGAACTTGTGGCCTTTGCAGAACTGGAACTCGTCCAGGTTGCACGGCGGGATGTCGAAGGCGGGTTTGAGGTTCAGGTGTTCTTCGGCGAGGTAGTAGGTGTTGATGCCGTCGAACAGGATGGAGTGGTAGCCGGCGTCGGTGACGAGTGTTTCCCAGGCCTGGTCGCGGGCCCAGGGGGTTTCGATAATGATCACCCATGGCCGCCATTGGCTGAAGTCCATGCCGCGCAGGACGGTTTCTTCGTGGCCTTCGACATCGATTTTCAGGAAGTGAATGGCGCGGCCCTGGGCGTGTTCTTCGCAGATGGAGGTCAGGGTGCGGGACTTGATCGTTTGGTTGCGCACGTCCATGCCGGCGTCTCGGTGCAGTTTGGCCATGGCCGGGTCCAGGGTCGAAAGGCCGGTGCCGGCGATGCCGTAGAAGGTCAGTTCGTCAGCACTTTCCCCGGCCGCGCACTGCAGGTTGGTGTCTTTGGGACGTTGCTGGCTCAGGGCTTCGAAATAGTTGGGCATCGGTTCGACGTTGATGCCGGTCCAGCCGTTGTCGTAGAACGCCTTGGTGACGGAGTCATGGGTGGGATCGTTTGCCCCGACGTCGATGTAGAAGCCGTTCTCGACGGTTTTGAGGGCGCGCCACAGGCGTATGTCTTCGAAATTCTGTGCGTAGGAAATGAACGTCACTGGCGCATCCTGTCGGAGGAATGTTCTTGTTCGTGGCCGCGCTGCCGGCGCCCTTGCGTGTGTGTATATCAAGAGTAATGAAAGGGTGCAATTTCCCCTGTCTGCGATCCGGGATTAGGCATTTATGTCGTTTTGATTAAATGCTTATGCACAATGCCATTGGCAGCGCACTGGGTTTAGGCCGAATTTGTGGATCCGTTCTCGTTTGTTCGCAAATACCTGTTTTTTCGATTTTTTATGCGGGTGTATAAAAAATGAACAGTGTGGATTTGGCCCTGAAACAGGCGTGGATATTGGATCCACGATTATTTCATCAACAGAGTTATCCACAGGTCGGATGTATTTAAGCGCGTTCGGCCAGGAGCAGGAAATTACGCGGCGTGAGCGGGGTTTCGCAGAAGGTGCCGACACGGACGCTGTAGCCCTGCTCGGTGAGGAAAAGTGCCCGGTCAAGGACCAGCCAAAGCTCCAGTGGACGTCGGAAAAGTCCGCGTAGTAGTTCAAGGTTGCGCACTTCGGCCAGTCGCTGCCAACCGGCGGCTTCGAAGGCTGGCCAATCTTGCGGGCCGATTGTGGATAACTCTTTGAGAGTGGCCAGATGATGACAGTAATCGGCGAAGGGTTTGTCCAGCCAGGCGCTGGGCAGGGAAGGGGTTGGCAGGTACTCGTCAATGCCGCGCAGTTGCCGTTGCAGCAAGTCGAAGCCCAGGCGCCGGGCCATGGAGGTGTCGCGTTGACGTCGCACGCGGGCGCCGGCGGTAACGGTTTCGCTCATGGGCAACGCGAGGTCGTCGAGGGAAAGCTGTAAGCCGGAGCCTTGGGCGGCCGAGGAAATCGGCGAGTATTGGGCAAGACTGATCCGGTTGTAGCAACACGGCGCGATGGCGAGCTGTTTGCAGCCTGTGACGCTGGCGAGTTGAATCAGCCGCACATGCAAATCACCGCAGGCGTGAAGCGCGACGGGCGTGTGATACGCACCCAGTAAACAAGCTGCGTCTGCCGCGAGCACATCCTGTTCGATATGCAGCGCATGCAGGTGATGGTGCTGGCTGAGTGCCTGGCCGCTGGTTACCAGTGCCGAGTCGTATTCCAGGCACGTCAGTTGTTGCCCCGGTTGCAACAGGCGGCGGCCCAGATGTCCCTTGCCCGAGCACCAGTCCATCCAATGCTGCGGTGCTTCGGAAAACTGCAACCGACTGGCGAAGGCTTCGATCTGTTGCCATTTGCGCCCCGGTACATCGACATTCAACCGATGGCCCGCCGCCTCGAGTGTGCGAGCCGGCAACTCATCCACGGCACTCAAGGCAACGGACATTGTTGCCAGGGAAGCAAAGGGCTCCGGTGCATTCAGAAGGGCAGGTTGGTTGTGAGCGTTTTCCGCGTCTTCCAGCGACCGCTTGCGTAGCCATTCGGCCAGAGCAGGGTAGGACGTTTCCCAGGGAAGATGCCGATGAGTGAACGGTCGGGGTTTCCACAATGCCTGATGCTCTGTCAGAAAAGCATCCAGTGCGGTGAAACGGGCGAGCAGGGCCTCGCCCGTCAACACGCCGGTATCAACGCCCTTGGCAGGCATCGACGCGCAACCAGCGCTCCAGCAGCTTGAAGCCACGCACCAGCACGTAAGCCATTACCAGATAGAACATGCCCGCGGCGAAGAAGATCTCCACCGGCAGGTAGGTCCGGGCAATGATGGTGCGGGCCATGCCGGTCAATTCCAGCAGGGTCACGGTGCTGGCCAGGGCGCTGGCCTTGAGCATCAGGATCACTTCGTTGCTGTAGGCCGGCAGGCCGATGCGCGCGGCGCGCGGCAGCATGATGTAGAACAGCGCTTTGGGTCTGGACATGCCCAGCGCCCGTGCCGCTTCGATCTCGCCCGGTGGAATCGCCTGAATGGCGCCCCGCAGGATTTCCGCAATGTAGGCCGCAGTGTGCAAGGTCATGGTCGCCGTGGCGCACCAGAACGGATCGCGCAGGTACGGCCACATCGAACTGTTACGGATCGCGTCGAACTGCGCCAGGCCGTAGTAGACCAGGAACAGCTGAACCAGCAACGGCGTGCCACGGAAAAAGAAGATGTAGCCGTAGGGAAATGCCCGCACCCACCACAGGCGCGACGAGCGGGCGATACCCAGTGGAATGGCCAGCAGCAAACCGGCGATCACGGCGATGGCCACCAGTTCCAGGGTCAGGGTTGCGCCCTGGGCCAGTTTCGGCAGCCACTTGATGATGACTTCCCAGTTCATTGGGTGCTCCTCGCGAAGCCGCGAGCGGCACGTTTTTCCAGGAAGTGCATGCCGGTCATCGCCAGCACCGTCAGGCTCAGGTACATGAACGCGGCCACCATATAGAAGGTGAACGGTTGCTTGGAGACGGTCACGCCGATTTGCGCATGACGCATGATTTCTTCCAGGCCGATCACCGACACCAGCGCGGTGTCCTTCATCAGGATCATGAACAGGTTGCCCAGGCCGGGCAGGGCAATGCGCCACATCTGCGGCATGATCAGCTTGGTGAAGATGCGCCATTTCGACAGGCCCAGGGCCACGCCGGCTTCACGATGGCCTTTGGGGATGGCGAGGATCGCACCGCGAAACACTTCCGTGGCGTAGGCGCCGAAGCACAGGCCCAGCGCAATCACGCCAGCGGCGAAGGCGTTGAGTTCAAGGTCGGGGTTGCCGAAGAACTCGCCCAAGGCACGCATCAGGTTGACCGTGCCGAAGTAGATCAACAGCACCCAGAGCAATTCCGGGATACCGCGAACCAGGGTCGAATAAGTGCCGCCAAGCCATTGCAGCGGCTTGTACGGGGAAGTCTTGGCCAAGGCGCCGAGCAGACCGAGTACCAGCCCCAGGCACAAGGCCGAGAGTGCCAGTTTCACAGTCATCAGCGCGCCAGCGGCGAGCGCCGGGCCGAATCCGTAGAGGTCGATAATCATGGATTTCTTTTCAAATCGCGGCAGGCAAGGCCGAGAACCGGCGCCATCAGGCGCCGGTCAGGCAGGTCAGTATCAATAGATGCTGAACGGGAAGTACTTGTCGTTGATCTTCTTGTAGGTGCCGTCAGCGACGATTTCTTTCAGCGCGGTGTTCAGCTTCTCGCGGATCGGGTCTTTCTTGCGCACGGCAATACCGATCTTGTCGCTCTCTTCCACCGGGTCACCCTTGAACTCGTAGCTACGGCCAGCGTCGCTTTTCAGCCATTCGTAGTTGACGTACTTGTCGGCCAGGATGCCGTCCAGGCGGCCGGAAGTCAGGTCGAGGTAGGCGTTTTCCTGGGTGTCGTAGAGCTTGATGGTGATGTCGTCACCATAGTTGTCTTCCAGGAAGGTGCCGGCCAGGGTCGCGCGCTGGGCGCCGATGATCTTGCCTTTGAGCGCGGCCTTGTCGGTTTTGAAGTCGATGTCTTTCTTGGCGATGAACTGCAGCTTGTTGGAGTAGTACGGGTCGGTGAAGTCCACCGCTTGCTTGCGCTCGTCGGTGATCGACATCGAGGAGATCAGGAAGTCGAACTTCTTGGCGTTCAGGGCCGGGATGATGCCGTCCCAGTCGGAGGTCACGACGGTGCACTCGACTTTCATCTTGGCGCACAGGGCGTCGCCGATCTCTTTGTCGAAGCCGACGACATTGCCACTGGCATCTTTATTGTTGAACGGCGGGTAAGCCGCTTCGATGCCCATCTTCAGGGTTTCGGCCATGGCACCGGCGCTGAACGCCAGGGTGACGGCGGCAGCCAGGAAGACCTTTTTGTAGTTCTGCATGTGGGTAGCTCCGTTAGCGGTTGCTGGACATGAATTGTTTGCAGCGCGCCGAAAGCGGGTTTTCAAACACCTGCTGTGGCGATCCTTGCTCTTCTACCAGGCCCTGGTGGAGGAACACCACTTCACTGGAGACCTGACGGGCGAAGCCCATTTCGTGGGTCACGAGCAGCATGGTGCGGCCTTCTTCGGCCAGCGCGCGGATGACATTAAGTACTTCCTGGACCATTTCCGGGTCAAGCGCCGAGGTGGGCTCGTCGAACAGGATGACCTTGGGCTGCATGGCCAGGGTGCGGGCGATGGCCGCGCGTTGTTGCTGGCCGCCGGACAACTGCGCCGGGTAGGCATGGCGCTTGTCGGCGATGCCGACCTTGGCCAGCAGGGCTTCGGCCACTTCGATGGCTTCGGCCTTGCTCTGGCCGAGCACGCGGCGCGGGGCTTCGATGATGTTGTCGAGCACACTCATGTGCGGCCACAGATTAAAGTTTTGAAACACAAAACCGATTTCGCTGCGCAGGCGATTGATCTGCTTGCCGTCGGCGGCCACCAGTTCACCGTTCTTCGCGGCCTTGAGCTTGAGTTCTTCGCCGGCGACCAGGATCTGGCCCTGGTGCGGGTTCTCCAGCAGGTTGATGCACCGCAGGAACGTGGACTTGCCGGAGCCGGAGGAACCCAGGATCGAGATCACATCGCCGTCGCGGGCGGTCAGCGAGATGCCTTTGAGCACCTCCAGCGAACCGTAGCGTTTGTGCAAGTTGCGGATTTCAAGCGCGGGCGTGGCCTCAGCCATGTGCGTTCCTCATATATGTTGCGCTCCTGCTGTTGGCGGCCTTCCTAGCGAGGCGGCCAACCTAGCATAGCGTTTCAATGGCAGCCAACAGCGCTAGGGACGGTAAACGGCTGGTGCGTGGCAGGTTGTCGCATCAGCGCAGCAGACTGTCGCCCCATCAACAACCGAACAGCCGTTTGAACCTTGCCTGTCGATAAAAAGCGCGGTGGCTGCCGCAAAAAAAGGCGCGATGTTGCCAGCTTTGACAGGGTGTTGGAAGCGCTATCCGGCCAAATGCACCGCTTGTGCACTTTTAATGTGCGCGGAGCCCTTTTCAGGTGTGTTTCCGGTGCGCTGATGTATCCGCAAAAGTGGGTCGCAGGGTAACGCTTTGGCAAAGTGCCATTAAATTCAAAGGGTTGCGATGACCGTCCGGTCGAGGCGAGATCGCCGGGCTAGAGGGTTTTGAAATATTTTGGCGCAATTATTGCGTGCAGAATCCAGAACGCCCTGTTGGCTTCTTTTTACGAGAAGGTCCGCCGAACGGGATGCACGCATTCGCTTCTCCTTACAAAGGTAGTTTTAATGAGCAGTACCCAAAGCTCTAATGGCCTCGAACAGGGGCTCAAACCGCGCCACGTGACCATGCTGTCGATTGCCGGGGTTATCGGCGCCGGCTTGTTCGTTGGCTCGGGTCACGCCATCGCCGCTGCAGGTCCGGCTGTTCTGTTGGCTTACGCCGCCGCCGGCATGTTGGTGGTGCTGGTGATGCGCATGCTCGGCGAAATGGCCGTTGCCTCGCCGGACACCGGTTCGTTTTCGACTTACGCCGACCGCGCGATCGGTCACTGGGCCGGCTTCACCATCGGCTGGTTGTACTGGTGGTTCTGGGTTCTGGTGATTCCGTTGGAAGCCAACGCTGCCGCGACCATCTTGCATGCGTGGTTCCCTGGCGTGGACATCTGGGCCTTCGCCCTGGTCATCACGATGCTGTTGACCGTGACCAACCTGTTCAGCGTGAAGAACTACGGTGAATTCGAGTTCTGGTTTGCCCTGATCAAAGTGTTGGCCATCATCGGTTTCATTGTTCTGGGCCTCATGGCGATCTTCGGCTTTCTGCCGGGCAGCCAGGTCAGCGGCGTTTCCCATCTGTTCGACACCCAGGGCTTCCTGCCAAACGGCATGGGCGCGGTGTTGGGTGCCATCCTGACCACCATGTTCTCCTTCATGGGCACCGAGATCGTGACCATCGCGGCCGCGGAATCGAAAGATCCGGGCAAGCAAATCTCCAAGGCCACCAACTCGGTTATCTGGCGGATCGGCTTGTTCTACCTCGTGTCGATCTTCATCGTCGTGGCTCTGGTGCCTTGGAACGACCCGGTACTGGCAAGCCTGGGCTCCTACCAGACTGTACTTGAGCGCATGGGCATCCCTAACGCCAAGATGATCGTCGACATCGTGGTGCTGGTTGCTGTGACCAGCTGCCTGAACTCGGCGCTCTACACCTCGTCGCGGATGTTGTTCTCTCTGGGCAAGCGCGGCGATGCGCCGGCCATGTCCACCCGCACCAACAAAAGTGGCACGCCATACTGGGCGGTGATGCTGTCCACTGGCGCAGCGTTCTTGGCAACATTCGCCAACTACGTGGCTCCGGCTGCGGTGTTCGAATTCCTGCTGGCCAGCTCCGGCGCCATCGCATTGCTGGTGTACCTGGTGATTGCGATTTCGCAACTGCGCATGCGCAAGCAGCGTATAGCGCGCGGGGAGAAAATTGCCTTCAGCATGTGGCTGTTCCCGGGCCTGACCTACGCGGTGATCGTCTTCATCGTCGCGGCCCTGACCATCATGCTGTTCCAGGAAGCCCATCGCGTGGAAATTCTCGCGACCGGCTTGCTCAGTGCTCTGGTGGTAGCGGCCGGCTTGCTGGTGGCTCGCCGTCGCAAACTGGAAAAGCGTGGCGCGGTAGTGCTGAACTGATCCATACCGCGTAACGCAAAACGGCCGCTGTCAGTGATGACAAGCGGCCGTTTTTGTTTGAGTCGTAACCCTTACTCGGCTTTTTCTTCCGGCGCTTCCAGCGACTCGCGGTAGACATCCAGTGCGTCACCGAAGTCAGCAATGAACTGCGGTTCGCTCAGCCACGCCTGAGCGGTCTCACGGTCCATGCCGTCGGCCCACATGCGGTAGTCGATCAGCATGTCGGCGGCCAGGTGGGTGGCGGCCATGCCTTCGTCGTCGGCGTTTTCCATGTCCAGCAGTTCTGGATGGTCGATGATGATAAAGGCCAGGTTCGTCAGCAGCACCGAGAGCATTTCGCTGCGGCTGACGGCTTCCGCGTCGCGCATTTTGCTGAACATCGCCAGGGTGTATTCCGGGATCGGCTCGGCGAGGTGGCCAAGGTCATCGTCCAGCGCGGCGGGTTTGCGGCCGTGGATATTGATCTGCTTGGCTTTGGCTTTTGCGCGCTTGGCGCGTTTCTGTTGCTTGTTCAGGGAGGCCATGGGAACTCAGTTCGGTTTCTGTTGGGTTTGCGCGGCAATGGCGTCGGACGCCGCCACGTAGTCGGCCTGAAAGGCCGGTGATTCGATCCACGCCAGGGCGCCGGCTTCGTCAGTTTCAGTCGACCATTGGCGATATTCGATCAGCGCGGCAAGGATGAAGTCCATCGCGCCTTCCTCGCCTTCCTGCTCGTACACCAGTTCCAGCAACGGATCTTCGAGGAAGGCCGTGCACATGGCTTGCTGACTGATCTTTTCGGCGTCGATCATTTTCTTGAACAGTTCGGTCAGGTCCACCGACTCGAAGTCGATGCGATCGTCGTTCGGGTCCAGTTCCACCGGCGCGGCAGCCCGCTGGGTGCGGTTCTGCTTGGCCTTGGCCTTGGCGCGGGAGGCGCGTTTTTGCTGCTTGTTGGCGGAGGCCATGGGCGTCGTTCCGTAATTCGTTGAAAGGGGCGGGTGGCTCAGCTGCGTGGCACCGTTCGCCCGGGTGTGCCGGGGACCAGTTCGCCGTTTTGCAACCAGGCCAATGCAATGGGCCATAGTGTGGCTTGGTATGCGCTGCGAAAAAAGGCGAAATGTCCGACTTCTTCTTCGCCGATGTCTTCGGGATGGATACGCAGGTGGGAGTTTGTGCTGCCGGTGAAGTAGCCGAGCAGGCGTTCGATGGCCGGGACCGTGCCGTAGGGATCGTCGCTGATGCTGATGGCCAGGGTTTGCGCGGTGACGTCGGCAAAGGGCAGCTGCCCGGCGGTTTTGCTGATTGTGCGGCCGCTGGAGCGTTTCTCGTAGCGGGCAGTGGAGAGGCTCCAGTCACGGACCACGCCGGCGGGTGTGTCTTCCAGCCAGCCGAGCCGTTTGCCCGGAAAGTATCCGCACAGCATCGTCACCAGCGGCATCACCACATGCCACTTGCCGAACATCCGCCAGCGATGAGCGGGCGCATAGTCGCGCCAGTAGGCGAATTGCGCACCGACCGTCACCAGGCGCCGGATCAGGTGCCCGGACGCCCCCAGGCCCGCTGCACAGCCGCCAAAGCTGTGGCCGACCACATCGATAGGCTGTTGTGGGAACTCACGCTGTGCGCGCTTGAGCATCGCCTCGAAATCCAGCGCTCCCCAATCGGTCCACGAGGCTTGAAGACCCTTGAGCGATGCCGGCCGCGACTCGCCGATGCCGCGGTAGTCATAGGTGATGACATCGAAGCCGTGGACGAACAGGTAGTCGGCGAAGCGCGAGTAGTGGCGACAACGGACCGAGGTGGCGGCATTGATGATCACGACCGGACGAGCGGCGTACCGAGAAGGGTGTCGCCAGGTGAAGCCGCCGAGGATGAAGCCGTCCGAGGCGGTTTCCTTGAACGGTTTGCCGGGCGTGGTATCCGGCAGCGGCAACTCGTTGCGACTGGGGGCCAGCGGAGGCGTGTCCTGCAAATTCATCGATGTCAGACCTTTGCGGGTAGCTGCCAACGATAGTCTTGATGCCGTTGATGAACAATCCATTCGCCTCAACGCGGTTGTTGATTAGTCAATCGCTCTTCAAGTGCTGCTCGCTCCCGATCCAGTGCGTCGCGCAGTTCCTCTTCACTCGGCAGGACAAGCTTGTACTTGCTGGTGAGCAATTGTTCGATAAGCGCTTGTTCGATCTCGCTTTCCTGAAGCTTGCCGGCATTGGGTAAACCAAGAAACTCCAGTACTACCGGATCACGGACGAAATCCCGAGGGCTGGCCTTCATGTTTTGAATGTAGGTGGCGGCCTCCTGCTTGACGCTGCCGCGATCGCGGCTCGCCAGCAGGCGTTCGTAGTACAGCGTATTGATCTGGCGTTCCAGGGCGCGGCTTGACCAGTTTTGGGTAGCTGATTCGTTCATGTACCAAAGACGAGCGCTGTCGTTGTCGACCCGAAGCAGGTGGCGGTAGTGGGTCCAGCTCAATTCGTGACGCAGTGCGTCACGAATTGGAAAGGCTTGATAGAACAGACGCATGTACCGAAGGTTGGAAGCGTCAAATCCCTTTCCGAACTCCGCAGTTAGCGTTTTGGCCAAGGTCGACGGTAACTCTTTGCCATACCTGACCCGTCGCGCGCCGTTCTGTTCGAACTCAACGATGTGCCGACCAGTTTGCCAACAGGTTTGCACTTGCACGGTGTCGGCCGCCCGAAGCACTTTCTGGCGTGCCTGAAGGATCAATTTGCCAAGGTTGCCAAGCAGTGATGCGAGATAGGGGTCGTGAGTGTCGTTGGGGGTGGGGGCCGTCATGAGGTCTTCCGCAGCAGGTTGAATAGCGAAAGAGAATGACAAGAGAGCCCCTTCGAAGATGCCGGGAGTTGCTGAGAAACAGGCAGGAAATACCGGGCTCTTCGGCAGGACGGGTCTAAATCCGGGCGAGGGCTGAGGAACAAATGGCGTAGTACGTTTCGTACTCAGGCCAAATCAATCTAAAACCCCTCCCTGCGACTGGAAATCCAAAGGATGTAACGATTGGGTTCCGCAGAACCCGGGAGTCGTCATCATGAAATACCTCCATACACTCCTGTTGCCCCTCACCGCTGCAGGCATGCTGATGTTTCCAGCGATGACACCTGCCGCCAGCCTTGAACCCATCGACGGCCAGGGGGTGCAGGTGCAAAGCCAGGAACAAAACGGCATCACCTACCTGTCCGGCGGTATCGGCGAGGATGAGTCCAAGGCCATCCAGCAGACCACTGGCTACAACCTGCACATGACGTTCTCTGTCGGGACGGGAAATGAATACACTTCTGATGTGAATGTAGTTATTCAGAAAGCCCCGGGGCAGACCGTACTGACGCTCAATGACGCCGGTCCGCTGGTTTACGTGAAACTGCCTGCCGGTAAATATACGGTCATTGCGACGCGTAACGGCGAAACACGGCAGGACGTTGCCGATGTTAGCAATGGTGCAGCCCGTAACCTGGTTTTCCACTGGAATGATGCGAGTTAACGAGAGGCTCTGAACCCTGAGTCCTGCGACTCAGGGTTTATCGTGATTGACACCTGCATACGCTTGGATGAGTGCAACGCGTAAAGGGTTGGTTTCTACGCTCAGCAGCTTGATGGCCAAAGCGCAGCTGTAGTGGTCTAATGAAACCGGACACCCATTTAGGCGAGAATGCTCGCCAGATCGAGGTGTCAGATGACCAAACAAC
>NZ_JBXAHJ010000013.1:0-198188 GCF_058794995.1 Pseudomonas sp. GW823-FHT06E10 | reverse complement strand
CCATGTGAGAGTAGGTCATCGTCAAGATTAAATTCCGAAACCCCTATCTGCGTATGCAGGTAGGGGTTTTGTTTTTGGCGTCCTTGTAGGCGCGAGCTCGCTCGCGAAAAAACCGCGAGCGCTGCGGGGTGTCAGGTTTCCCGCGTCATCATTGGCGTTCTTCGCGAGCGAGTTCGCTCCTACAATGAAGCCAATCGCCTTCAATGCTAAAGTCGTCCCTCGAATTTGTATTATCCAAGGAAGCCTTTATGCCGGACGCGACGTCCCTCAGTGCTGGTTTTATGGTGGTTCACGGCAACCGCCTGGACGAGTTGCGCAGCCTGGTGGTCAGCTGGATGCGACGCTACCCGCTGGCTCCCCTGGAGAACGAAATCGCGTTGGTGCAAAGCAATGGCATTGCCCAATGGCTGAAGCTGGCGCTGGCGGAAGACTCTGAAGAAGACGACATGGGAGGCTGCGGCATCGCTGCCGCCATCGACGTGCAGTTGCCCGGCAGCTTTATGTGGCAGCTCTATCGCATGGTCCTTGGCCGTGACGAAATTCCGGTCAAGTCCCTGCTCGATAAAGCCCCACTGACCTGGCGTCTGATGCGCCTGCTGCCGCAGTTGATCAATCAGCCGCACTTCGAGCCGCTGCAGCGTTTCCTGACCCATGACACCGATCTGCGCAAGCGCTATCAATTGGCTGAGCGTCTGGCGGATCTGTTCGACCAATACCAGGTGTACCGAGCCGACTGGCTCGAAGACTGGGCGGAAGGTCGCCATCAAACAAGAAACGCCAGGGGTGAAGCCAAACCCCTGACCCCGGCCAATTGCTGGCAGGCAGAGCTATGGCGCGCACTCTTGCTGGATGTGGGAGAAGAAGGCATGGCGCAAAGCCGTGCCGGTGTCCATCAGCGATTTGTCGAGCGTATCAACCATCTCGAAGCAGCCCCCAAGGGGTTACCCTCGCGAGTGATCGTTTTCGGGATTTCTTCGCTGCCTGCACAAGCCCTGGAAGCACTGGCGGGACTGGCACGATTCAGTCAGGTTTTGCTGTGCGTGCATAACCCGTGTCGTCACCATTGGGCGGACATCGTCGCCGATAAAGACCTGTTGCGGCATCAATACAAGCGTCAGGCCCGCAAAAGCGGCATGCCGGTAGTGATCGATCCGCAAACCCTGCATCAGCATGCTCACCCGTTGCTGGCCGCATGGGGCAAGCAGGGGCGGGACTATATCAACCTGCTCGACAGTTATGACGATCCCAACAGCTATCGTTCGGCATTCCGCGACGGGCGCATCGACCTGTTCAGTGACGGTCAGCCGCTGAATGTGCTCAACCAGTTGCAGGATGACATCCTCGAGTTGCGCCCCCTCAACGAGACTCGGGAGCGTTGGCCGGCTATCGATCTGCAGCAGGACGAATCGATCCGTTTTCACATCGCCCATAGCGCCCAGCGAGAAGTCGAGATCCTCCACGATCAACTGCTCGCGCGCTTCAGCGCCGACCCGACATTGCGGCCCCGAGACATCATCGTGATGGTCCCGGACATCGACAGCTACGCACCGCATATTCGTGCCGTGTTTGGTCAGCTTGACCGCCAGGATCCTCGCTTCATTCCGTTTACCCTGGCTGACCAGGGCCAGCGTGGTCGTGATCCATTGCTGATTGCTGTCGAACACCTGCTCAAGCTGCCTGACAGCCGATTCCCCGTCAGTGAGATTCTCGATCTGCTGGACGTCCCGGCACTGCGCGCTCGCTTTGGTGTCGAGGAGCGTGACCTGCCGACGCTGCACCGCTGGATCGAAGGTGCCGGCATTCGCTGGGGCATGAATGCCGAGCAACGTGCCGGGCTCGGGCTACCCAACGAACTGGAGCAAAACAGCTGGCGCTTCGGATTGCGACGAATGTTGCTCGGTTATGCCGTTGGCAGCGCCGATGCTTATGAGGGGATCGAGCCCTACGACGAGATCGGTGGTCTGGACGCTGCGCTCATCGGTCCGCTGGTTGCGTTGCTGGACGCGCTGGAAGTGGCTCACCACGAGCTCTCTCAGCCGGCATCGCCAGGGCAATGGGGCTTGCGCTTGCAGGCGTTGGTGCAATTGTTCTTCCTTGCCGCTAACGAACACGATGACTACTTGCTGGCCCAGCTCGAAGAGCTGCGTGAGACCTGGCTCGAGACCTGCGAATCCGTCGGGTTGCAGGATGAGTTGCCGCTGACCGTCGTCCGTGAAGCCTGGCTTGCAGGTCTGGATCAGGGCCGTTTGTCCCAACGTTTTCTGGCCGGTGCGGTCAACTTCTGCACCTTGATGCCCATGCGCGCGATCCCGTTCAAACTGGTGTGCCTGCTGGGCATGAATGACGGCGATTATCCGCGGGCGCAACCGCCGCTGGATTTCGATCTGATGGGCAGTGATTACCGTCCGGGTGACCGCTCCCGGCGCGAAGATGACCGCTACCTGCTACTGGAAGCCTTGTTGTCGGCACGGGATCAGCTCTACATCAGTTGGGTGGGTCGCAGCATCCGCGATAACAGCGAGCGGCCTGCCTCGGTGCTGATCGGCCAGTTGCGTGACCACTTGGCCAGCGGTTGGCGAATGCTGCAAAGCGACGAGGATCTGCTGGAAGCCATGACCCGGGAACACCCATTGCAACCCTTCAGTGCTCGCTACTTTCACGACGGGGATGAGTCGTTCAGCTACGCCACCGAATGGCAGGTCCTTCATCAAGCGGCAGAGCAGCAGCCAAGCGCCGAAGTGCTCGGGCCCCACGTTCAGGACGAACCACTGAGTCTCGGTCAACTGCAGGATTTCCTGCGCAATCCGGTACGGCACTTTTTCAGCCAGCGACTGAAGGTCTTCTTCGAGGCGGCAGAAGTGCCGTTGGCCGATGAAGAACCCTTTGTCCTGGATGCGTTGCAGCGTTACAGCCTCAGCGACCGCTTGCTCGAAGCGGCGCTGGCAGATCCTGGAAATACCGGGCAGGCGCTGGAGGATCAGGCGAAGCGTTTGCAGAACAGCGGGCTGCTGCCGATGGCCGGATTCGGTGAGTGCCTGCAACGTGAGTTGATCGAGCCATTGCCTGACTTGCTGCAACGCCACCAACAGCTCCTGGCGTTGTGGCCAACACCGCTGAGCAGCGCGTTGCCTGTCAGTCTTGAGCTGCAAGGACTGCACATCGAGGGCTGGCTCGGCGGCCTGCATCAGCGTGCTGATGGTGGTTTGTTGTCTGTTACAACGATCCCCAACAGCATTGGCTCGATCAAATCGCGCAAATGGCATCGACTGACACGCCCTTGGGTCAATCATCTGATGGCTTGTGCCAGCGGCATGGCGTTGACCACCGCATTGGTGGCCAGCGACGACAGCCTGTTGCTCGGTCCGCTGGACCAGTCCACGGCACAGAAAATTCTCGGTGACCTGTTGATGGCCTGGCAGTCGGGGATGCGCCAGCCTCTGCCGATCGCGGTCAAGACAGCCTTCGCGTGGCTGGGGCAAACCGACCCGGTCAAAGCCGAAGCCGCTGCGCGCAAGGCCTATGAAGGGGATGGGCAGACGACGGACGGAGAGCGCCGCGAAAGCCCGGCGCTCGCTCGCCAGTTCGCCGATTACGATGCCTTGGTCGCCGACGAGACGTTCCCCCAGTGGTGTGACGCGCTCTATCGTCCGCTTCTTGAAGCGCCCTGGTGTTCCCTGTCCAGCGAGGAGTCGCGTTGATGAGCACGAAGACACCTTTGGCCCTGGCATTCCCGCTCCGTGGCAGCCAGTTGATCGAAGCCAGTGCCGGGACCGGCAAGACGTTCACCATTTCCGCGTTGTACCTGCGTCTGGTGCTTGGCAACGGCGGGGAGGACAGTGGTTTCGGGCGTGAGCTGTTGCCGCCGCAGATCCTCGTCGTGACGTTCACCGACGCCGCTACCAAAGAGCTGCGCGAACGCATTCGCACACGGCTCGCCGAGGCTGCACGCTTTTTTCGCGATGAAACACCAGCCCCCGACAGCCTGATTGCCGAGTTGCGTGATCAGTATTTGCCCGAGCAATGGCCGGGGTGTGCAAACCGCCTGGATATCGCCGCCCAGTGGATGGACGAGGCGGCGGTGTCGACCATCCACAGTTGGTGCCAGCGCATGTTGCGCGAGCACGCATTCGACAGCGGCAGCCTGTTTACCCAGACCCTGGAAACCGACCACAGCGACTTGCTGGGGGAAGTCCTGCGCGATTACTGGCGGCTGTTCTGCTACCCGATGCAAGGTGACGCCTTGAATTGGGTGCGCAGCAATTGGGGCGGACCGGCGGCGCTGCTGCCGCGGATTCGTGCACTGTTCGCCAGCGAGCGGGATACCCTTGAAGGGAAAGAACCCGCCGAAGTGATTTCGCAATGCTTGCAAGAGCGAAGGGCGGCCCTGATCGAACTCAAGAAGCCCTGGCTGCAGTGGGCGGGCGAGTTGCTTGCGATCTGTCACCAGGGCGTTGCCGGCAAGGCTGTCGACGGTCGCAAGATGCAGGCTCGCTATTTCGAGCCCTGGTTTGAAAAGATCAAAGCCTGGGCCGAAGACGAATCCCTCGAGCAACTGGATATCGGCACCGGTTTCACGCGCCTGACCCCGGATGGCATGGCCGAAGCCTGGAAGGGCGAAGCGCCTCGACATCCGGGGCTCGATGGGATGGCCGGGCTCAAGGCCTGTCTCGATGGGCTGCCAACGCCTGATGCCGCCGTACTGCAACATGCGGCCCGCTGGGTCGGGGCACGATTCGAGGAGGAGAAACGCCGCCGCGCGGAAATGGGTTTCGACGACATGTTGTTGCGACTCGATGCGGCCTTGCAGTCCGATGGCGGTGAGCGACTGGCAACCCTGATTCGCGAGCAGTTTCCGGTGGCACTGATCGATGAATTCCAGGACACCGACCCGGTGCAATACCGGATCTTCGAGAGCATCTACCGCATTGAAGAGAACAGCCCCGAGTGCGGCCTGTTCCTGATCGGCGACCCGAAACAGGCGATCTACGCTTTTCGCGGCGCCGACATCCATACCTACTTGCGCGCCCGCCAGGCCACCACTGGCCGCCTGCACACCTTGGGCACCAACTTCCGCTCAAGCGATGGCATGGTCAACGCGGTGAACCATGTGTTCGAGCGCGCCGAAGCCCGTGAGTCAGGACGCGGCGCGTTCCTCTTTCGGGAGAAGAATGGCGACAACCCGGTTCCGTTCACGCCGGTTGCCTCCCAGGGCCGCAAAGAAGTCTTGCGCATCAATGACCAGGCAATCCCTGCCTTGAACATCTGGCACTTGTCGGCCGAACAACCGTTGTCCGGTGCGGTGTACCGGCAACATCTGGCGGCTGCCTGCGCCAGTGAAATCACGGCATTGCTCAATGGTGGGCAGCAGGGGCAAGCGGGATTCACCCAGGACGGCAAAGCCTTCAGGGGCCTGCTACCGGCGGACATCGCCATCCTGGTGCGCGATGGCAAGGAGGCGCAGGCGGTTCGTGCGCAATTGGCCGCCCGTGGTGTGCGCAGTGTTTATCTGTCGGACAAGGACTCGGTGTTCGCCGCCCAGGAGGCGCATGACGTGCTGACCTGGCTCAAGGCCTGCGCCGAGCCGGACGTCGAGCGACCGCTGCGGGCTGCGTTGGCCAGCATCACGTTGAACCTGTCGTTGACGGAACTGGAGCGTCTGAATCAGGACGAGTTGGCCTGGGAGTCCCGGGTCATGCAGTTCCGTGGCTATCGCGAAGTCTGGCGCAAGCAGGGCGTACTGCCGATGCTGCGACGCTTGCTGCACGACTTCCGTTTGCCCCAGGCTTTGATCGCCCGCAGTGACGGCGAACGCGTTTTGACCAACCTTCTGCACCTTTTCGAACTGCTGCAACAAGCCGCCGCTGAACTCGATGGCGAGCAAGCCTTGATCCGGCATTTGTCCGAGCATCTGGCGTTGTCCGGGCAGGCTGGCGAAGAGCAGATCCTGCGTCTGGAAAGTGATGAGCAATTGGTCAAGGTCGTGACCATCCACAAGTCCAAAGGCCTTGAATACCCCTTGGTGTTCCTGCCGTTCATTTGCTCGGCGAAACCAGTGGATGGCAGTCGCCTGCCGCTGCACTACCACGATGAATCCGGCAACGCCCAAGTCACCTTAAAGCCGACGGCAGAATTGATTGCCCTGGCTGACGATGAGCGTCTGGCCGAGGATCTGCGCTTGCTCTATGTCGCCCTGACCCGGGCGCAACACGCCTGCTGGCTGGGGGTGGCCGACCTCAAGCGCGGCAACAACAATGGCTCGGTGCTGCATCTGTCGGCATTGGGTTATCTGTTGGGCGGCGGTGCGCCATTGGCCGAGTCCCCGGCGTTGCAGCGTTGGCTGCAGGATCTGCAACAGGACTGCCCGGCGCTGGCGTATGCCGAGATGCCTGAAGCAACAGCAGAGCATTATCAGCCTCCACAAAACGATGCAGCGCTGCTGGTTCCGCGGGTTCCGAAACGCAAGGCCAGTGAAAACTGGTGGATCGCCTCCTACAGCGCGTTACGCATTGGCGACACCCTGAGTGTCGGCACGGACGAGGCGCCGGAGAGCCCGCAGGCGCAAAAACTGTTCGATGACGAACGCCTCGATCCGCAGGCCCCCAGAGAGGTGGTTGCCGGTGGTGGCGATATCCATCGCTTCCCGCGCGGCCCGAATCCCGGCACCTTCCTCCATGGCTTGCTCGAATGGGCGGGGGGCGAGGGTTTTGATGCGGCACCACACGAGGTGATCGACGCCATTGCCCGTCGCTGCAACCGTCGAGGCTGGGAGGGCTGGATCAGCACCTTGAGTGACTGGCTGCAGCATCTGCTCAAGTCGCCGTTGCAACTGGGCGCCGGTCAGGCACCAGTGGTATTCGGCCAGTTGACGCAGTATCAGGTCGAGATGGAGTTCTGGTTCGCCAGCCATAAGGTCGATGTGCTCAAGCTCGATGCGCTGGTGTGCCAATACACCCATAACGGCGTGGCCCGGGTGGCCGCGGAACCGGTGTTGCTCAACGGTATGTTCAAGGGCTTCATCGACCTGACGTTCGAACATGACGGCCGCTATTACGTTGCCGACTACAAATCCAACTGGCTCGGCGTCGATGATGCGGCCTATACCGCGCAGGCCATGGAACAATCGATTCTCGACAACCGTTATGACCTGCAATACGTGTTGTACCTGTTGGCCCTGCACCGCCAGCTCAAGGCGCGGCTCGCCGATTACGACTACGACCGGCATGTCGGCGGTGCGTTGTACCTGTTTTTGCGCGGTACGCGTGCGGCCAGCCAGGGCGTGTTTTTCGCCCGCCCGCCAAGAGAGCTGATCGAGCGTCTGGACAGGTTGTTCCAGGGCAAGCCAGAGCCCAAGGCCGAACCCGCTTGGGAACAGGGAGTACTGTTATGAGTCGCACATTCGCCGATTTGTTGCCCACATCGCTGGCAGCCGAAAGCCTGGTCGATCTGGCGCCGCTGAGTCGTGCCGACGACTTGCTGTTGTTGCTCACGCGTTGGGTCGAGCGTGGCTGGTTGCGCGCGCTGGACAAAGCCTTTGTGGCGTTTCTACATGAACTGGCACCGGAGGATGATCCGTTGGTGTTGCTGGCCGCCGCGCTGACCAGCCACCAGTTGGGTCACGGGCATGTCTGCCTCGACCTGTTCGAGACACTGAAAGAACCGGACTTCGCCCTGTCGCTGCCACCCGAAGGTGACGTGCAAGGCGGCGCGATGCTGTTGCCCTCGCAATTGCTGGGATCGCTGGACGGTGCTCATTGGTGTAAGGTACTGGCCGCCAGCAACCTGGTCGCACTGGCTGCTGACAGTCGTGACAACGTGCGTGACCGGCCTTTGGTGTTATCGGGCAAACGCTTGTACCTGCGCCGCTATTGGGCCTACGAGCGGCGGATCGACCATTCGTTGCGCGAGCGTCTGACGGAACACGAATCCACGCCGATCGACTTGCTCCAGCGTCTCACCGGGTTGTTTGGTCCTGCCCGACCTGGTGACGTGATCGACTGGCAGAAGCTGGCCTGCGCCCTGGCGACCCGCAGCGCTTTCAGCATCGTCACTGGGGGGCCGGGAACCGGCAAGACCACCACCGTCGTGCGCTTGCTGGCGTTGCTCCAGGCGCCGGCGGTCGAGGCCGGCATGCCCCTGCGCATTCGTCTCGCCGCACCGACCGGCAAGGCCGCAGCGCGTCTGACAGAATCCATCAGCCAGCAAGTCCGGACCTTGAAGGTCACGGAGGACGTCCGGGAAAAGATTCCGTCCGACGTCACCACGGTTCACCGCCTGCTCGGCAGCCGGCCCGGGACTCGTCATTTCCGGCACCACGCGGGCAATCGCCTGCCGCTGGATGTGTTGGTGGTGGACGAGGCTTCGATGATCGACCTGGAAATGATGGCCAACCTGCTCGACGCCTTGCCCGCCCATGCGCGCCTGGTGCTGTTGGGGGACAAGGATCAACTGGCTTCGGTAGAAGCCGGTGCGGTACTGGGGGATCTGTGTCGCGATGCGGAGGCTGGCTGGTACAGCCCGCAGACGCGCCAGTGGCTGGAAGCCGTCAGCGGCGAGAGTTTGCAGGCCAGTGGATTGCAGGAAGACACGCAGGGCGCTCATCCATTGGCCCAACAGGTTGTGATGTTGCGCCATTCCCGGCGATTCGGTGAGGGCAGTGGTATTGGTCAACTGGCTCGTTGGGTCAACCAGCAGCAACCCGAAGAAGCACGCAGGTTGTTGTCTGCGCGAAGCCATGACGATGTGTACTCCTTGTCTCTCAAGGGAGAGCAGGACCGCGCTCTGGAGCGACTGCTTCTCGACGGTCATGGTGAGGAACCGCAGGGTTATCGGCACTACCTGAGCCTGCTGCGCAATCAGCGCCCGGCGCTCGATTGTCCGTTGGAAGATTCACGCTGGACCGACTGGGCCCGGGAGGTGTTGCAAGCCTTCGACGCGTTCCAGTTGTTATGTGCCGTGCGCAAGGGGCCGTGGGGTGTGGAGGGCTTGAACCAGCGAGTCACGGACGCCTTGCTAAGGGCACGCCTGATCGACAGTGACCAGCAGTGGTACGAAGGCCGTCCGGTTCTGATGACCCGCAATGACTACGGCCTGGGTTTGATGAACGGCGATATCGGCATCGCCCTCAAGCTTCCGGAGCGTGAGGGCCCCGAGGCCGGCAAGCAGGTTCTGCGTGTCGCCTTTCCGCGCAATGACGGCCAGGGTGGCGTGCGCTTTGTCCTGCCGAGCCGGCTCAATGATGTCGAAACCGTGTACGCCATGACCGTGCATAAATCCCAGGGCTCGGAATTTGCCCACACCGCGTTGATTTTGCCTGACGCCTTGAACCCCGTGCTGACCAAGGAACTGATCTACACCGGGATCACCCGGGCCAAGAACTGGTTCACCTTGATCGAGCCCCGCACAGGGGTGTTCGAAGAGGCGGTGAGGCGCAAGGTCAAGCGCTTGAGCGGGTTGATGCTGGGGCTCGGCGCCGACTAGTCGGCGAACAGCATCTCCCGGCTTTCACCCATCAGCAGTCCCTGATTGCGCTCGGTCACCTCGCGGATGTAATCCCACAACAGGGTGATCCGCTTGAGCTTCCTCAAATCCTCCCGGCAGTACATCCAGAACTGTCGGGTGATGTTGATTTCCTGCGGCAACACCGGCAGCAGGCGAGGGTCCTGAGTGGCGAGGAAGCACGGCAGGATCGCCAGTGAGCGTCCTTGCTGCGCGGCCACAAATTGCGCGATCACGCTGGTGCTGCGCAGGTTGGCGCTGGCGCCGGGCAATACGTTGGCCAGGTACAGCAGCTCCGAGCTGAACGCCAGGTCGTCGACGTAACTGATAAACGAATGTTTGGCCAAGTCTGCCGGTCGGCGGATCGGTGGGTGGTTGTCCAGATAGTCCTGGGTCGCGTACAGCTGCAATCGGTAGTCGCACAGTTTGCAGCAGACGTACGGTCCATGCTCCGGACGCTCCAGGGCGATGACGATGTCGGCCTCGCGCTTGGACAGGCTGATGAAATGCGGCAGCGGCAGGATATCCACCGAGATGGCCGGGTAGGTGTCGACGAAGTGGCTCAGCTGCGGCGTGATGAAAAAGCTGCCGAAGCCTTCGGTGCAGCCCATGCGCACATGACCGGACAGCGCCACGCCGGACCCGGAAACCTGCTCGCACGCCATGTGCAAGGTACTTTCGATCGACTCGGCATACCCCATCAACCGCTGGCCTTCGGCGGTCAGGACAAAGCCGCTGGTCCGGGATTTTTCGAACAGCAATGTGCCCAGCGCCGTTTCCAGGGAACTGATGCGCCGCGACACCGTGGTGTAGTCCACCGCCAGGCGCTTGGCCGCGGTGCTGGCCTTGCGGGTGCGGGAGACTTCCAGGAAAAACTTGAGGTCGTCCCAGTTCAACGAGCCGAGGGAGGTGATGTTTTTTTGCATGTTGGACCGGTTTTTATGTGCGTTCTTATCAGAAGTTTGCACATCTATACTCCAAAAACAGCCCGTTAACCAATTCGCGGCGCATGCCTCTTCTCAAGGCGACTATTTCGCCTTGGCTCCCAAGATAACAACAAAGATCTGGAGACCCACATGAACGTATCGCTCACGCCCCAAGACACCACCGTGCAGAAGGTCAAACTGTTGATCGACGGCCAGTGGGTCGAATCCAAGACCACCGAATGGCACGACATCATCAACCCGGCGACCCAGCAAGTGCTGGCCAAGGTGCCGTTTGCCACCGCTGAAGAAGTCGATGCTGCCATCAGCGCCGCTCATCGTGCATTCCAGACCTGGAAACTGACACCCATCGGCGCGCGCATGCGCATCATGCTCAAGCTCCAGGCGCTGATCCGCGAACACTCCAAGCGCATCGCCGCCGTCCTCAGCGCCGAGCAGGGCAAGACCATTGCCGACGCCGAAGGCGATATTTTCCGTGGCCTGGAAGTGGTCGAGCACGCCTGTTCCATCGGCAGCCTGCAAATGGGTGAGTTCGCTGAAAACGTCGCCGGTGGCGTCGACACCTACACCCTGCGCCAGCCGATCGGTGTGTGCGCCGGCATTACCCCGTTCAACTTCCCGGCGATGATTCCGCTGTGGATGTTCCCGATGGCCATCGCCTGCGGCAACACCTTCGTGCTCAAGCCGTCCGAACAGGACCCGATGTCGACCATGCTCCTGGTGGAACTGGCGATCGAGGCGGGCATTCCGGCCGGTGTGCTCAACGTCGTGCATGGCGGCAAGGATGTGGTCGACGGGCTCTGCACCCATAAAGATATCAAGGCGGTTTCCTTCGTCGGTTCAACCGCCGTCGGTACGCATGTCTACGACCTGGCCGGTAAACACGGCAAGCGCGTGCAATCGATGATGGGCGCCAAGAACCACGCCGTGGTGTTGCCGGATGCCAATCGCGAACAAGCGCTGAATGCGCTGGTGGGTGCCGGTTTCGGTGCCGCCGGTCAACGCTGCATGGCCACTTCGGTGGTGGTGCTGGTGGGCGCGGCCAAGCAATGGCTGCCGGATCTCAAGGCGCTGGCGCAAAAACTCAAGGTCAATGCCGGCAGCGAGCCGGGCACTGATGTTGGCCCTGTCATTTCGAAAAAGGCCAAGGCGCGGATTCTCGACCTGATCGAGAGCGGCATCAAGGAAGGCGCGAAACTGGAGCTGGACGGTCGTGAGATCTCGGTTCCAGGTTACGAGAAAGGCAACTTTGTCGGCCCGACCCTGTTCTCCGGCGTGACCACCGACATGCAGATCTACACCCAGGAAATCTTCGGCCCGGTGCTGGTGGTGCTGGAGGTTAATACGCTCGACGAGGCCATCGCCCTGGTCAACGCCAACCCGTTCGGTAACGGCACGGGCCTGTTCACCCAGAGCGGCGCGGCGGCGCGTAAATTCCAGAACGAAATCGACGTCGGCCAGGTCGGCATCAACATCCCGATTCCGGTGCCGGTCCCGTTCTTCAGCTTCACCGGTTCGCGCGGTTCCAAGCTCGGCGACCTCGGCCCGTACGGCAAGCAAGTGGTGCAGTTCTACACTCAGACCAAGACCGTCACCAGTCGCTGGTTCGATGACGACAGCGTCAACGACGGTGTGAACACCACCATCAACCTGCGTTAAGGAGCCGGACATGAAAATCGCTTTTATCGGTCTGGGCAACATGGGCGCGCCGATGGCGCGCAACCTGATCAAGGCCGGCCATGCACTGCGCCTGGTGGACCTGAACAAAGCCGTGCTGGCGGAACTGGAGCAGCTGGGTGGCAGTATCAGTGCATCGGCCCGTGAAGCGGCAGAGGGCGCCGAACTGGTCATCACCATGCTGCCTGCCGCGGTGCATGTGCGCAGTGTGTGGCTGGGTGAAGACGGCGTGCTCGCCGGTATCGGCAAAGGTGTGCCGGCCGTGGATTGCAGCACCATCGATCCGCAGACCGCGCGGGACGTGGCCACCGCCGCTGCCAAACAAGGCGTGACCATGGCCGATGCACCGGTCTCTGGCGGCACCGGTGGCGCAGCCGCCGGGACGCTGACCTTTATGGTCGGCGCCACCCCCGAACTGTTCGCCACCCTGCAACCGGTACTGGCGCAAATGGGCCGCAACATCGTCCATTGTGGTGAGGTCGGTACCGGGCAAATCGCTAAAATCTGCAACAACCTGCTGCTGGGGATTTCCATGGTCGGCGTCAGCGAAGCCATGGCACTGGGCGATGCCCTGGGCATCGACACCAAGGTGCTGGCGGGCATCATCAACAGTTCCACCGGGCGTTGCTGGAGTTCGGAGATGTACAACCCGTGGCCGGGCATCGTTGAAACAGCACCGGCGTCGCGCGGTTATACCGGTGGTTTCGGTGCCGAACTGATGCTCAAGGATCTGGGGCTGGCCACTGAAGCGGCGCGTCAGGCGCACCAGCCGGTGGTACTCGGCGCGGTGGCCCAGCAGTTGTATCAGGCGATGAGTTTGCGTGGGGAGGGTGGTCAGGACTTCTCGGCGATCATCAATGGCTATCGCAAACCGCAATAGAAGGGCGGTGAAAAAACTGTGGGAGCGAGCTTGCTCGCGATGAGGTCGTTACAGTCGACATTGATGGTGATTGACCCACCGCAATCGCGAGCAAGCTCGCTCCCACAGGGAC
Organism: Pseudomonas sp. GW823-FHT06E10; assembly: GCF_058794995.1. NCBI lineage: Bacteria > Pseudomonadati > Pseudomonadota > Gammaproteobacteria > Pseudomonadales > Pseudomonadaceae > Pseudomonas > Pseudomonas sp. GW823-FHT06E10. The sequence continues at coordinate 185,080 of NZ_JBXAHJ010000013.1, read as the reverse complement.
TGCATATACCCAAAGATATTTACCGGGAGATCACGTCGGGTGATCCCCCGGTTTTTTTGTATCAGGCAAACACGAAATATTTGCGCACGGTTTCCACCACTTCCCAGGTGCCTTTCATTCCCGGTTCGATGACGAAAATGTCGCCGGCGCGCAGGTGGATCGGCGCCATGCCTTCCGGGGTGATGACGCAGTAGCCTTCCTGGAAATGGCAGTACTCCCACTTCACATATTCGACGTACCACTTGCCCGGCGTGCAGATCCAGGTGCCCATGATCTTGCTGCCGTCTTCACTCGTGTAGGCGTTGAGGTTGACGGTGTGCGGGTCGCCTTCGAGTTTTTCCCATTTGCAGGCGTCGAGCACGGGCAGCGGGTGGGTATCGCGAAGTACGGTAATCGGTGCGGTCATGATGACTCCGGGCAGTGGGCTCAAGAACTGAAGTCGCACCCTATAGCGCCTGCCCATCGTTCAGTTGTCTGTGCTCGACACTGAGCTGTCCAGAAACGCACAACCCTCAAGGACGGGTCAGCGGGCAGTCGAGCCTGGATTGTTCGAGGCTGTTCTCGAACTCGACCAATTGTGAGTGCTGTTGCGACAGCGCCGCTATCCGCTCGGCGATTTCCTGTTTTTTGCTGGCGATGATCTGGTGTGCCCGTTCCCATGGCAACTGCGGACCCTGATGTCCGGCGAAGACCGACTGCAATTCCTTGAGCCTGAAACCCAACTGCTGGGCACATTTGATGAACATCAGCAGGTCGACGCTGTGCTGGTCATAGATGCGGTACTTGCCCTGGCGGCGAGCGGCAGGCAGCAGGCCAATCGACTCGTAATGACGGATGCTTTTGACCGTGGTTCCGGAACGTTGCGCGGCTTGGCCGATGTACATGGGAAGGTCCTTTTCTCCGAGGGTAAAGCTCGGCGCATTATCGACCGACTCAAGCGCTGGCGATAGCTTCGGCTTGCCGCAACCAGGCTGCATGCCGGTCTGCGCTGGCGCCGAGAATTGGCCCGAAGGTGAGGGTTCGGGTTGGCTTGATGCCACAGAACTCCAGCGTGGTTTTGCGGACCTGATGCAAACCGGGCATGCGGTAGATCCATCGGTAGTACCAGGGCGGTGTGTCCATGGTCACCAGCAGGTGGGCGGTTCGGCCGCGCAGGAGTTTGTCGGGGAAGGCTTTGCCCTGGCGATATTTGAAGGCAAAACCCGGCAAGAACACCCGGTCGAAAAAGCCCTTGAGCAAGGCCGGTACGCCACCCCACCAGATCGGATAAACCAGCGTCAGCTGTTCGGCCCACAGGATATCGGCCTGGGCGTTACGCAAGTCGGCTTCCAGCGGCTGGACCTGTTGATAGCCTTCGCGCAGCACCGGGTCAAAATCCATGCTGCCCAGAAACAATTGACGCACTTCATGCCCGGCGCGCACTGCCGACTGTGTGTAACGCTCGGCAAGGGCGGCGCAGAAGCTGTTGCCGGACGGATGCCCGAGTATCACCAGTATTCGTTTACCCATCATCGCTGTCCTTGAAGATCAAACCTCAAGGATAAAGTCTGCCCCTCAGGGGAGAGTCAAGGCGTGCAGCAGGGCCTTGGCATAGCCGGGTAATGCGGCGAAGTCCCGGGCACAGAGCAGCAGTTTGCGTTGGCCCCAGGGTTCTTGCAGGGCGAGGCTTTTGAAGGGTAGTCCGGCGGACCCGCGTTCGACCGCGGCCAGCGGTACGATTGCCAGTCCCGCCCCTCGGGCGACCATGCGCATCACGCCATCGAAACCGTCGGCGCGGATGCGAATCTGCATGCGCAGACCGGCGTGCAGTGCCTGCTCTTCCAGGTACACCGCCAGCGCGCTGTTGGCATTCAGGCCAACGTAGTCGTGATGCAACGTGTCGGTGAAGCTCACTGAGGTTGCATGAGACAAGGGATGTTCCCGGGGCATGATCAGCACCAGCGGATCATCGCGAAACGCTCGGGTCTGCAGGTCATCGGTGTCCACCGCGTCGGAAACGATGCCCAGGTCCGCCGCACCCTGGCGCAAGGCGTGGGTGATGCGGGTGCTGGGCAGTTCCTGCAAGTCGATGTCGAGGTTGGGATGGCTATGCAGGAAATCCGCGAGCAGCTCTGGCAGGTACTCGGTGATCGCCGTGGTGTTGCACAGCAGCCGCACCTGGCCTTTGACGCCCTGGGCGTATTCGGCCAGTTCCTGTTGCAGGCGTTCGGCCTGTTGCAGCAGAACCCGGGCGTGTCGGGCCAGGGCATTGCCGGCCGGCGTCGGGCTGACCCCACGACGATTGCGCTGAAGAAATTCGACGCCCAGCGACGCCTCCATGGCGCGAATTCGCGCGCTGGCCGCTGCCAGGGACAAATGACTGCGCGCGGCACCGGCGGTGATGTTGCCGGTGTCGAGGATGTTCAGGTACAGGCGCAGGTCGGTCAGGTCGAAGTGCATTGCGGCAACCTCTGGATGTGTGTTGTCAGGGAGGCCGCCATCGCGAGCAAGCTCGCTCCCACAGGAGATTTGTGAACAACAGATAACTACTATGGGAGCGAGCTTGCTCGCGATGGCGTCAGATACCGCACCCGATTATTCAGCCTCTTGTCTGAAGAGAGGCAGCCTCAGTATATGGCAGATTTTCAATCAACCCCCGCGGGCTCACCATGGCCCCATGAATACACTCTCGGCGTTTTATCAGCATCTCGGCTTGGCCCTTTCGCTGTTGGTGATCGGTACCTTTGTGCTGGCCGGCATGATCAAGGGCGTGATCGGCCTCGGCCTGCCGACCGTTGCCATGGGCCTGCTCGGTCTGGCTATGGCGCCGACGCAGGCTGCGGCGCTGCTGATCATTCCGGCGACCCTGACCAACATTTGGCAACTGGCATTCGGCGGGCATCTGTCGGGGCTGGCCAAGCGGTTATGGCCGATGTTGCTGGCGATTTTCATTGGCACCGGGGCAGGCACGCTGTGGGTCGGCATGAGCGGTGGCCATTGGGTGGTGCGGGGGTTGGGCGCGGCATTGTTGCTGTATGCGCTCAGCGGTTTGTTCCTGCCGACTGTGCGCGTGGGGCGGCGCAGCGAACGCTGGCTCGGTCCTCTGTGCGGCGTGCTGACCGGCGTCATCACGTCAGCCACCGGCGTGTTCGTGATTCCGGCGGTGCCCTATCTGCAAGCGCTGGGCTTGAGCAAGGATCAGCTGGTGCAGGCGCTGGGCCTGTCGTTCACCGTCTCGACCCTGGCCCTGGCCGGTGGTTTGCTATGGCGCGGCGCGCTCGGCGGGGGCGAATTGAGCGCATCGCTGTTGGCGCTGATCCCGGCCATGCTCGGCATGTGGCTGGGACAATCGCTGCGCCAGCGGATCAGCGCCCTGTGGTTCAAGCGCGTGTTCTTCGTTGGCCTGGGGGGGCTCGGCGGCCATTTGCTGATCAGCGGCTAGCGGACGACGGACTGATCATGTCGATGGCGCGGATCTCGAAATCCCGTTCCAGGTATTCATCGCGCTGCTCGAGGAACTGCTTCATGTGCGGCAGGTTCGAGTGCACATCGAGGTGGGCCTGGGATTGCCAGATCTCGTAGAAGATGAACAGGGTCGGGTCCTGTTTGTCGCGCAACATGTGGTATTCGATGCAACCGGGTTCGGCTCGGCTCGCTTGCACGTAGCCGCTGAAAAACGCTTCAAAGGCGTCGGATTTTTCCGGACGGGTCTTGGCGTGCAGGATGAATCCCTGGATTTCACTCATCTACATCTCTCCTCAAGTCAGAACTGGCGCCAGTCTAAGGCAACAATCGCCTGTTGATTCGTGCTTGTAGGTCAAATGAATTTTGCCAAATCGACGCTTACTCCGCGTGAGGTCGATCGGTACTCTGCCGCCATCCGATTCCCGACCTTCCCGAGACCTCCCATGAAAAAAGTCCTGTTGCTCAATGGCGGCAAAAAACTTGCACACTCCGACGGCCGCTACAACGCCACCCTGCATGAAGCCGCGTTGAGCGTGCTGGATCGCGGCGGTATGGATGTCAAAACCACTTTCATCGACGAGGGCTACGACGTCGCCGAAGAAGTGGCCAAGTTCCTCTGGGCCGACGTGATCATTTACCAGATGCCCGGCTGGTGGATGGGCGCGCCGTGGACCGTGAAAAAGTACATTGATGAAGTCTTCACCGAAGGCCATGGCAGCCTCTATGCCAGCGACGGTCGCACCCGTTCGGACGCGTCGCAGAAGTACGGCAGCGGCGGCCTGATTCACGGCAAGCAATACATGTTGTCGCTGACCTGGAACGCCCCGCAGCAGGCCTTCGACGACCCGACCGATTTCTTCGAGGCCAAAGGCGTGGACGCGGTGTACTTCCCGTTCCACAAGGCCAACGAGTTCCTGGGCATGACCGGTTTGCCGACGTTCCTGTGTGTGGACGTGATGAAGCGCCCAAACATCGAAGGCGACGTGACGCGCTATGAGCAGCATTTGGCAGAGGTGTTTGGCCTGAAGGCGTAACTGTCAGCTAGTATCGAAAGCTTGAGTTTGTGTGCGGGCTTTTGTGGCGAGGGGGCTTGCCCCCGTTCGGCGGCGAAGCCGTCGTAAAGTCGGTTGACGCGCGATTTCCTGAGCCACCGCGTTTGTGGGTTTTGGGTCCGCTTCGCGCACCAACGGGGGCAAGCCCCCTCGCCACAATGGATTTTCTCTGCACAATAGGGCGGCGCAGGACTATCGATAAGGGACACACGTGAAAGCCAGATCCGATGAGTTGCAGATTTTCGTCTGCGTGATTGAATGCGGGTCGATTTCTGCGGCGGCCGAGCAGGTCGGGCAAACGCCTTCGGCGGTCAGTCGTACGCTGTCGCGGCTGGAGGCCAAGCTCGACACCACGTTGATCAACCGCACCACGCGGCGCATGGACCTGACCGAAGAGGGCAAGTACTTCTTCGAACACGCCAAGCGGATTCTCGATCAGATGGATGAGCTCGAAGAGCGTCTGTCTTCACGCCAGCAAACACCGTCCGGGCGGCTGCGGATCAACGCGGCATCACCGTTCATGCTGCACGCCATCGTGCCCTACATCGATGAATTCCGCAGGCTTTACCCCGACATCCAGCTCGAACTCAACAGCAACGATTTGATCATTGACCTGCTGGAGCAGAGTACCGACATCGCCATTCGCATTGGCACCCTGACCGACTCGACGCTGCATGCCCGCTCCCTGGGTTGCAGCCCGCTGCACATCGTCGCCAGCCCGGCGTACCTGGAAAAATACGGCACACCGCAAGCCGTGGCTGACCTGGCCCACCATACGCTGCTGGGGTTCACCCAGAACGAAGGCCTCAACCAATGGCCGCTGCGTTATGTGCATGGCGATCGCTGGCCGATCCAGGCGTCGATCAGTGCTTCCAGCGGCGAAACCATCCGCCATCTCGCACTGGACGGGCAAGGCATCGCCAGCCTGTCGCATTTCATGACCATCGAAGACATTCGTGCCGGACGCTTGAAGGTGTTGCTGGCCGAGTTCAACAGCGGTTATCGCCAGCCGATCAACGCGGTGTACTACCGCAACTCGCAACTGGCCCTGCGCATTCAGTGCTTCCTGGACTTTATCCAGGGCAAGTTGGCCGATTATGCGAGCGCTGACTTCAAGGGTTGATTCGTGATTGCTGCGCAATGACGAGAGGGGCTGAGCTCGCTTTAGACCGCGTCATCGTTCTTCGCGGGCAAGCCACGCTCCCACAGGTACTGTGTTGTTCGCCCATTTCGTGAATGACACAAAACTTGTGGGAGCGAGCTTGCTCGCGATGGCGTTTGCGCAGGCACAACAACTGGTCGGTCTGACTGCATTTCCGTAACATCCGCACACTCTTTTTCGTCTCTCCCTGTGTGCGGTTCCCAATGAAAGCAAAACGTCTACGCGCCGATGTCCTGGCGGGGCTTACCACTTCCTTCGCCCTGTTGCCCGAGTGCATCGCTTTTGCGCTGGTGGCCCATCTCAATCCGTTGATGGGGCTCTATGGCGCGTTCATCATTTGCACCCTGACCGCGCTGTTCGGTGGGCGACCGGGCATGGTGTCCGGCGCGGCAGGCTCGATGGCCGTGGTGATCGTCGCGCTGGTGGTGCAACACGGTGTGCAGTATCTGCTGGCCACGGTGTTGCTGGGCGGGTTGATCATGATCGCGTTCGGGCTGCTCAAGCTCGGCAAGCTGGTGCGCATGGTGCCGTACCCGGTGATGCTCGGTTTCGTCAACGGCCTGGCGATTGTCATTGCCCTGGCGCAACTGGAGCACTTCAAGAACGGTGAGGCCTGGTTGAGCGGTACGCCGCTGTACATGATGCTCGGGCTGGTCGCGGTGACCATGGCCGTTGTCTATGTGATGCCGCGCCTGACCCGTACGGTGCCACCGGCGCTGGTGGCGATTCTCGGTGTGGGCCTGGCGGTGTATCTGCTTGGCCTGCCGACCCGCACCCTGGGCGACATGGCGCACATTGCCGGTGGCTTGCCGACGCTGGCGCTGCCGGACATTGCGTGGAACCTGGACACCCTGCGCATCATCGCGCCCTACGCGATCGTGATGGCGCTGGTCGGGTTGCTGGAAACCCTGTTGACCCTGAACCTCACCGACGAATTCACCGAAAGTCGTGGTTACCCGGATCGCGAGTGCGTGGCGCTGGGGGCGGCGAATCTGGTGTCCGGTGCGTTCGGCGGCATGGGCGGGTGCGCCATGATCGGCCAGACCGTGATCAACCTCAGCTCCGGCGGTCGCGGGCGTTTGTCCGGGGTGGTGGCGGGGGTGTCGATCCTGTTGTTCATCCTGTTTCTGTCGCCGCTTATCGAGCGCATTCCGCTGGCCGCGCTGGTGGGGGTGATGTTCGTGGTGTCGCAACAGACCTTCGCCTGGGCTTCGTTGCGGGTGCTGAACAAGGTGCCGTTGAACGACGTGCTGGTGATCATCGCGGTGACGGTGATTACCGTTTTCACCGATCTGGCAATGGCAGTGCTCTGCGGGATCATCATCGCGGCGCTCAATTTCGCCTGGCAGCAGGCCCGGCAGCTGTACGCCGACAGTCATCTGGAAACCGACGGCAGCAAGCTGTACCGGGTGCATGGCACGCTGTTCTTCGCCTCGACCACACCCTTCCTCAATCAGTTCGATCCGGCCAATGACCCGGCGCAAGTGACACTTGATTGCCAGCACCTGAGCTTTGTCGACTACTCGGCCATCGCTGCACTGGGCACCTTGCGCGAGCGCTACACCAAGGCCGGCAAGCACCTGCGGGTGCTGCATTTGTCCGAGCGTTGCAAGAAATTGCTCAAGCGTGCCCGGATGCAGCACGACTGAAATCAAACAGGCAGGCGCGATGAAAATCCGCCTGCCTGATTTTCATTATTTGCGACAACTCATACCTCTGCGCGACACGCCTTACCTCTGCACGAAAATTACTTTCACCTCGTTTGAAAATCACCTTTCGAAATGTTTTAAGAGTTTCACAAATATTTCGACGTGACCCTCTCGAGGAGTACCGCATGACCCTGTCCTTCGGCTATTGGCTGCTGGTGTATGCCGCCATCGCCATCATTGCACTGATCGTTCTGATCGCCCGTTACCGGCTCAACCCGTTCATTGTCATCACCCTGATTTCCATTGGCCTGGCGCTGGTCGCCGGGATGCCGCCATCGGGTGTGGTGGGGGCGTATGAGGCCGGGGTCGGCAAGACCTTGGGGCACATTGCGCTGGTAGTGGCGCTGGGCACCATGCTCGGCAAGATGATGGCCGAGTCCGGTGGCGCCGAGCAGGTGGCGCGGACCTTGATCGACCGCTTTGGCGAGAAGAACGCGCATTGGGCGATGGTGACCATCGCGTTTCTGGTGGGGTTGCCGCTGTTCTTCGAAGTCGGTTTCGTCTTGCTGGTGCCGATTGCCTTTACCGTGGCGCGGCGCGTGGGCGTCTCGATCCTGATGGTCGGCTTGCCGATGGTTGCCGGGCTTTCGGTGGTGCATGCGCTGGTACCGCCGCACCCGGCGGCGATGCTGGCGGTGCAGGTGTATCAGGCGTCGGTGGGGCAGACCTTGATGTACGCAATCCTGATCGGCATTCCGACGGCGATCATCGCAGGTCCCCTGTACGCCAAATTCATCGTGCCGCGCATTCAGTTGCCGGCGGAAAACCCGCTGGAACGCCAGTTCCTGGAGCGTGAGCCACGCGACAGCCTGCCGGGTTTCGGCATCACCATGGCGACCATCCTGTTGCCGGTGGTGCTGATGCTGATCGGTGGCTGGGCCAATCTGATTTCTACGCCGGGCAGTGGTTTCAATCAGTTCCTGCTGTTCATCGGCAACTCGGTGATCGCGCTGTTGCTGGCCACCTTGTTGAGTTTCTGGACCCTCGGCCTGGCCCAGGGCTTCAACCGTGAATCGATCCTCAAGTTCACCAACGAATGCCTGGCGCCGACTGCGAGCATCACCTTGCTGGTGGGCGCCGGCGGTGGTTTGAACCGGATTCTGGTAGACGCCGGCGTCACCGACCAGATCGTCGGCCTGGCCCACGAATTTCATTTGTCGCCGCTGTTGATGGGCTGGCTGTTTGCCGCGCTGATGCGTATCGCCACCGGTTCTGCCACTGTGGCTATGACCACCGCTTCAGGCGTGGTCGCGCCAGTGGCCATTGGTCTGGGTTATCCCCATCCGGAGTTGCTGGTGCTGGCGACTGGCGCCGGGTCGGTTATCTTTTCCCACGTCAACGACGGTGGTTTCTGGTTGATCAAGGAATACTTCAACATGACCGTTACCCAGACCTTCAAGACCTGGACCGTGCTTGAGACGTTGATCTCGGTCGTCGCCTTCGGCCTGACCGTTGGCCTTTCTTACCTGATTTAGCCGGAGCCACTTGCATGGACATCCTCTACCAGATCCGCGCCCGTCAGGACTCCTTCAGCGCCGGTGAAGGGCGTATCGCCCGCCTGATGCTCGACGACGTAGGATTTGCCGCCTCCGCCAGTCTTGATGAGCTGGCGCTGCGGGCGGAGGTCAGCAGCGCCACGCTGTCGCGGTTCGCCCGTACGGTCGGCTGCAAGGACCTGCGTGACTTGCGCTTGCAACTGGCCCAGGCCAGCGGCGTCGGCAGCCGGTTTCTCGACCCGGCGGGCACGCCCGAGCAGTCGGCGTTCTACGGGCAGATCGTGGGCGACATCGAGTCGACCTTGCGCCAGCACCTGGCCGCGTTCGATGAGTCGCGTTTCGCCGATGCGGTGAAACTGCTGGGCAAGGCGCGCATGATCCACGCTTTCGGCATGGGCGGCTGCTCGACCCTGTGCAGCGATGAACTGCAAGTGCGCCTGGTACGCCTCGGCTATCCGATTGCGGTGTGCCACGATGCGGTGATGATGCGCGTCACCGCCGCCAGCCTCAGCGCTGAACACGTGGTGATTGTCTGCTCGCTGACCGGGATCACCCCGGAGCTGATTGAAACGGTGGAGCTGGCGCGCAACTATGGCGCAGGCATTCTGGCCATCACCCGGGCAGATTCGCCACTGGCGCAACTGGCCGACATCGTCCTGCCCCTGCAAAGCGCCGAAACCTCGTTCATCTACAAACCCACGGCAGCGCGCTACGGCATGCTGCTGGCCATCGATGTGCTCGCCACCGAGCTGGCCCTGGCCAATCCTGAAGACAATCAAGAACGTCTGCGGCGGATCAAACTCGCCCTCGACGAATACCGCGGCGGCGACGATCACTTGCCGCTGGGAGACTGACATGCAGTACGACACGCTGATTCGCAACGCCCTGATCATCGACGGCAGCAACAGCCCCGGTTACCCCGCCGACGTGGCCATTCTCAACGGGCGCATCGAGCGTATCGGCGACTTGCGCGATGCCCGTGCCAGCGAGGAAATCGACGCGCAGGGCCATGTGCTGGCGCCGGGTTTCATCGACGTGCACACCCATGACGACACCGTGGTGATTCGTCAGCCGCAGATGCTGCCCAAGCTCAGCCAGGGCGTGACCACGGTCATCGTCGGCAACTGCGGGATCAGTGCGTCGCCAGTGAGCTTGCGCGGCGATCCGCCGGACCCGATGAACCTGCTGGGCACGGCCGCTGCGTTCGTTTATCCGACCTTCCGCGACTACCGCGTGGCCATCGAAGCGGCGAACACCACGCTGAACGTTGCCGCGCTGGTCGGTCATACGGCGTTGCGCAGCAATCATCTGGACGACCTGTTTCGCACCGCCACGGCCGATGAAATCAGCGCCATGCGCGAGCAACTGCGCGAAAGCCTTGAGGCCGGCGCCCTGGGCCTGTCTACCGGTCTTGCCTATGCCAGCGCCTTCTCGGCATCGACCGATGAGGTGATGCAACTGACCGAAGAATTGACCGCGTTCGGGGCGGTCTATACCACCCATTTGCGCAGCGAATTCGAGCCGGTGTTGGAGGCCATGGACGAGGCGTACCGTATCGGTCGCCATGCGCAAAGCCCAGTGATCATCTCTCACCTCAAATGTGCCGGCGCCGGTAACTGGGGGCGCAGTCCACAGCTGCTGGCGTCCCTCGAAGAGGCAGCGAAGACCCACCCGGTGGGGTGCGACTGTTATCCCTACGCCGCGAGCTCTTCGACCCTGGACCTCAAGCAGGTGACCGATGCCCACCGCATCACCATCACCTGGTCGACCCCGCATCCGCAGATGGGCGGCCGCGACCTGATGGACATCGCCGCCGAATGGAATCTGCCGTTGCTGGAGGCCGCTCGCCAACTGCAACCGGCCGGTGCGGTGTACTACGGAATGGATGAGGCGGATGTGCGCAAAATCCTCGCGCATCCGCTGTCGATGGTCGGCTCCGACGGCTTGCCGGAAGATCCGTTTCCGCACCCACGCTTGTGGGGCGCATTCCCTCGGGTGCTCGGACATTTCAGCCGCGACGTGGGACTGTTCCCGCTGCACACCGCCGTGCACAAAATGACCGGGCTGTCGGCGGCGCGCTTCGGCTTGAAGGAGCGTGGCGAAATACTCGAAGGCCATTGGGCGGACCTGGTGTTGTTCGACCCGGCGACCATTCGTGATGTCGCCGACTTCAACGACCCACAGCGGGCGGCGGAGGGCATTGAAGGGGTATGGATCAACGGAGTGTTGAGTTACCGTGATGGCCAGGCCAACGGGCGCAGGGAAGGACGGTTTCTGGCCCGGGAAGGGGATTTGCGCACGGGTTTTCAGTGAGTTTCGAGGACTGTGTCACAGTGATGGCACTTTGAAACTAAAGAATGGCATTTCCGCGCCGAATTGCTGACATCAGGCCCGGCTATCATTGTGGTTCGGTTACTTATTTTGTAGGAGCGAGCTTGCTCGCGATGGACGATAGGGCGCAGCGTTTACCCAGTAGACACGCGTCATCGTTAACGACCATCGCGAGCAAGCTCGCTCCTGCAGGTCTTTCATTGTCTGGGAGCAACCCGATGAGCTTCGGCAAAACAACTCCGATCCTGCGTATTTTCGACGAAGCCAAGGCAGTGGAGTTCTACGTCGATTTCCTGGGGTTCAAGATCGACTGGCAACATCGATTCGAAGCGAATTACCCGCTGTACCTGCAAATCTCCCGTGGCGAATGTGTGCTGCACTTGTCCGAACACCATGGCGACAGCACACCGGGGTCTGCGCTGCGGATCGAGACGGATGAGCTGGAGAAGTTTCAGCAGCAACTGTTGGCCAAGCAATACAGGTTTTCCCATCCGCAGATTCAGGCCATGCCTTGGGGCAGCCAGGACATGACCATCGCCGACCCGTTCGGCAATCGGTTGGTGTTCACCAACGCGATAAGTCTCTGAGCCTTCAGCCCCTCAGGTTTAAGCCTTCAGCCTTCGTTCGGCACCCGGTGGGTTTGGCGAAACTCGCCGGGCGGCATCCCGCGCCGGCTTTTGAACGTGCGGTGAAACGAGCGGGGTTCGGTGAAACCCAGGTACTGGGCGATGTCCTGGATCGGCAGGGTGCTGTTGAGCAGGTAATGCTCGGCCAGCTCCTGGCGCAGGTCATCGAGGATCTGCTGGTACGACGTGCCGGCCTGATGCAGCTGGCGTTGCAGCGTGCGCACTGACACCGCGAGATGCTCGGCCACCTGCTCCTTGCGCGGCAGACCTTCCTTGAGCAATTTTCGCAGGATGCTTTTGACCCGCTGTTCCAGCGAAGCGTCCTCCAGTGTGGCCATCAACCCCTGGGCATGTTCTTCCAAGGTGCGCAGCAATTGCGCATCGGCCTGGCGCAATGGCAACTGCAAATACGGCAATGGGACAATCAGCGCCGAATAAGGCTGGTCGAACAGTACCGGACAGTCGAAGAACTGCTCGTACTGTGCCAGCGTCGTGTCGGCCGGACAGGCATGTTCCAGCCAGACGGCAGCCGGTGACATTTGCGTGTCGGCGATCCAGCGCGCGTATTGCAGCCAGGAACCGAGCACGTTTTCCACCAGGTGTCGGCGAATTCGCGGGCGTTGATGGCGGCATGACCAGATCAGGTGCACGTCGCTGCCCTGCACCTCGGCGCGGCTGACGCCCATGTCTCCCACCAGCTTCTCGAACGGCATGATGCGGCTCATGGCGTCGCCCAGTGTCGCGCAGTTCATGGTGATGTAGCCCAGCACGCTCCAGGAGTTGGGCAACACAAAACGCGCGGCGTTGAGACCGAACAACGCATCGCCCGAGTGTTCGCAGAAATAATCGAGCAGCCGTTCATGGGCCTCACCCGGCAACCGCAGGCTGTTGTCACTCAACTGCTGTGCCTGCAACCCGGCAGCCGCCAACGCAGGCTCGATGGCCATGCCCAGTTGTTCGGCATGACGCAGGTATTTGAGCAGCGGCGGAACTGAAGTGAAGCCCAGGGATTGCATGATCGTATTCCTTTGATCAAGGCCCGCGTGCGCGGATGAATGCCCTGAAAGGTAATTTGAAACCACGGCTAAAGTAAATGGCTGACGCCTGCGCGACGTTTGACTCAATTGGCTACTCGAACTGGCCGGATGCGACCGTGACACTTTTCGGCGGCTGACTAGTATGGGGGCCTGAAATATCACTGATCAGAACCGCAAAAGGACACACGCATGCGACGCTGGAACGGCTGGGGAGATGCAACCACGGTGGTCGAACTGCCGGCCCAGGGCGCGAGTTTTCTCGCCCAGCGGGTGGGAGACGGTCGAGCGCTGCCCGATGCGACGCTTGAGACAGCATTGGCCCGCGTGCCCCCGTCGCGGTTGCAGCAACACTTCCTGTACAGCGTGGATGCCCAAGATCGTTTGCTGCATGCGCGAGGGCAGAGCCTGCCGGACTGGCTGGCGTTGCGTGAAGGCGCGCTGGGGAATTATCCCGACGCCGTGGCCTATCCCGTGAACGCTGAACAGATTCGCCGGTTACTGTTGCTCGCCCATGAACAGGATCTGTGCCTGATTCCTTATGGCGGTGGCACCTCGGTGGCCGGTCACATCAACCCGCCGAGTTCCGCGCGGCCGGTGGTGACGGTTTCCCTGGCCCGCATGAATCGCCTGCTGGACCTCGACGAACAGAGCCTGATGGCCACCTTCGGTCCTGGCACCAGCGGACCGCAGGTGGAAAGTCAGCTGCGCGCCCACGGCTACACCCTGGGGCATTTCCCGCAGTCGTGGGAGCTCTCGACCCTGGGTGGTTGGGTCGCCAGCCGCTCTAGTGGCCAGCAGTCGCTGCGCTATGGGCGGATCGAGCAACTGTTCGCCGGCGGGACCCTGGAAACCTTTGCCGGTCCATTGGAAATTCCATCTTTTCCGGCTTCGGCGGCCGGTCCTGATTTGCGCGAAGTGGTGTTGGGCTGTGAGGGCCGCTTCGGGATCATTTCCGAGGTGAAGGTACGGGTCAGTGCTCTGCCCGCCGATGAGCGTTTCTATGGTGTGTTTCTGCCCGATTGGCCCAAGGCGCTGCAAGCCATCCGCCAGTTGGCCCAGGCGCGGGTGCCGCTGTCGATGCTGCGCCTGTCCAACGCGGTGGAAACCGAAACCCAGCTGGCGCTGGCCGGTCACCCGCAGCAGATCGCCTGGCTGGAAAAGTACCTGGCCCTGCGCGGCGCCAGTGAGGGCAAATGCCTGCTGACGTTCGGCGTGACCGGCAATCGACGACAAAATGCGCTGTCCCTGCGCCAGGCCCGGCAGCACCTCAAGGCGTTCGGCGGGGTGTTTACCGGCACCTTGCTCGGCAAGAAGTGGGCGCAGAACCGTTTTCGTTTTCCCTACCTGCGGGAAAACCTGTGGAACGCCGGTTACGTGGTGGACACCCTGGAAACGGCCACTGACTGGAGCAACGTCGATAACCTGCTCACGCTGATCGAAAACAGCCTGCGCGACGCCTTGGCTGCCGAAGGCGAGCGGGTGCATGTCTTCACCCACCTTTCCCATGTCTATGGCGAAGGATCGAGCATCTACACCACCTATGTGTTTCGCCCGGCGGCCGACTACCCCGCCACCCTGGCGCGCTGGCAGGCGCTCAAGCAGGCGGCCAGCCAGACCATCGTCGACAACCACGGCACCATCAGTCACCAGCATGGCGTGGGCAAGGATCACGCGCCGTACCTGCGGCGGGAGAAGGGCGCGCTGGCGATGGACACCCTGCAGGCATTGAGTCGGCACTTTGATCCGGCCGGGCGATTGAACCCTGGCACGCTGTTGCAGGAGTGACGGTCATGAGCCTGGACTGGAACGCGGCGTGGCGACAGCGGGTGCTGCCGACGCTGGCGGATGAAACCTGGGACCTGATCGTCATCGGTGGCGGCATCAGCGGCGCCGGTATCCTGCGCGAAGCCGCGCGCCGAGGGTGGCGTTGCCTGCTGTTGGAGCAGCGCGATTTCGCCTGGGGCACCTCCAGCCGCTCCTCGAAAATGGTCCATGGCGGCTTGCGCTACATCGCCAAGGGCCAGTGGCGCCTGACCCGCGACTCAGTCCGCGAACGCCAGCGTCTGCTCGACGAAGCGCCGGGGCTGGTGGAGCCGATGAGTTTCATGATGCCGCATTACCGTGGCGGTTTTCCCGGACCGCGGGTGCTGGGTGGTTTGCTGTCCATCTATGACGCATTGGCCGGGCGGCGCAGCCATCACTTCCATGACGCGCAACAACTGCGTTATCTGGCGCCCGGGGTGAAGGAAGATGACCTGCTGGGCGGCACCTGTTTTGTCGATGCGCTGACCGATGATGCCCGTCTGGTGATGCGTGTATTGGGCGAGGCCCGGGCCGATGGCGCCGTGGTGCTCAACGGCGTGCGCGTACAGCAATTGCTGCGTGAAGAGGGGCGCGTTTGCGGGGTTCAGGTCGAAGACTGCGAAGGGGGCGGGTTACTGACATTGCGTTGTGGTGCGCTGGCCGTGGCCACCGGCGCGTGGGCCGAGCGCTTGCGCCTGCCCGATGCCCCTCGCCAGTTGCGGCCGTTGCGTGGCAGTCATTTGCTGTTGCCGGGCTGGCGCCTTCCAGTGGCGCAAGCCTTCACCTTCCTGCACGAGCGCGACCGTCGACCGGTGTTCGTTTTCCCGTGGGAGGGTGCCACGGTGGTCGGCACCACGGACCTCGATCATCACGGCGATCTGGACCAGAGCGCGAGCATCAGCTTTGATGAGCTCGACTATCTGCTGGCGGCCTGCAGCCAACAGTTCCCCCAGGCCGAGGTGGTCGCCGCCGATGTGCTGTCGACCTGGTCGGGCGTGCGCCCGGTGGTGGGCAGTGCGGCGGGTGAGCATCAAGACAAGCCGTCGAATGAAACCCGTGAGCATGTGCTGTGGCAGGAGCCTGGTTGCGTGACCCTGGCCGGCGGCAAGCTGACCACCTTTCGCCCGCAGGCGATTGAAGTGCTCAAGGCCTGCGCAACCATGCTCGAGCGCCCCTTCAATGATGACGCCGCGCCGGTGTTCGCCGCCGTACCGCCGCTGGCGATACCGGGGCTCAGCGCCAACCGGTGGCGGCGCCTGGCCGGGCGGCATGGCCGTGACCTGCCGAGGCTGGCGCAACTGATCGCGGAACTCGGCCATGACACCGTCGGCGGCACTGACACCTTGTGGGCGGAGCTGGCCGTTGCCTGCGATGGGGAAATGGTCCTGCACCTGGATGACCTGCTGCTGCGCCGAACCCGCCTGGGCCTGTTGCTGCCGCGCGGTGGCGAGGATTATTTCGCTGCCATTCGCCAACTCTGCCAACCGCGACTGGGTTGGGACGATGAGCATTGGCAGCAGGAATTACAGCGTTATCGGGCGTTGTGGCAACGCCATCATGGTTTGCCGGATGCCGCGCATTGATGCCCATTGAAGAGAGCTCCATGGATAACCACCCGAACAAGCGTTACCTGTTGGCCATCGACAATGGCACCCAGAGCGTGCGCGCGCTGCTCTTCGACCTGCAGGGCAATCTGCTGGGCAAAGGCAAGGTCGAGTTGCAGGCCTATTATTCGACTCAACCCGGCTGGGCCGAACAGGACCCGGAGTATTACTGGGCAAAACTGGGTGAGGCCTGCCAGCAGTTGTGGCAGCAAACCGGCATCGATCGCTCACAGATCGCTGGTGTATCCCTGACCACCCAGCGCGGCACGGTGATCAACGTCGATGCTCAGGGCAAGGCGCTGCGCCCGGCGATCCTGTGGCTCGATCAACGCCAGGCCGAAGTCAAGGGTGGCATCAAGGGACCGTGGGGCTGGCTGTTCAAACTGGTCGGCGCGCAAGCCACAGTGGACTACTTTCGCGCCCAGGCCGAGGCCAACTGGATCGCCCGCCACCAGCCTGAGGTCTGGGCGGCGACCGACAAGTTTTTGCTGCTCTCGGGGTTTCTCACCCATCGCCTGTGTGGGCGCTTTGTCGATTCGGTGGGCTGTTGCGTCGGTTACCTGCCGTTCGACTTCAAGCGCTTGCGCTGGGCCGCCCCCTCCGACTGGAAATGGCAGGCGCTGGCGGTGCGCCCCGAACAACTGCCAAGCCTGCACAAGCCCGGTGAAACCCTCGGCTACATCAGCGCCGAGGCCAGCCGCCACACCGGCATTCCCGAGGGGCTGCCGCTGATTGCCGCGGGTGCCGACAAGGCCTGCGAAGTCGTGGGTTCCGGCGTCGTCGACCCAGGCACCGTGTGCCTTTCCTACGGCACCACGGCGACGATCACCAGCACCCGGTCGCGCTACCTGGAAATCGTCCCGTTGATTCCGCCTTACCCGTCCGCAGTGCCGGATCAATACAACTGCGAGGTGATGATCTATCGCGGCTACTGGATGGTCAGCTGGTTCAAGAACGAGTTCGGCCTGCGGGAAATGCAGCAGGCCAAAGCCCAGGGCGTGGAGCCCGAGCAACTCTTCGATGCGCTGGTCGACGCCGTGCCGCCGGGCTCCATGGGGTTGATGCTGCAACCCTACTGGTCGCCCGGTATCCGCGAGCCGGGTGTCGAAGCCAAGGGCGCGATGATCGGCTTCGGCGACGTGCATACCCGCGCACACATTTACCGGGCGATCCTCGAAGGTCTGGCGTATGCCTTGCGTCAGGGCATGGAGAAAATCGAGAAGCGTTCGAGGGTCTCCATCACGCGCTTGCGCGTTGCCGGAGGTGGCTCCCAGAGTGATGCCGCGATGCAACTCACGGCGAACATTTTCGGCCTGCCGGCCGAGCGTCCGCATGTCTACGAAGCGTCCGGCCTGGGCGCGGCCATTTGCTGCGCGGTGGGGCTGGGGCTGCACGCGGATTTCCCCACGGCGATGGCCGCCATGACCCGGGTCGGTGCGGTATTCATGCCGCAACCCGAGGCGCAGCAGATCTATGAGCGACTGTACAAAGAGGTTTACCTGCGCATGTATCGACAGCTCAAGCCGTTGTACCAGAGCATCCGCAAAATCACTGGTTACCCCGCTTAGGAAAACACCCGGGAACCCTGTGGGAGCGAGCTTGCTCGCGATAGCGGTGTGTCAGTCAAAGTAACTGTTGGCTGACCCACCGCTATCGCGAGCAGGCTCACTCCTACAATGTCCGGGGGTGATTTCATGTCACCTCATGTGGCGCTATCGGAGACCTTTTCTGGTGAGATTGGACAGTGTCAGGGGCAGGGTCGGTTGTTAGGCTCAACCCCCACAGCACATCCAATAAGAACCAAGCAATGAAGCTGACATTCCTCCTGTTGCTGCTTTGTGCAACGGCCCCCACAGCCTGGGGCTGGTCGAACCATACGGTGGGCAGCTACCTGGCGTTGCAGGATTTGCCGGCCTTGCGTGATGCGCCGCAGGTCGAAGTCGAGCCGCTGGAACAGTTTCTTTCGCAGCAATACCAGGCCGTGAGTGCGCTGCTCGATGAGCAGGAGCGCTTCGCCCGCGAGCACTTCGCCCAATACCCGCCGCGCCCCGACAACCTGCGATTGCCAGTCGTGCCTGGGGGCAATCTGCGCCACGACTTCCTCAGCGCACTGCGCATCAACCCCAGGATTCATCTGGCGATGGTCATCCAGCCGATGCCGGGCAAGGATCTGCCCGAGCGTGAACACCTCAAGGCCGAACAAGTCATGGTGCAACAGACGCTTTCACCGTGGAATCGCCAGCGCTTCATCGTTGTCGCTGACCACGAACAAGTCGCGCCCCTGGCCGTGTTGGCCAGCGCTGCCGATGAGCCGGATTACGGCCACGACATCAACCTGTTCAGTGACAACCCCGGCGAAGTCGGCGCGTTGTACGGCTTCGGCCCGCAGCCTTTCGGCGACGCCCGGTTTCAGTACAGCTCCCAGGCGCCGTTCCATATGGGCTTCTTCCATGAAAGCCCGGTGGTGTACGCCGCTGCCGGGTTTCTTCAGCGCAGCTGGCCGGACTGGCGCGCCTACCAGTACATGGGCTTGGCGCGACTGGCGTTTGCCACTGGCCATCCTTATTGGGGCTATCGATTTCTCGGTTGGGGCCTGCACCACGTTCAGGACCTGACCCAGCCTTATCACGCCAAGCCGCTGCCGGGTGTCGAACTGGCGAGCCTGCTGGTGCTGGAAGGCAAGGCCCTGGCCGGCTTCGATGCGGACAAACATGCCGCCATCGAACGGGTCGCCACCCGACACATGGAAGTGGAGAAGTATCAGTCGACCTGGCTTCGTCGCCTGCTGCGCGCCGGCCAGGCACACCCGATGCTCGACGCTTATGCCGACTCTGCACAGGACGCCCATTACCCACCGTATTCGGTGGACTACCTGCGTGAAGTGGTGAGTGCCGAGTCCATCGACGAATCCACGGCGTTTGATGAAGCCATCGGCCAGTGGTTGGACACGGCACCGACCACCAGCGATTTCAGCAGCGGTAATCAGCTGCAGCGCGAAGACTTCGACCATCCGGCACTCAACCGGCAGCTGTTCAAACTGCTGGGGCATTTCGGCGCCCACAGCCGGATTTACGCCCGTGCGGGATTGGCGCCATAGCCATCGCAGCCACACTTTCAGAACACAAAAACAATAAAACCAGGGAAAGAGGAACGGATCATGAGCACTCGATTTCGCCTGTCTGGCGCGGCGCTTCCCGGCGTGGGCCTGGCAGGGCTGCTGCAACTGTGCGCGGTCGACGGCGTGCAGGCCAAGGAGTTCAGCGTGCTGGACAACCAGATCACCGGTTCATTCGACAGTACCTTGTCCTATGGCCGCTTGTGGCGGGTCCAGGGTCGGGACAAAAACAACGACGACGTCAACACCAACGACGGCAATCGCAACTTCGACACCGGGTTGGTTTCCGAGGTGTACAAGATCACCTCGGAGCTTGAGGCCAACTATCAGAACTACGGGATGTTCGTGCGCGGCACCGCGTTCTATGACACCCAACTGATGGACAAGCGCAACGATTACTACCGCAACAACAACCCGTCGCAACCCAGTCAGAGTTTCCCGCAGGACGACCACTTTACTGACCAGACCCGCGATATCGCCGGCAGCCGGGTGGAGATGCTCGATGCCTACCTCTATGGCAACTGGGACGTTGCGCAGATGCCAGTCACGGCCCGTGTCGGGCGCCAGGTGTTCAACTGGGGTGAGGGGATTTTCTACCGTGGCGGGGTCAACACCACCAACCCGGTGGACGCGGCCAAATACCGTTTGCCCGGGGCTGAAGTCAAGGAAGTGCTGGTGCCGGTGGAAGCGCTGAGCTTCAACATCGGCCTGACCGACAGCCTGACCATGGAAAGCTTTTACCAGACGAACTGGAAGGAAACCCGCATCGACCCGGTCGGCACGTTCTACTCGCAGACGGACCTGTTCGCCGACGGCGGCAACACCGCCTACAACAACTTTACCGGTACCGCCCTGGACACCCCGGTGCCTGGCTTCGGCAACGTGATCGATCTGTACAGCGCGCTGGGCAACAACCCGCTGCTCAGCCAGGCCCTGAGCGCCACCGGCCTGTACGCCAACGGGGTCACCCCGGCCTTTGGCAACACCGTCAAAGTGGCCTCGGTCGGCAAGGATTACAACGCGCGCAACGACGGCCAGTTCGGTTTCGCTTTTCGCTACATCGTAGAAGAGCTCAACAGCACCGAGTTCGGGTTGTACATGGTCAACTACCACGCCAAGGAACCGACCATTTCCGCCGATCTGGGTGGGTACAAGGGCATCGACATGAACGCCCTGACCAACCTGTTGGCCGGTGTTGCCGGCAGCCAGGCGGGGCAACTGGCCAACGGCCTGGCGACCATGGATGTGCTGGGCAATATTCAGGCGCATCGGCGCTACGCCGAAGACATCCGCATGTACGGCTTCAGTTTCAACACCACCCTGGGCCAGGCGTCGGTTTTCGGTGAAGTGGCCTATCGGCCGAACCTGCCCATCGGGGTCGCCGCCACCAACGACCTGATCGGCGACCTGGCCAACGGCGCCGCCGCAGCGGCAGGCGGCCAGACCATCAACATCGGCGGGCAGCAAGTCACGCTCGACAGCCAGATCAATAACGCCGAGCGGGTGGAAGCGTTCAACACATCCATGGGCACCATTTACAACTTTGGCCCGAGCCTGTCATTCGACTCGATGTTCGGCGTATTCGAGCTGGCGTCCGAGCACCTGCGCGGCAGCAGCCTGCAATACACCGCTTATGACGGCAGTACCCGTTACTACGCTGGCACCGGTAACTTTTCCTATGTGTCCGGCGGCGAACGCAGCGATCAGGTCAACCGCAACTCCTACAGCTACACCGCGATGCTCAACGGCACCTGGAACGACGTGTATGCCGGGGTCAACGTCTCGCCTTATGTCGTCTACAAGGATGACTTCAAGGGCAACAGTTACCAGGCGGGCAACATCATCGAGGGCCGCAAGGCCTACACCCTGGGGATCAAGGCCAACTACCAGAACAAGCTGGAGGCCGAGCTGCAATACACCGAGTTCTACGGCGGTGGGCAGGACAACGGCCTGCGTGACCGCGACAACGTCGGCTTCAACCTCAAGTACTTCCTTTGATTGCTACACGCAGACCCATTGTGGGAGCGGGCTTGCTCGCGAAAGCGGTGTATCAGGCGACATCTGTGCTGGATGTGCCGCCCTCTTCGCGAGCAAGCCCGCTCCCACAGGTTTTTGTATTTCGGAGAACGTCCATGTTTGACCTTCCACAACTGACCAAGACCACGCTGGCGCTGCTCCTGAGCCTGGCCGCCGGCAACGCGCTGGCCGCGATCTCGCCCCAGCAGGCCGAGCAATTGAAAACCACGTTGACACCGCTGGGGGCCGAGCGTGCCGGCAATGCGGCCGGGACCATTCCGGCCTGGAACGGCGGCATCACTCAGGCACCGGCGGGCTACAAGCCGGGCCAGCATCACCTGGACCCGTATGCGGCGGACAAGCCCCTGTTCACCATCACCAAGGCCACCCTTGAACAGTACAAGGCCCACCTCAGCCCGGGTCAGATCGCACTGTTCAACAGCTACCCCGACACCTTCCAGATGCCGGTCTATCCCTCTCGCCGCTCGGGCGCGGCGCCGCAGTGGCTGTATGACAACACCTTGAAAAACGCGACCTCGGCCAAGCTGCTCGATGGCGGCACCGGTTTTGACGATGCCTATGGCGGTGTGCCGTTCCCGGTGCCCAAGGATGGCATCGAGGTGCTGTGGAACCACATCACCCGTTATCGCGGTATCTATGTGGTCCGTCGTGCCTCCGAAGCGCCGGTACAACGCAACGGCAGCTTCGCGCTCGTGACCTCGCAGCAGGAGGGGCTCTTCAACTATTACCGTCCGAGCGGGCAGTTTGCCGACCTGAAAAACATCCTGTTCTATTACCTGGCGTTCGTGAAGAGCCCGGCCCGGCTGGCGGGCGGTGCGGCGTTGGTTCACGAGACCCTGGACCAGCTCAAGGACCCGCGTCAGGCCTGGGTCTACGACGCGGGCCAGCGCCGTGTGCGCCGGGCGCCGAACCTCGCGTATGACACCCCGATCGCCTCATCCGACGGCCTGCGCACGGCGGACGATACGGACCTGTTCAACGGCTCGCCAGACCGCTACGACTGGAAGCTCAAGGGCAAGCAAGAGGTCTACATCCCCTATAACAATTACAAGGTCGGCAGCCCTGAGGTGAAGTACGAGCAGTTGCTCACACCGGGCCACCTCAACCCGCAATTCACCCGTTATGAGCTGCATCGGGTCTGGGTGGTCGAAGGCACGCTCAAGCCGGGCGCGCGGCATATCTATTCCAAGCGCGTGCTGTTTCTTGACGAGGACAGTTGGGGCGCCGCATTGGTGGATCAATATGACGGGCGTGGGGAGTTGTGGCGGGTGTCGATGGCCTACCTGAAAAACTTCTACGACCTGCCCACCACCTGGAGTGCGCTGGACGTATTCCATGACTTGCAGGCGCGTCGTTACTACGTGCAGAACCTGGATAACGAAGAGCCGGGCACAGTGGACTTTGCCCAGCCGGTGCCCGAAGACGCGTACTTCATGCCGTCGGCATTGCGCCAGCGCGGGACGCGGTGAGGGCGTAAGTCTTGGAAAGTTGCAGTCAGTCAGACCTCAATCGCGGAAAACCGGTCCTGTAGGAGCGAGCTCGCTCGCGAAGTACCTGCCAGCGCCGCGGTCATTCAGAATGCACGCGTTATCGTTGACCACCATCGCGAGCAAGCTCGCTCCTACAGGACGAGCCTGTTCGCGATTGGATGGTCGATTCAGCGAGCGATGAACGTCAGACGCGGAAGTGGCTCACCATCTGCTGCAATTGACCACCCAACCGCGCCAGTTCAATGCTGGACTTGGCGGTCTCATCGCTCGCCGCAGCAGTCTGCTCGGACACATCGCGCACGTTGATGATGCTGCGGCTGATCTCTTCGGCCACGGCACTTTGCTGTTCGGCAGCGGCGGCGATCTGCTGGTTCATCGACTGGATGTTGGACACCGTGCGGGTGATGTTCTCCAGTGACTCGCCGGCCTTGCGGGTGAGGGCCACGCTGCTGTCGGTGAGGACGCGGCTGTTGTTCATCACGGCGGACACTTGTTGCGTGCCGTTCTGCAGACCGGCCACCAGGCCTTCGATTTCCTCGGTGGATTTCTGCGTGCGCTGGGCCAGGCCGCGGACCTCGTCGGCCACCACTGCAAAACCACGACCGGCTTCACCGGCACGGGCCGCTTCGATGGCGGCATTGAGTGCCAGCAGGTTGGTCTGTTCGGCGACGGCCTTGATCACGTCCATGACGCTGCCGATCTTGTCGCTTTCCTGTTGCAGCACACTCATGGCTTCGGTGGAGCGCACCACTTCGCTGGCCAGGCGCTCGATCTGGGCGATGGCTTCGTTGACCACTTTGTCGCCTTCACGGGCTTCGCCGTCCGCCGCTGCAGCGGCTTGCGAGGCTTCTTCGGCGTTGCGCGCGACTTCCTGCACGGTGGCGGTCATCTCGTGCATGGCGGTAGCGACCTGATCGGTCTCGACTTTCTGGCTGTTGACCCCGGCACTGGTCTGCTCGGTCACGGCCGACAGCTCTTCGGCGGCGCTGGCGATCTGGGTCACGCCGTCGCGGATGCCGCTGATCAAGTCGCGCAGGGTTACGCCCATACGAGCGATGCCTTGTTGCAAGACGCCGAGTTCGTCGCGACGGGTGACCAGCACATTGTGGGACAGGTCACCGCTGGCGATGCGATCGACCACCGCCAGGGTTTCGCGCAATGGGCGAGTGATCTGGCGAGTGATGACCACGGCGGCAATGACGCCCACCAGCAGTGCCAGCAACGTGCTGATCAGTTGCAGGGTACGGGCCTGGGCACTTTCGGCATCACGGCGGTCGAGCTGGATCTGATACAGCTGATCGCTCTGGGACACGATGGCGGCGCCCTGTTCGGTCATTTCCTTACGCGCCTGCACCGCGTCATTGCTGGCGGCCTTGTAGGTCTGCAAGGCGCTGCGGTAGTTGCCCAGCGCGGTTTCCAGCTGACGCAAGGCGTCTTGTTGGGAATCGGCGAAATGCACGTTCAGCGGTTTCAGGCTGGCGATGGTGGCGTCCAGTTGACCGACGGCTTTTTGCTCGGTCTCGGCATTGGTACTGGCGGTGTAGCCACGCACTTCGTACCGCGCCAGCAGGAACGCTTCCTTGGCAGCCGTTATGGCCTGGAACTGTTCGAAACGCTGGTCGCTCAGCGGCATTTGCTGCACGCGGGTATTGATGTCATTGATCAGCGTGTTGGCGGTTTCGGCGTTGGCACTCATGGCGTCGCGGGCGCTGTTGCCGGCGCGATAGGCGCTGCGCATCTTGCCCAGGGACGTCCTGTAGGCGTCGATGACGGCGCCTTGCTCGCGCAGCAGCTTGAGGTTTTCCGGGCTCTTGAACTTCGCCAGCAGGGCTTGCTGCTGGGCCGAGAAGGCGTCGAGGGTGGTCTGCACGTTCTGCGCGGCGGTTTCGTCGCCGTTGGTCAGCATGTATTGCAGGCGAACCACGCGCAGCTTGGTCAGGCCGGCGTTTAGCTGGGTGATGTCGCTCATCCAGTTGCTGCGGTCGATCAACCCGCCCAGGCTGGTCCAGCCGGTCAGGGCCAGGACGCAGGTCAGTGCCAGGACCAGGCCAAACCCCAGGCCCAGTTTCAGGTTCACGCTGATGTTGCCGAACCAGCTATTCATCTCATTCCTCCAGGAACTTGGTACTTCTTTATCGTCGGTTGGCTGGAAGATTGTTTTTTTTGGAAGCCGCCAAGCGGTGTAAGCAGGATGTATCGGCAGCAATCCCGGGAGCTGAAAGGTTTTTTCCACACGGTTCTGTAACAAGACGTTTACAGCGCCTTTAAGCTTTTTTTCACATGGGTTTCACCAGCCACCGACGCGGGTTTCCTTAACCTGCCGGTATCTGATGAGGTAGTGCGTGCCGGCGAGGCGGCTTGATGTGGAATTAAGACTGAGTCTTTTTGGGGTTAAACGCTCGATCGATCTGAACCGCTTCGCCCGTTATCGCAACGCTGCGGTGGTGTTGGTCTCGGCGTTGCTGGTGATCCCGTTGGTGCTGTTCTTGCTGCGACCTGCTGCCGTTGCGGACCTGGCTCACGGCAATGTGACCGGTGCACAGGCGTTGATGACCGGGTGGGCCAAGGGCGACCTGATCGTTCTGGTGCGCCACGTCGAGCGCTGCGATCACTCCTCGGCGCCTTGCCTGGTTGGCAACGATGGCATTACCGAGCGCTCGCGCAGTGTCGCCATGGGTGTCGGTGCGCATTTCCAGAACCTGGGCCTGGACAAGGCCGATATCTACAACAGCCCGATCCTGCGTACGGCGCAGACCGCCGGTTTCATGTTCAACAAGGTCGGCACGGGCGAAGACTGGCTGATCGGTTGCAGGGGCACCATGCTGCGCGACGCATTGGCGCACAAGGTGGCCGGACGTAACCTGATTCTGGTGACCCACAGCGAATGCATGGACCAACTGGAAAAAGACCTCCATGTGCCGACCTCGACCCTGGGTTACGGAGCTTCTTTGTTTATCTCCGCCGAAACGCCGCAGACTCCGCGCATGCTTGGCTTTATCGAAGCATCGGATTGGCCGACGGTGACGACCCGTTGAAATTCACCATCCCTTTGAATCAGGACTGAGCATGCAGACCGCTTCCCGCTTTTACTGGGTGAATTTTGGTATCCCGCTGGCCTGCGCGGTCGCGGTATTCCTGATGTTCGACATGACCGGCATCGACATCGCCTTCAACAATTACTTTTTTGATCCGGTGACGCAGACGTACCCGTTGGACCAGGTCCATCTGTTCGAAAAAATCACCCACAAATGGGCGCGGATCATTCCGAACTGGACCGGAGAAATAGCGATTATCGGTGCCTTGCTGTCGTTTCTCTGGCCGCGCCTGAAGGCTGAAAAGCACTCGAAAATCATCGCCTTCCTGGAAAAAATCAAAGTCGCACCGGTGCTGCGCTTTGCCAATCGCCATCGACGCGACTTTCTCTACGTGGTGTTCGCGTTCTCCATCAGCACCGGGGTCATTCACTACCTCAAGGGCCACACGAGCGTGTATTGCCCGATCGAGACGACCCTGTACGGCGGCAAAATGGAGCACATTGAGTGGTATGAGAATTTCGACCTGTTGAAAGTCGCTGGCGAGGGGCGTTGCTGGCCGGGCGGACATGCGTCGGGCGGTTTCACCATGCTGGCGTTGTACTTCGTGGCTCGCCGTTATCGCTGGCGCTATTCGAAAGCGATCATGTACGGCTCGCTGACCCTCGGTTTCATCTATGGCACCACACGGGTATTGCAAGGGTGGCACTACATGTCCCACACCTTCTGGGCCGGGATCTTCGTATGGCTGGCGTGTTTACTGACGGCGCTGGCGTTCTACGGGCGAGCGAGGCTGGAACAGCCCGTGCTCTCCAAAGTGCAACAACCGGTGGCGGCGACTCAGATCCAGGCAGCGAATTGAATTGGTGTCGAACCGCAAAACCCGCATCTCGAAAGGGGGGGCGGGTTTTTTGTTGCTCGAGGAAACCTTCAGTAAGTCTCGAATTGCGAATTCGCAGACAAAAAAAAGCCCGCGGGAGGGCGGGCAAACCGTAGTTTCTTGAATGAGCGAGTGCAATGTACAGGCAGTAACGCAACCGTGGGGTGAAGAAAAATTCATCTGGATCAAAGCCTTGTACCAGAGCTTGCGGCATAGCTACGGCAAATGATCCGCGGCAAAGTCTGCTTCCGACCGGTTTGTCTGTCAGGCATCGACTCGACGCCACTACCTGGAAACAAGGAGGTTCGGGTCGGTGCCCATATTGCAACCATGCACATAGCGGCATTGCGCGACTGTCCATGTGACCCTATCGTCAGATTTTACCTGCCACAAAGTGTTTTTGTGAGTTGTGGGCGTACGATGTAACTCACGTTTTAGCTGAATGCCTGGGGGAGCGAACGAAGCGACCGAGCGATGTTGAATTGGAGAAAAATCATGATTCGCAAGCACTACTTGAAAGCCCTGGCGACGCTGCTCATCGCCGCTGGCGTGCAGTGGGTGACGCTATCCGTCTACGCGACCGAGCAGGGTGAACAGCGGCGTGAAGCTCGCGATACCAGGCAGGAAGGGCGATCCACTGCCCGGCAAACCAAGGATGAATGCAGAAAGGGCAATGACAAGAGCAACGTGGAATGTCGCCAGGACAAGCGCAGCACCAAGCAGGATACCCGTCGCACAGCCCGGGATATCAAGTACTGATCGTTGGCGTGGGTCCTGTTTCAGACGGTTGCAGGGCTTGCGATACAGCCAGAAACAACAAAGCCCGCACTGGGCGGGCTTCGTTGGTGTCTCAATTGGTGGGCCGGGGTGATCTGAATCGTTTCCCCAATAAATTGATTTAAAAGGCTATTTTTTGTTTGAAAATGTGTTTGGAATACCGTTTGGAATAACGCAAGTATCGGGTTGACGACGCAGAGAGGACGGTAGGTGCCGAGTTGCATCCCTACTGTTGCGCTCTCCTAGGGCACCTCTGAACAAGTCAGCGCTGGTTAGATGAGCTGTGCTGAGTTGCCCTCCATCAATCCTCAATAGGCGCCACCCGATGAGTCGGATGAGCTTTCCGATTTGGAGTGCGCCCATAAGCGCAAGCAAACCTGCCGTGAGCGCTTCCTGGCAGAGATCGATGAAATCAGCACCTTAGCCGTTTGCCGATACTGGCTCGAAGCTATCCAACCGGTTAAGGTGTGGCATTGATCACATATACCTCGCAGGGATGCGGCGAGCACGCCCTCCCTGCTTCTGTGTAAGGAACGTGCGCGTGAACCAGCAGACCCTGGCCCCCTTCATCTGGAATATCGCAGATCTGCTTCTGGGAGCCTTCAAGCCCTCCGAGTACGGCCGCATCATCCTGCCGTTAACTGTACTGCGTCGTCTGGAATGTGTGCTGGAACCCACCCGCGGCAAGGTACGCAGCCAGTATGAGGCAATGAAGGCCAGTGGCGTGGACATGGACCTGATCTTGCCGACCACGGCCGGTGCAACCTTCTACAACGTCTCGCAGTTTTCCCTGAACAGCGTGGGCTCCACCAGCACCCGCGCCAACCTGGAAGACTACATCGCCAAGTTCTCCGCCAACGCCCGCCAGGTGTTCGAGCACTTTGCCTTTGACCGGTGGCTGGAGAAGCTGGAGAAAGCCAACCTGCTGTACCTGGTCACGCAGAAGTTTGCAGCAGTCGATTTGCACCCGGACAAAATCAGCAATCACGAAATGGGGCTCGTCTTCGAGCATCTGATCCGCAAGTTTGCCGAGTCATCCAACGATGATGCCGGGCAGTACTTTACCCCGCGCGATGTGGTGCGCCTGGCCACCACCCTGGTGTTTGCGCCGGATCATCAGGCACTCAACGGCGATGGTGTGGTGCGCACCGTGTACGACTGCGCCGCCGGCACGGGCGGCTTTCTGTCTTCGGCCATCGAGCAGGTCTACGAGTGGAACCCCAATGCCCGCCTGGTGCCCTACGCCCAGGAGCTGAACCCGGAAACCTACGCCATCTCCGTGGCGGACAAGCTGATCCAGGGCTACGACACCCGTAACATCAAGCTCGGCAACACCCTGTCCGACGATCACCTGCCCCATGAGCAGTTCGACTACTGCCTGGCCAACCCGCCGTTCGGCGTAAAGTGGGAGAACGTCCAGAAGCAGGTGCAGGCCGAGCACAGCCAGCAAGGCTTCGCCGGCCGCTTCGGCGCGGGCCTGCCTCGCGTGGGCGATGGTTCGCTGCTGTTCCTCATGCACCTGCTGTCCAAGCGTAAACCGCTGGAGTTGGGCGGCAGCCGCATCGGCATCGTGCTGTCCGGCTCGCCGCTGTTCAATGGTGGTGCTGGTTCGGGCGAGTCGGAGATTCGCCGCTGGATTCTGGAGAACGACTGGCTGGAGGCAATCATCGCCCTGCCAAACGACCTGTTCTACAACACCGGCATCGGTACCTATATCTGGGTGCTGTCCAACCACAAAGACGCGCTGCGCAAGGGCAGGGTGCAGCTGATCGACGCCAGCGCCATGCATGCGCCGATGCGCAAGAGCCTTGGCAGCAAGCGCAAATACCTCTCGGACGAGCAGATTGCCGAGATCGCCAAGCTGCACGAGGCCTTAGAGGAAGGCCCGAACTCCAAGATCTTCGCCAACACGGACTTTGGCTACCGCCGCATCACCGTCGAGCGCCCGCTGCGCCTGCGCTTCTCGGCCACCCCGGACAAGCTCGCCGCCTATCAGAACACCAAGGGCGCCGATCAGATTGAGGCCTTTGCCGGCGTGCAGGGCGAATTCGACAGCCTGGCGGCCTTTCTCCTGGCCGCCGGCATCAAGAAGCTCGGCAAGGGCGCACTGAAAGCCGCACTGACCTGCTTCGGTGAGCGCGACGCCAATGCTCAGCCGGTGCTGGACGACAAGGGCAACCTGCAGGCCGACTCCGACCTGCGCGAGTTCGAAAACGTACCGCTCAGCCAGAGCATCGACGACTACTTCGCCCGCGAAGTGCTGCCCCATGTGCCGGATGCCTGGATCGATACCGGCAAGACGGATGCGAAGGACGGCCAGATCGGCATCGTCGGCTACGAGATCAACTTCAACCGCTACTTCTACGTATACCAGCCGCCACGCCCGCTGGCCGAGATCGATGCTGACCTCAAGGCCGTGGAGGCCGAGATTGCCGCGCTGCTGGGTGAGGTAACGGTATGAGCCATTACAAGCCCTATCCGGCCTACAAGGATTCCGGGGTGGAGTGGTTGGCAAGGGTGCCGGAGCATTGGCAGGTCAAGCAGCTGAAGTATCTGGCTTCACATATCGGGAGTGGGAAAACCCCGTCGGGCGGTGCCGAGGTATATCAAGATGCCGGAGTACTGTTCCTCCGCAGCCAGAACGTCTATGAAGATGGCCTTCGGCTGGATGACGCCGCTTTCATTTCCGATGAGGTCGACGAAGAAATGAAGGGATCTCGGGTGATGCCGGGTGATGTATTGCTGAACATAACCGGTGCATCAATTGGTCGTTCCTGCCAGGTGCCTGAGGTATTTGAGCGAGCCAATGTGAATCAGCATGTGTGCATTATTCGTGGTGAGCCGCCTGTAGCCTCAAAGTGGATTTCGCTTTGCCTTCCGAGCAAGGCTGTCCAAGCACAGATTGATTTTTCCCAGAACGGTGCAGGCCGAGAGGGGCTCAATTTTGAGCAAATCGGCAACATGTTTATTGCGCTACCGCATGCAGAAGAGGTCGATGAGATTGCAAGCCGCCTCGACCGCGAAACCGCCCGCATCGACGCGCTGATTGAAAAGAAAACCCGCTTTATCGAACTGCTGCGCGAAAAACGCCAGGCGCTGATCACCCACGCCGTCACCAAGGGCCTCGATCCGAACGTGAAGATGAAAGACTCCGGCGTGGAGTGGCTGGGAGAGGTGCCGGAGCATTGGGTGATTAAACGCTTCCGTGACATCTGCATCAGCATTTCCACAGGGCCGTTTGGTACGGCACTGGGTAATGAGGACTACGTCACGGGAGGAATTCCCGTGATCAATCCATCGCACATTGTTGATGAGCAATGCAGTCCAGATCCGGATATCACAGTGTCGGCAGACACTGCAGAACGGCTGAGTTTCTGGGCAATGCGCGCAGGTGATTTGGTTACTGCGCGTCGTGGAGAGCTTGGTCGTGCTGCGGTTATCTTTGATGAGCAGGATGGCTGGATCTGCGGTACGGGATCGCTACGAGTGCGTCCCAATCCTAGTCAGGTCCTCACTGGATATCTCCACACTGTCCTACAGTCGCGATATGCCCGTGAGTGGCTGAATCTGGCGTCTGTGGGGGCAACGATGGCGAACCTCAATGAAGGCATTCTTGGCAGTCTCCCTTTGGCGCTTCCTCCTTCAACCGTTGAGCAAGAACAGCTCTTGTCATCTCTGGCGACTCAGAGTCAACGTCTAATCAAGATTGAACAGAAGGCGACGTTCAGTGTGGCTCTTTTGAAAGAGCGCCGCTCGGCTCTAATCACCGCCGCCGTCACCGGCCAGATCGACCTGCGGGAGGCGGTATGAACCAGGGCCGTAGCCTGCGTCTGTTTCTGGTGGATGGCACGCCCAATGGCCTGCTCACCGCCGAGATCATGAACTGGACCGGCCATGTGCTGACCGGCCCACGCTCCAAATTGGCCGAGCTGGTGCAGCGTCCCGAATGTGCGCGCACCGGCGTCTACTTTCTTGTCGGCCCCGACCCGGACGACAGCCTGCGTATCCGGGTGTATATCGGCGAGTCTGATGATGTGGCCCAGCGTCTGAAGCAACATAACCGTCCGCAAGAGCAGGGTGGCAAGGACTTCTGGGAGCGTGTCTGTCTGATTACCAGCAAGGACCAAAACCTGACCAAGGCCCATGCCAAGTATCTGGAGAGCCAACTAATCCAGATCGCCAGTCAAACCGGTCGCTGTGTAGTAGGCAATGGCACAGCGCATAGCTACACCAACTTGCCTGAGTCGGACCGTGCGGACATGGCGTTTTTCCTCGAGCAGATCCGCATCGTGCTGCCAGTGCTGGGCTTCGACTTCCTGCGCGAGCTGATCAAACCCTCCAAGCTCGTTATGGCACCAGTTGAGCAACCGGTTAGCCAGTCGCCGCGTTTTGCATTACAGCTTCCAAAGAGCAAGGAGCGTGCGCAAGCACAAGAGGTTGATGGTGAGTTCTTTGTACTGAAGGGGTCCCGAGCTCGAGCTCAGTGGGTAGGAACGGCGGATCACAACTACCGGAACCTGTACCAGCAGTTGGTAAGTGACGGTGTCATGATCAGTGACGGAAGTGAGTACCTAATGTTCAAGGACGATTATGCCTTCAGTAGCCCGAGTGCCGCAGCAGCGGTTGTGTATGGTCGTGCAGCCAGTGGTCGAATATCTTGGCTGGTTGAGGGTAGTGGCGAAACTTATGCCGCCTGGCAGGACAGCCAACTGAGTGGTATTGGTGTGAAGGCAGAAAATGAGTTGCTCAATGAATAAGATCGAGCAGCCGCAGCGGTTGTTCGTGTTGGACTACGAGAACATCAGCGTATACGCCAGGTAATTTAGATTCGGTCTTTGGATTTGTCGAAGTAAGGGATTAGGCGTCGATGAAACTCACCACCAGCTGGTTGAAACCACCCTATGCAAGTGGCGGTATTGATCACCTCGGCACTCAGGCGCCCTGCGTAATGATCTATGGCCAGTTACTGCCTGGCATTACCAATGTCACTGATCGGGCGCGCTATTACTCGTTCTATCCTTGGTTGGTATGGTCCTATGACCAGCGTTATGCGAAGAATGACTACAACCACTTTGTCGAGCGGTTTCGGCGTGCAGACTGCCTATTCACCCTGATTGCCGAGCAGCACGCACAGGTGACCGACCACAACAACGAGCGACACGGCGTCGCTATGGTCGGTCGCACCAAGCTGGTTCCCTCACTCGCCAGTCTGAAAACCGGTGAACCACTGCGGCTATCGCTCTACGCGACGACCGAGGAAACGCCACAGCGCTACTTCATGAATCGGCTAGGTGGTCTTTCGCAGTACTACGCGGGCACTCTGGCCGATCTGCAATTGATGGAGTCGTCCGGCCGTTCCTGGAGTTTCTATAGCAGCCAGTATGGCGCGCCACTGGCGCAGAGTGTCGATGCGTCTGTACCTGGTGAGCGGTTCTGGCAGGTTGTAGAAAACGACTTGGTGACACTCGAAGAGCTCGACGAGCTGAGCGGTTTCTGTGCCTGCAACGTTGCTGGCAGCCTACGCGAGCATCAGCAGCTCACTGATATTTTCTTCGATACAGGCAACCGCTATTCAGAGGAAGGCTCTCAGCGACGCCGAAGCCTGGGTCTGATTCAGCAACTGGCGGAAGCCCTGCCGAACGGATGGGATCTGACCGAGGATGTGTTCCGAGCCTGTGTCTATAGCGTCACTCTGCCTAATGGTGCTGCGTGGGAAATTCCCGATGCCTTGCGATCCACTCAGGCGCACTGGGCTGTCTATGTGCGCAATGACCTGATGTCGGTGGCCTTCCAGACGATACTCGCCATCTGCCTACAGGAACTGCAACCGCAATCGGCGGCGCAGCGGCGGGTATTTCATAGCGTCGAGATGTTCGCTGACTGGTTTGCCGGCTCGGCAACTGTTGCCGGAGTACTGAGTAATCTGGGGGCGGGGAATTTTGGAGATCTGGTTGCCAGCAGCAGGGCGAACGCTCCGGCGCTCACTGACTGGACAAACGACGCGCATGAGATTCAGCTGGGTTGGCAGTTGATTGGTGGCTGGCAGCCGGGCGTGGATATTGCGCCGCTGCTTTCAAACAGCCTGAGCCTGCTGGCAATGTTAGTTGCTCGCGATGATCCAGGGGCGCAGCCGTATTCAGGGTTGGCAATTACTTATGAGGCACTCAGGGACTATCCGATCAACCTCATCAGCTTCCGCAGCCGTGGTGTCGGCTGGATGACGATGTCTCTCGAGCATGTGGTTACCGATCTGGTCGTTTGGTGTCTGGATACCCATCTTCGAGTGGCACTGCGCAAGCTCCGACAGTCCAACCGCTCGACCTTCCATTTGCGACCGTCCGAGCGAGGCCTGGAAGTTGTGGGTGACCAGGTCCCGCCGCCATCCCAGACCACTCCTCGTTTCCGGCAGGCGGTGCAGATTCTTCGCGACCTTGGAATGCTGGCGCGTGATGACAGCCACATGACCAGGCTGACTGCATCTGGTCGGACGCAGATGGAGGTTGCCAGTGTCTGACGACGTCTCCCTTCTAGACGTGATCAAACGTGGAGGTTACGAGGCCTCGTTGATCACCACCTTCAACGCGACTCTGCCTTTCTACGAGGAAGTGTTGCTGCGCAAGCTGGTAGCAGCTGGATGCCGGCATAACGTGGTGCTGATGGATCGGGGCCAATGTGCAGCCTCATGGGAAAGCCAGGCGACCCGGCCTCGTCTGGCTGGTCATGCCTACACGCTGCTACCGATTGGCGTGAGCGGCGCGTTTCACCCGAAGGTCTGTCTGTTGCTGGGGGCAAAGAAGGCATCAATTCTGGTCGGCAGCCACAATCTCACGCTGTCGGGGCTCGGTTTCAACCGCGAAATCACCAACTGGATCGAAGTTGGCGGTGCCAAGGATGGTGATGGTACCGCCGTTCTCAAGGCTGTCTGGCTGATGCTCCGTGAGTGGATCGAGCTGGAACGCGGCAAGGCTCCTGAACCTCTATTGGAATCGGCGCTGGCAATTGGCCGTTTCATCAGCCCTTTGATTGCCACGGCTGGAGACATGGGCTCGCCTGCGGTGCTGGCGCAAGGTTCGAGAGGGCTGGCGCTGATCGATCAAGTTGCTGAGCGGATTACAGCCTCGGTCAGGAGGATTGCGATGCTGGGGGCGTTCTTCGATCGGGAGCTGGCTCTGCTCAAGGAGTTAAAGGCCCGCTGGCCCGCTGCAGATATCGTGGTGGGTATCGATCCCGACTCGGTCCAGCATCCCGGCAGCTATGACGGCGAAATCGTTCGGTATGTGGATGCGC
Source organism: Pseudomonas sp. GW823-FHT06E10 (assembly GCF_058794995.1). Lineage (NCBI taxonomy): Bacteria > Pseudomonadati > Pseudomonadota > Gammaproteobacteria > Pseudomonadales > Pseudomonadaceae > Pseudomonas > Pseudomonas sp. GW823-FHT06E10. The sequence continues at coordinate 150,198 of NZ_JBXAHJ010000013.1, read as the reverse complement.
GAGAGGTTGCTGATCGGGCCGGCTATCTACATGCCAAGGTGCTCTATCTTGAAACGCATGGCGCTGCGGCTGATGTGTTTGTCAGTGGTAGTGCGAACCCCAGCCGTCCCGCCTGGATGGATGCTGCGAATGGCAATGTCGAGGCCGTAGTGCTCCAGGCAGGCATTGCCGCCCGACGCGCTGCTGAGGCCACTTCGATGCTCACCCTGTTCGAGTTGCCCGAGCTTGCGCCAGAGGCGCTCGCTGCGATCCAGGAGCGCAACAAGGCCATCGAGATCGAGCAGCAGCCATCGTTGCCACTGCTTTCGGGCTTTTCGGATGGGGGTAGTGGCCTGATACGTATCAGTTATCGAGGCGAACAGATGTCGGTAACTGCAGCCGTAGTGCTTGGCCCGAATCAGGAGAAGATGGAGACGCTTGCCCCACTGGAACTACGTGACGACGAAGTCGTGTTAAGAACCAATGTTGAGGTGACAGACATTCGCTCCTGTCTGTTGGAGCATGGCGGCAAGCCGATCGCCCGGGCGATGATTCTGCACCCCTCGATCATTGATGCGAGCTCCCGGTCCTCCAGGCAGTACCAGATTCGTTCGGCACTCAGCGAGCTGGGCTCGAGTGAGGCCGATATTTCGAGGGTCATCGCCACCGTTGAGCGGGTGATCTTCGCGAAGCAATCTGATCACGAGATCCAGATGGCAATCCGCGAGTGTCGGGATAAAAAGGATGCGCTTCCAGTTGAGGACGGGCCGACATCGTTGGTGATCAGTGTGAGCGACATGGCTCGGATGAAGCGCAAACAGCGTGTGTTGAAATCCGGTGATTTGGCTTATCTGATCGATGTGCTCATGCGACGCCTGAGCGACGGTCTCGAGGTGCAGAGTGTCGAGGTCGACCGGGCTGGGCGGAGCGAAGAGGAACAGGTTGGCCAGGAGGACGATGGCGGCGATGAGACGAGCGATCCAGTCGAGAAGCCTCAGTTCTGGGACGCTGAAATTGCCCTGGCCGTTGCCAGGAAGGCAAGGGCGTTGAGCAGAAAAATGGTCGAGCAACTGAAGCTGGCCAGTCAGGACGAGTCAAGGAAAGTCAGTGCGTCGATCCAGCTGATTGCGGTACTGGCACTGATTCGTGAGCTACGCCATCTCGACAAGCAGAAACGCTGGCGAGCAACCGGGCAGGATCTCGTGGAAGAGCGAGATCGTCGTTATCTCCTCGATGAAAGCATTAGGTATTTACTCGGTTCGGGGTCGCGGCTCCTCGAAGTGATCGACAAGTCGATCGACGACGATGCCGATGAGACGATGCAGCTAACTACCTTGCTGGTTTGGCTGGCTTGGGACCTGGGTGATGAATTGACGGCCAAGGTCAGCCTAATGTGGGGTACGGATGAAAAACTCCGTAGGTTGCAGGCGAATGCGGTGTTCCTGAGGCTGATGCCGTCAATCGCTGCAGACCAGGATGCCAGTGCAGAGCTGCGCGAAAGCATTCAGCGAACACTCAAGCCAACTCCGAGCGCCTCCATTCAGGCAGAGCAATGGCTAATCCTGCATCTTGCTTATGGTTTCTCTTGGTCGCAGGGACAGAAGGAGACCGACGAGTTTGAGCTCGGCGGATACTGCAGGATTTATGGTTTGGATGATCAGCCGAGGGTCATCGTTGAGCTTGATCAGAATAACGTCGGCTTTTGGGATTTCGATGATGTACGGAAGTTTAAGCGTGACCGAGTAGTTGCGCTGAGGCCGACACAGCCAGCAAGTTACGCCCCGAATTGAGCTGTAGCTGGATAACCAGTAGAGAAGCGAGACTGAATATATGAGCCACATCCACCATGAATGCGAATTGGAACGCCATATCGTCGAGCAGCTTGAGGCTGCCGGCTGGTGGGTGGGCAAGTCCGCCGAGTATGACCAGGTTCGGGCGCTATTCCCTGGGGATGTGCTGGGCTGGCTGGAGGACAGCCAGCCTGCGGCCATGGCCAAGATCCTCGCCATGAATGGAGCAGGCACGCGTGATGTGGTGCTGGATCGACTGGTCAAGCAGCTGGAGAACAAGGTCGATGGAGGCACGGTAAATGTGCTGCGCTATGGCTTTGCAGTGGCCGGCGGCGGAGCCCTGGCCATGAGCCAGGCGCTGCCCGAGGACGCGCGCAACGACACGGTGATCGCCCGCTATGCGGCCAATCGGCTGCGCGTCGTGCCACAGCTGCGTTACTCGTTGGACAAGGCCGACGAGATCGATCTGGCCTTCTTTATCAACGGCATTCCAGTGGCCACGGTGGAGTTGAAGACCGACTTCACCCAGTCAGTCCAGGCCGCCATGCAGCAGTACTGCATGGACCGCCGTCCTGAGCGCAAGAGCGGCGGCCTGGAGCCGCTGCTCACTTTCAAGCGTGGCGCGGTGGTGCATTTCGCCATGAGCGATAGCGACATACGCATGACCTCCAAGCTGGCCGGCGACTCGACCTTCTTCCTGCCATTCAACCGGGGCAACGATGGCGCCGCCGGCAACCCTCCGGGTGACAACGGTAGCTACCCGGTGAGCTACTTTTGGGAGCGGGTGCTGCAAAAGGACAACTGGCTGCACATCTTCCACCGCTTCGTGCTGCAGGAGCGTAAGGAAGCCCAGGACGTCAACGGCAAAACCTACTTCAAGGAGGGCCTGATCTTCCCGCGCTTCCATCAGTGGGAAGGCGTGACCAGGATGATCGACGCGGTGCGGGTAGAAGGGGCAGGGCAACCGTATCTGATCCAGCACAGCGCCGGCTCGGGCAAGACCAATACCATCGCCTGGACCGCGCATTCGCTGATTCGTGTGCGCCGTCCGGACGGTGAGCCGTATTTCCACAGTGTGATTGTGGTGACCGACCGCCAGGTGCTTGACCAGCAGTTGCAGGATGCCATCCAGCAGATCGAGCACCAGGCCGGCGTGGTATGCGCTATCGATCGCCAACAGTCGAATCTGCCCAAGAGCCAGCAGTTGGCCAAGGCCATGCTCGATGGTGTGCCAATTATCGTTTGTACCCTACAGACGTTCCCCTATGCGCAGAAGGCCATCCTCGGCGAGCAGAGCCTGCGCAATCGCCGTTTCGCGATCATCATCGACGAGGCGCACAGCTCCACTGGGGGCAGCACGGCGGATGACCTACGTTATGTACTGACTGGGCAGAGCGAGGCTGAGTGGGAAAAACTCTCCAAGGCGGAGCGGTTGTCCGTGTGGCAGAGCTCGCGCTCGCGCCCAGGCAATGCTAGCTACTTCGCCTTCACCGCCACGCCCAAACATTCGACGCTGAGCCTGTTCGGCCGTCCGAGCAATCCGGCGCAGCCGGTTGGCACCGACAACCCGCCCGCACCGTTCCATCTCTACACCATGCAGCAGGCCATCGACGAAGGCTTCATCCTTGATGTGCTGAAGAACTACACCAGCTACGAGGTTGCGTTCAAAATCGGCAGCGAGATGGTCGATGACAAGCGCGTGGACGAGAAGAGCGCCGGGCGCAAGCTGGCCAAGTGGCTGTCGCTCAACCCGGTGAATGTGGGGCAGAAGGTCGAGCTGATCGTCGAGCACTTCCGCAAAAACGTGGCGCACCTGCTCGGCGGCCAGGCCAAGGCCATGGTGGTGACCAGCTCGCGTGCTGCAGCGGTGAAGTACCACCTGGCGCTGGAGGAATACTGCAAGCGCAAGGGCTACGACAACGTGCTGGCGATGGTGGCCTTCTCAGGTGAGGTGCCTAATACGGATGTGGAAGAGCCCAGACTGCCCAAGGATCACCAGTTCAGTGAAACCAACCTGAACCCCGGCCTGCATGGCCGCGATATGCGCAAGGTGTTCGACACCCCGGACTACCGGGTGATGATCGTCGCCAACAAGTACCAGACTGGTTTCGACCAGCCCAAGCTGGTGGCCATGTACTTGGACAAGAAAATATCCGGTGTGGAGGCCGTGCAGACCCTCTCGCGTCTGAACCGCACCTTCCCCGGGAAGGACAAGACATTCGTCATCGACTTCGCTAACAAGGCCGACGAGATACTCGCGTCGTTCAAGACCTTCTATCGTGATGCCCAGGTGGCCGACATCCAGGATCCGAACATCGTCTACGACATCAAGCAGCGCCTGGATGGCATGTTCATCTATGAGCAGGCTGAGGTGGAGGCTTTTGGTGATGCCATCGTCGATCCGAAGGTGACGCACCAGAAGCTGTTCTCGCTTACACAGTCAGCCACCGACCGCTTCAACGGAAAGCTGAAGACGCTCAACGATGCCATCGACCAGTGGGAAAAAGCCTGGGAAAAGGCCCATGACGAGGGCAGCGACAAAGATATGGAGTACGCCGACGTGCAGCGTGCGGAGTACTGCAAGGCGCGCGATGAGCTGATGATCTTCAGCGAGAGCCTGACCAAATTCGTGCGCAGCTACGAGTACATAGCCCAGTTGATTGACTTCGACGACCCAAGCCTGGAGGCGTTTGCCAGCTATGCGCGCCTACTGCGTAAGCGGCTCAAGGGGATCACCGCCGAACAGGTGGATCTGGGTGACCTTAAACTCAGCCACTACAAGATCAAGAAGGGCAGCAACCTCAGTGGCGTCGCCGTGCTGGCTGAAACTCCTGGCCTCTACGGTATGACCGATAACGGCCTGCGCGACGCCCGCGACCGCGAGAAAAAATACCTCGCCGAACTGATCGAGAAGCTCAACAACGCCTTCGGCAAGGACATCACCGACACCGACCAGGTGGCGTTCGCTGTGCACGTTTCCGAGAAGCTGCGCGCTGATAGCGTGGTGATGGCCCAGGTGCAGAACAACACCATGGAGCAGACCATGAAGGCCGACCTGCCTTCAAAAGCCATCTCTGCCATCGCCGCCGCCATGAGCAGCCACACTAGTATGGCGACCAAGCTGCTCAGCGATGAATCGACGCGCGAGGTGTTCCTGACAGTGGTGTACGAGCTGTTGAAGAAAGATCCTGGGGCAGAGCTCTTTGACCTAGCGAGGCCGAGTAAGTAGAGATCGGCTAGTCCTCAACCTTGAGGGGGCAAGCGGCTTTGAAAGCTATTTGCTGTCGAATCGCTGGACGCCCCTCTGGATTAGGTAGGGTGCATTTCATCTCGTAAGGCTTGTCTCTTCAAGCTGACCTTTTTGCGTACAAAAATGCAGAATGCATAAATACTGCATTGACGGCTCACTGGCATTCCCTTAGCATGGCCTTCAAGTCGACTGCAGTATGGTTGCATTCTGCGATTGCGACGGATCGAATTGACTATTGGCAGACACGCAAGGAGATTGAATGAAACGAAAACGATTGAAATTAGCCCCCCCGACGTATCTTTCCCTTGTGGTCTACCTTGCTCTCAGCCCCAATATCGAGGTCGGCTTCAATCGTTCGTGGCAGGTACATGCTGATGGCAGTGAAACTAGAAACCTGCAAGTAGATATAAAAAAATTTGAACATGGGAAGTTAATCAATGGTGGCGAAAAAAATACTCTCTCATATCGCTGATGTCTCATTAGGTCAGACTTTTCGGGAGCGGGCGGAGACAGACAGCCCCGAAAGCGGCGTTAGGTTGATTCAGATAAAGGACGTCCGGGAGGGGGAGCTGAATGATATAAATTCCCTCCCTTATGCTGATATCGAGCCCTCTAAATTGAAGGTTAAGCTCCAGGTCGGAGATTTGCTATTGCCGCTGAGAGGTATGCGAACTGAAGCCATGGTGTTTAGAGGGGAGAGCGGTAATGTCACCACAACAAACCAAGTCGCCATAATTCGCCCGAGGCAGGATGGAGGGGTGAGTTTGGAGTACCTTCATTGGTTTTTTAATTCAGCTAAGGGTAGTGTTTTACTTGAGTCCATACGAACCTCCGCAAGCATACCCAATATAAGTGTTAAGAATTTACTTGAAATATCGGTGCCAGTTCCAAGCCCGAAAAAGCAAAAGCAAATCGTTGATATTTATCATAATTGGTGTGCGCAGAGGGATACGTTGCGTGAGTTGATTTTTAATGGAGAGAATATGGTGGCAAGTGCTGCGCACGAAATATTGGGTGGAGACTGATAGGTATGGGTATTTCGTTTGCTGGTTTGAAAGCGTTTGTGCTGGAAAGTATTGAGCGTATGCGCTTGAGCGGAACGGATCTGGATGCAGTAAAGGTTTTGTTGCTCTTTATGGTCTGCAAAAAAGCACTTGATGAGGAGCGGAGTATTCAAGCGAGAGAGGGCTTGGTTAAAGACTCGGATATTGATGAGTTGAGCGATGTGGAGTCGTTGGCATCGGTTATTACGCGGATAGTTGAGAGTAAATCAAGTTCGTTTTTCTCAGATTCCATTCTAAGTATTTGGAGTGAAATACAGCCTGTCCTCAGCTCTGATATGTCGGAGAGGAGTGAGTTGGTTAGGCTCTGGGATGAGTTTAGGTGTTTTTCTTTTAATGAGTGTAATCACGAAGATGGGTTGGCCGCATTTTTTGAGTGGTTCTTGGTAGAGTTGGCTGAGCGAAATTCTAATAAGGGAGGGTATTTCTTTACTCCTGACGGAATAGTAAGTTTGATGGTCCAGCTTCTCGATCCTAAAAGTGGAGAAAAGCTATATGACCCGGTATGTGGCTCCGGAGAGTTTTTGATAGGGGCTATCAATAAAGTTAAGGAGTCATCGGAAAGGAATTGGCTGTATGTTTTAGGGCGGGAACGGTCTGCTGAGACAGCTTTTATAGCAATGGCAAATGCTTATGTCCACGGAGTTAGTGTGGATAGTATAGAAGTTTGTGATGCGCTAGCCCGTATGGATTATGAAGAGAAAATTTACGGAAGGTTTGACTTGGCTCTTGCAAATCCGCCTTTTTCACTTCGTCATTGGGATGGCGAAAGATCCGTTGACTTTCTGCGCTATGGGTTGCCTCCTCAAGCTAATGCGGATTTTGCATTTATCCAGAATGTCCTTTTCAGTTTGAATAAGAATGGTCGAGCAGCAATGGTTGTGCCTATGGGGGTTCTATTCAGAGGGGGAGTAGAGAGGGAAATCAGAAGGAGGATGCTGTTAGAGAATAATGTGGATGCCGTTATTTCAATTCCTGCAATGTCATTTTATGGTACTGCCATACCGGCGAATATTTTGATAATGAGGAAGTCTTCAGCCTTCAGTGATGTGCTATTTATTGATGGGTCAAGTTTTTTTTCGAGAAGTCAACGCCTGAATCGTCTGGGGAAAGATGCGATAGATAAAGTTTCAAGATTGTATGCAGAGCGAAAAAATATTAATGGTCTTGCTTGTTGCGTTCCTGTTAAGGATTTGGAAGAGAATGACTGGAATCTGACGGTTTCTAGATATGTTGCGCCTCCTGCTGTAGAGGCAGTGGAATCTATGGCTACACTATTGGAGCGACAAGAAAAATTGCAGTTCGAGCTAAGCGTATTGCAGCAAGAGATGAGATTGCTGCTGAGTCGAGACAGTATTGATTAGTTTAAACCGTGGGTTTCTGGCTTGCAGCACGGTGGTTGAGCCGAGGAGAATTTTACTGACCCGACGTTTGCCGTGGGTTTGAAGTGGCAATTTATAGCAAGCAACTTGAAACTTTGATTTCAGGTAATAATCTGGAGAGAGTAATTGCGGATCTGTCGCGGTGTGCTTGCCCTGCAGACCTGCTGCTTTACCCTATCTCTACTCTTCTCCTTCGTCTTGCTCGTTGGCAGGTTTGGCTATGATCTCCAGCGCGACGGGAATATCGAGCTGATCAATGCGGTCCACGGCCGCCTGAAGACTCACCTTGCTGAAAAAAGGCAGATCGAGTTCACCATTCTTGTAGGGTTTGCGCATTACGCCATAGACGACGGTGTAGTCGGCTCGGACGACACGACCATTGATTGCAGGCAAGAGGCGTACAGCCTCGCTACGAAGCCCTCGCACTACGCTGCGCAGCTTCTTGCGAAAATCTGCATCGCTCACAAGCGCCTCCGCGCTCACCACACCTTGTGACCAAAGGTGGCTTATTGGCCCCGAAGAGTGGCCGTCCTTCAGATGGATAAACTGTTTATCGCTGGACAGAAAATCGCACGGTTCGATGTTGGCATAGCGTACCCCCTGCGGATTGATTTTTACCTGATCCAGGCATAGCAGGTCTTCACGATGCTCAACGAGATTTGCAATGAGCTCTCGCTCGTTCCGACACTCGGTCGGCCCTATGATATCTACCCGAGGGATAGCCTGGAAACGAGCTTCGACCTGTCGTTTGAAATTGCGGTCTACGCTGTACCAGTGCCCAGCGAAAAGCACGTAGCTGCGATCCTCGTCATCCGCTCTGAGGTTGGTTTCGAAGGTAAAGCAGTGGTATACCCGCCACTGCTCCTTGAACACCTCAGCATCTGGGGCCTTGGCTTTGATGTAGTGGCGCTCGCGGATGTCATCAATCGTACCATCGAACTCACAGCGATTTAGTTCCGCCACATAGTCTTCGATCGACAGGCTGTGAAAATCTGTACCACTGCTGCCGAAGCCGTTGTAATGAAGGAGACAGCCTTCCTCATAGTCAACAATCTCTGGGGGGGCCATATGGAGCTCACTCTCATCCCCTGCTCGCAATGAGTTAATTGCCTCGAACAAGTGGCCGTCGAGGGTAGCGAGAGTCTCCTTTATCCGCACAACCTGCATGTTGTCGATCCACGGGAATCGCTGCTTGTACGTATCGCTTCGATAGACAGCCAGTACCTGCTCGCACTTATCCGCCAGAGTCTCTGACGTTAGTTTGCACGTAATCGAAAGAGTGTCACGGCCGGCTGCAAATCTTGCGAAGGACACATCACTGGGAGTACCACCCGCTACACGCGCGAGGTCTCTTAGAACATCTACTCCAAAGTCCTGCAAATCACTGTCTTTGCTAGCCTGCACTCGCTTCTGGAATGTGACGGCATCTGGTGTCGCCAGGTCCAGCGTCCGCAGTCCATCACGCGGCACTGAGTTAAGCGTGACCTTAAGGCCAAACTGGCGTTCGAATGCTTCGTCATTAAGAGCAAAATGAATATGCCCGAAGCAGATGGCGAAAATGCGGTCATCTGTAGGCAAAAACAGGACGCCTCCGGCACCGCTAGCAATCAGGTTCTCAGGCTGAGGCCCTGCTTGCTCTTCCAAGAACCCGAGCCAGCTTGGACGGCTCGTGAATAGTTGGCCCACAAACAGCTCGCCACCTTCCACTAACGGCCAGTCGCTACGCCTGAGCTGGACTCTTCCAGTACCGGGCGAATACTCGTCCTTGAACGCCTCCGCAATATCAAACTCCTCGCGTAGGAGCCGAATTGATAACGTCCTGACTTTTTCCACGTTAGGCAAAGCACTATTCCTTGTGTGTCAGCCAATGTCAGAGAACCAATTTAGCGTAGCAATAGGCCATCAAGCTGTCCAATCTACGTCGCGACTGTTCAATTCCTTGTCGAGTATCCATTCAGTCAGTATTGGCTTGGCCTTCCTAGCGAAGTTAAAGCTAGTTTGACCTTCGGAGCAGAACTTAAATCGCTTCATCCACGCATCTCGGTGACGGCTCCTGGCCGATTCTGGCCGCCGCTCGCAGCGGAGGCCCTATTTCTTTTCAAAGATCGAAAACCCATGACGTTTCTAGGTGTCGGGTGATCAGTCGAACAGTGAGCAGATAGTAATATCGTGTGCCCTCACCGCGATGTTTCAGGCTATGTTTGAGAAACCAAGCTAGATGCTTCCGTTTCCATCCCCAAGGCGACTCGCGCTGCCATCGCTGTACGATTGCAGCCTGGATAATCTTCGCTTGGCGCAAGTGTCGCTGCCGCGTCGCGTGAGATCCAGTCAGCGCGGCAGCCAAGAACACCTCCATATCAAACGCCTTGGTCATACCCGTCCCCCGATGTAGGCAGCGACTACTTCAATCCGGCCATGCCCTAGCTCATAGCTGATCTGTATGCGAGCCTCACGGTCGAGGCGCGGATCGATGGCATAGCAATGACCACCATTAATCGGTGCAGGATGCTGGGTAATCTGCTCGTAGCGCTCACAGGCATACGCCGCGCGCAACTCATGAAATCCTTTCAGGGCGTTTTTATGCAGGACGTCCCGCGATGCCCCGGCTACTCGTTGCAACACGTTCGCATAGCTCTCGCTTGGCGCGATCATGTTACGGCTACCTTTCGGCGATACCTTTGCCGCAAACCTCAGTGCATCCCGAATATGTTGATCCACTGCAATCCATCGTGGCGCAGATGCACCACCTCGGCCGCCTTTCGTGCCCTCCTGGATATTGATCTTGCCGAGCCTGTCAGCCTCACGGATCAATCTGGGCAAATCAGCCAATATTGTTTCGCGCAACCGCATCCCAGTGGTACGTGCCATCTGAATCATCGCCCCCGCGCGTAGCTGTTCACGATTACAAAGCACATCGACAATCTGCTGCACCTGCGCGCGATCCTGCCCTTGCGGCACCGACTGGCGAACCCTGGTGCGCTGCATACCCAACGCCTTGCTCGGGCTTGGTAACTTCACGTACTGATCACCGCGAAGCGCCGCCATGGTCCTGTTAACGCTGGATAGCCGGTTTTGTGCGGTACTGACGGCGAGGTCACCGCGCCCAACCACGTCGCGTAGATACGCCGCATAGTCGGCCAACACCTTCCGATCAATCTGCCGCGCATCATTGATACCGGGCCCCTGTTCGGAGTGGCACCACTTCACGAATGCCAGCCACCGATCACAGTGCGCTTTAACCGTGCCGTAGTGGCCACAGCCGAACATATCTTTCAGCGCCTGCGGTCCTGCATAGCTCAACTGCCTGCCGTAACCGAAATTACGACCATCGCGCCTACCCACTAATGCCATGTCGGTCACCTCACTTTTCGTTCTCCCGTCCTTGCCCCACGTCTTCCCGCCAAGAATGCTGAGTGTTATCAGGGATCAAGGCCCCTGCGACCTGTGGGGGGTGTCCACTACGCGGGACTGGCGGCTCCTTACGACCGGGAGCAAGGGCATCTCATGATCTGGCCTCCTGAGCACCGATACCGGTGGGCGGGTGGAGGCTGCACTGGCTGACGAGACCGGTGCCGCGAGATCCTGAGCCGGGTGGAAGCAGTAATGCGATGACCGGGGCATGCCTGACTGTCAATCAGGTGCAGTCCATTTCCTGGTCTGCGGCGCCATCATCTACATCGCTGTTGCTGGTGACATCAGCGTTTGTCACGCCGATTGTCACGAGGAGGGTTGCGGCAAAGCCCCGTTCTATATGGGCTGCAGCAGTGGTGGGAGCGCCCGTCTCTTTCCAGGAGAAAGAGACGGGCGCAGGTTGGCGCAAGATTCGGCCAAGCGGATAGGTTGCTGCAGGGCAGCGGAGTAGGAAGTGTTGTCTGGCGCACGAGGGCCATGATCTGAAGTAGGCATCCATCACCGGGGAGGTGACCGGGCGAGCTGCCGGATGCGAATCGCCATTTGGGGGGAGAACCACCACGAGAGCGGCGTGACCTTCAAGGTTCGGGCCACCTGGGTTGCTGTCATCGACAGCGCTTGCACGGCCAGTTCTACGCTTGTGGATAAACCCGGTCAAGGTTCAAAATTCAGCGCTACTTTGGACTTGAAGAACGGTTATCCACTGGTGGAATTCCGTGGTAAATCCTGGACAACGTGGTCGCTTTTAGCTCTTCAAAGTAAGGTCCATCCAAACAGGGCGGCTTTGCAGCCCTGTTTGGATGGACCCGCGCTGAGAAGCGGATAAGCGAGGCTGCTCGCCCTGAATCTTGAACGCTCAGTTGTTGCTGCCGTTATTGCGCCTGCATAGCGCTAGCGTATCGGCACCACGTTCTTGTCTCTGACTTGACCGTATGCAGAGGCGAGCAGGCTACCGGTGGCGGCCTTCTGGATGTACTCACTCCACCAAGCCATCATCGGGCGTCGGCGCTCGATGTAGTCGGCTCGGTTGTAGGCGCTGCGCACCTCATCCTTGTCGACATGCGCCAGTGCGACCTCAATAAGCTCCGGGTCCCAGCCATGCTCATTCAAGATGGTGCTGGCCATCGAGCGCATGCCGTGACTGACCAAGCGATCCTGGAAGCCCATGCGTTTCAACGCCATGTTGGCGGTCTGGCTATTGGCATGGGTGCGCGGATTTCTGTCTGCCGGGAAGACGTATTCGCGATGGCCGCTGTGAGTCTTCAATGACTTCAACAGTGCGACAGCGTGATCACTCAACGGGATGCTGTGTGGGCGGCGCTTCTTCATCCGCTCCGGTGGGATATTCCAGACACGCCTTTCAAAGTCGATGTCAGCCCAGCGAGTAGTCGCCGCCTCGGCAGGGCGAGTCATGGTGTGCAACTGCCATTCGATCAGACAGCGGGTGGTGCGTTTGATACTCGCATTCGCGATCTCCAGCATGAGCTCGGGGAGTTCTTCGGGCGGGAGCGCGGCCATGTTTTCTTTCTTGGGCTTCTTGAATACTGCCCTGATACCGCTGAGAGGGTTGGCGAAGATCAGGCCGGAGTTCACACCGTAGGTCATGATCTCGTTTAGCCGCTGGCTAAGACGCTTGACTGTCTCCAGGCTGCCTTTCGCTTCGATTGGACGAAGCAGCTCGATCACCATAGGCGCGGTAATTTTCGCGAGTGGTGTCGTCTTCAAGTCGGGGAGCACGTGCAGCGTGAGCGATCGCCAAATGTCCTCGGCGTAGGCCGGGGTGACCGAGTCTTTTTTGAGCTCGAACCAGGCGGTGGCTACGTTCTCGAAGGTGTGTTCCGTTTCTGCGCGCTTGGCTTCATTCAGCGTATTGCGCTGCACCTTCGGATCGATGCCTTGGGCGAGCAGCTCGTGCGCTTCGACTGCTTTTTTTCGTGCGTTCGCCAGTGACAGTTCGGGGGTAGGTCCCGAAGCCGATATTGATGCGCTTTTTGGTGGGCGGTTCGCGGTAGTTGAAATTCCACAGCAACGAGCCGTTGCTGCGTACGCGGAGCTGCAAACCGTCACCGTCAGTGAGGACGTAATCCTTGGACGCGGGTTTGACTCCCTTGAGCTGTCGATCGGAGAGGCGAAGGTTTTGGGCAGGCATGAGATTGTCCTCAGGCACTGATTCGGTATTCCAAAGATTAGCACCGGATGGCCTGGAATACCGTTTGGAATACCCGAATGGCTGGAACTCAAAAAAACTCAGAAGACCGCAAAAGCGATGGAAACCGCGTTTTTACTGGGTTTCAGGCACAAAAAAAGACGTCCGTGGACGTCTTTAGATGATGAAATGGTGGAGCCGGGGGGATTTGAACCCCCGTCCGCCAGTACTCCGCTGTCGGTACTACATGCGTAGCCGTGTCTATTAAGTTAACCCTCAGCGACCCGACGGGCAGGGTGCTTTGGGCGAGTTGTGTAAGTTTTAGCCGCTTCGTCCACAACGTACTGCACGGCGATTCTGTTCTATATGACAATCACTTTGGGTTTACAGACATCCCCTGGTGATTGCTGGACCCGAAGGTACCAGAAGCTCAGGGCTAAGGCTGCTTACGCAGCGAGAGCGAATTCCTGGCCGTAGTTATCGTCATTGGCAACTATAAGTAGTTGCAACAGTGGATTTACGAGTTCTGTTACCAACTCGGCATGCACCTAAAGTTTCGCAACCGGCGTCGAATCCTAAACGGCCCCGAGCCTGATGCTCTGTGAATCAAGTGAGCAGCAGGCATATACAGTGTACGTCATCACGCCCCGGAAGGCCAACCTGAAGGTTGGCCACCACAGATCATGGGTTTGGTTGGGTGCTCTGTCTGTCAGCGAGCGCCAATGCCTGGGTGGCCTCGGTGACGCATTTTTTGTCGTCGCCGGAGGCTTGTGAGGCTTCGGCGCTGGACATCAGTCTTTTGATCTCCATCGTAGTGTTTGCGGAGTTCGCCGGCAGCGCATTCACTTTGCCTTTGAGCTCTTGCAGCTTGCTCGTACAGAGGTTGTTGTCCGCAGCAAATACAGGAGAGGCCAGCATGGCAGCAGCAATGAACAGGCCTGCGAGTGTGGTGTGTTTCATGGGTATCTCCTTGAGCTGATGGTCTCGGTGCTGTCGTATGAGTAGACGGCCAAGCCGAGCCCGAAAAGTCCGCCCGATCTGATGGGGCCTACCTCAAAGACTACGATTCAACGCAAGAATTCGGTTTTCTCAGAAAATGTGTCGAGCTTCTGCAGCGATGCGGGCGGTTACACGTATCCAGACCCCCAGATGCAACAAAACCCGCAACTGGCAGGTTTTGGTTTGCTTCGTATCGGGCACGGCCGGGCTTTGAGCTCCCGGCTGCCAGTACTCCGTTGTTGATGTACGCCAACGCGGCCCGAAAGGCCAACCCGAAGGTTGGCCTTGAGCCGAGTTACTTGGCGCCTTTTTTCGAGTCGGTGACGGCCTTGATAATGTCGTTGGTCTCGGCGATGCAATCATCAATGCCTTCCTTGGTGCCTTTTGCCTGGTCGGCTTTGGCTTGCTCGACGGAGGCTTTTACCTGGTCAGTCATTTCCGGAGGAATCTGTGCCTTGCCGTTTTCGATGGTTTTCAGGTTGACCGCGCAAAGGTCTTCAGCGGCAAATGAAGTGGAAGTCAGCATGGAAGCAGTAACGAACAGACCTAACAGCACAGAACGATTCATGTGTTTCTCCTTGAACTGATGGCCAGGCATTGCTGGCCATCAAATCGGTCTACCGAGTGTTGGGAAAGTCCCGCATTGGCGGGACTTGATCAGTGGACTGCGGCGACACGTCAGGGTTCTGTTTTACTGTGTTGATGCCCACAAGAAACGACTAGACAGGCGCCTGAATGCGCCTTTCTTGAGGCCTCGTCATCAGGTCACCCTGGCCTGGGTAACGCGGTCCACCAGATAGACTAGTCCGTGGTAGTCGATTCCGCCGTGTTGTGTCAGGCCAATCTCGCAGGTACGGCTGGTGGAAATCCCCTCGCTGCACTGCTGCACCGCATCCTTGAGCGTGCGCAGCGAATGGGCGTTCAGCTCCGGCGTGGTGAAGCCCTTGTCGCCGGCAAAGCCGCAGCAGTGAATACCTTCGGGAATGACCACGTTTTTGCTGCACTTGCGCGCCAGGTCGATCAACGCCTGACTTTCGCCGAGGTGCTGAGTGCTGCAGGTCACGTGCACGGCGATCGGCGCCTCCTGTGGCGTGAAGTCCAGGCGATCCATCAGGTGTGTGCGGATGAAGCGCACCGGGTCGTACAGGTCCAGACGGACTTCCCCAAGGTCTTGAACCAGGCGCAAGGTGCAGGGGCTGGTGTCGCAGTAGATCGGGTCGAGCCCGCCACGGCTGGCGTGGAGCAGGGCGCCGATCAGTTCCTGTCGTTTGTGCTCGGCTTGCTCGGCGTAGCCTTTGGAGGCGAATGGCTGACCGCAGCACAGGTTGTCGAGGTTGTCCGGGAACACCACCTGGTAGCCGGCCTTTTCCAGCAGGCCTCGGGTCTTGTCGTGCAGCGACATTTGCTCCGTATCGCCCGCTGCCGGGCCCATGGCGCGGGATACACAGGCCGCCAGATAGACCACGCGCGGGCGCGCGTCCGTCACCGTCGGGCTGAAGCGAATCGGCCGTTCAGGCTGGGGCATGGCGTTGGTCCATTGCGGGACCTGACCCTTGGACAGGCGCGTCAACGTCGCCGACAACTTCGCCAATCTCGGTGCCCCCAGCAACATCCGCGCACCATTGGCCACGTGCAGGGTGAAGCGTGCACCTTGCAGTGCCGTGGCGAAATGTCCTTCAAGCCAGTTAGCGGTTTTCGTATGTGTCGCCTTCCGGCTGCGCAGCTTTTTCACCAGCTCGCCGGTATTGATGCCTACAGGGCAACGTTGTGCGCACAGGCCGGTGGCGGCGCAGGTATCGATGCCTTGATAGTCGAAGGCGGCTTCGAGTTCGGACGTATCGATGCCCGCGCGTTTCTTCGCCTGAATGTCGCGCCAGATCACGATGCGCTGACGCGGGCTCAGTGTCAGGCCTTTTGACGGGCAGACCGGTTCGCAGAAGCCGCATTCGATGCACTTGTCCACAATCTCGTCAGCCGCGGGCAAGGGCTTGAGGTGCTTGAGGTGGATCTGTGGATCTTCGCTGAGCACCACGTCCGGGTTGAGAATGCCATTGGGGTCGAGCAGTCGTTTGAGCTGCCACATCAACTGGTAGGCATCGCTGCCCCATTCCAGTTCAACGAACGGCGCCATGTTGCGTCCGGTGCCGTGTTCAGCCTTCAGCGAACCGCCGAACTCCACCGCCACCAGTTGCGCCACGTCGTCCATGAACGCCTGATAGCGTGCGACTTCTTCCGGGCTGTTGAAGCCTTGGGTGAAGACGAAGTGCAGATTGCCTTCCAGGGCGTGTCCGAAAAGGATCGCTTCGTCATAGTGATGTTTGTCGAACAGTTCGATCAGGCGGTTGACGCCGATGGCCAGTTGTTCGACCGGGAAGGTGACGTCTTCGATGATCACCGTGGTGCCGGTCTTGCGCACGGCGCCGACGGCGGGGAAGGTGTCCTTGCGGATGGCCCAGAGCCGGGCGTTTTCTTGCGGGTCTTCGGTGAAGTCGACCTGCTTTTCTACCGGGAACGCCTTGAGCGACGCCATGATCTGCGCCAGTTGCTCGTGCAGCAAAGTGGACGACGCGGCGCGGGATTCGATCAGCAAGGCGCAGGCATTGTTCGACAGATGTTGTACGAAAGCGGGCATGCCGGGTTTGTTCTGTACCGAGCGCAGGCTGCGCCGGTCCAGCAGTTCCACGGCCGACACCGGTTGGCTTTTCAACACGGTGACCGCATTGCAGCAGGTCTCGACATCCGGGAACACAATCAGGGCCGAGGCTTTATTCGGATGGTCGATCACCGTGTCGTAGGTCACGGCACTGATGAACCCGAGCGTGCCTTCGGAGCCGACCAGCAAGTGGCTCAAGATATCCACAGGCTCGTCGAAATCCACCAGTGCATTGAGCGACAGGCCGGTGGTATTTTTCAGGCGGTATTTGTGGCGAATTTTCGCAGCCAGCTCGGTATTTGCGCGGGTCTCGCGGCCCAGGATCGCCAAGCGTTCCAGCAGCGCGGCGTGGCTTTGGCGAAACGCCGTGACGCTGGCGGCATCCTCGGTGTCGAGACGACTGCCATCGGCCAGCACCAGACGAATGCCGGCCAGGGTGTGATAGGTGTTTTGCGCGGTGCCGCAGCACATGCCGCTGGCATTGTTGGCGACGATCCCGCCGATCTTGCAGGCGTTGATCGAGGCCGGGTCCGGACCGATCTTGCGTCCGAACGGTGCCAGCCAGGCATTGGCCTGGGCGCCGATCACCCCCGGTTGCAGGCGGATTTGCGTGCCTTGGCCGCGGATCTCGCGACCGTTCCAGTTGTCCCCCAGCACGATCAGCACCGAGTCGCTGATGGCTTGGCCGGACAGACTGGTACCGGCGGCGCGGAAAGTCACCGGCACCTGATCCCGTTGCGCCAGTTGCAGCAGTGCCACCACTTCGTCTTCGGACTCGACGCGGATCACCAGTTGCGGAATCAAACGATAGAAGCTGGCGTCGGTGCCGAAGGCCAGGGTCGACAGCGGGTCGTCGAAACGTCGCTCTTGGGGAATCAGTTGCTGTGCGTCACGCAGGAAAGCGGCCGGTAGACTCATTGGTCCTCCAGGATCAGCACCACCAGGTCTTTCGGACCGTGGGCGCCGTACGCCAGCACTTGCTCGATGTCGGCGGTCTTCGACGGGCCGGACACCAGCAGTGCGTTAGTCGGCATGCCCTGGGCCCATTCGAATTCCTGTTGCACCTGATAGAAGTTGTCGCGAATTTCACTGGCCTTGAGCAGGGCGAAATGCACCGGTGGCGCCAGGCTCATCAGGCGCGGTTCTTCCCGGGTCGGCCAGAGAATAAGGCTGCCCGTGGCAGCGATGGCACCGAGGGTTCCAGTGATGCTCGCCGGGGTGTCGTTGAACAGCTCGGCTTTCCATTCTTCAATCGGGCGGTCGTAGGCTTTCAGCATTGGCAGGCCGGGATTATTCGCCCAGTGCTGCGTGATCCTTTGACCGTGGGGCGTTGTCGGTGCGATCAGCAGGCTTGGCAACTGGCGGTCCTGCAGCAACTGCGCGAGTAGCGTCGGCCACTCTTGGCCGGACGTCAGATGAATTTCCGTGTGCACCGCTTCCATCAATTTGCGCAGCTGCGCAATGCGCTGCTCTGGCGCGTAGGTGTAAGGCTGGGTCACCAGATCGACATCGAAGTTGTCGGCCACCGGCGTTGTGCCTGTCAGGCTTTTACGCAGTTTGGCGAGGATATTTTGTTTGGCGCTCATCGGCGGTCTCCCTGTTTGGCCAAGTGCTCGCGGGCCATGTCATGCAATGAGCGGGCAGCGGGTTTCGGTGCGCTGTGGTTTTGCGTCCACGGGCCGACATTGCTCGGCGTAAGGGCGCGCAAACGGGTGGCAAAGAAACCGAACAGGCGATAGAGCGTCGGCGAACTGTTGAGCTTGGCCCAGGCGTTCCAGATGAATCGCTCCTTGCGCGAATACTTGCTGCCCTGGCCGCGCATCACTTGATGGGGGCTGTCCGGGGCCTTGACGTTTTCTTCCCGCAGGCGCCGCAGCAAAGCAGGGATCGGGATTTTCACCGGACACACTTCACCGCAGGCACCGCACAGCGACGAGGCGCTCGGGTGATCCGGGACTTTCGCCAGGCCGACCATGTGCGGGGTGATGATTTTTCCGATAGGCCCGGGGTAAACCTCCCCATAGGCATGACCGCCGATTCGGGTGTACACCGGGCAATGATTCATACAGGCGCCGCAGCGAATGCAGTTCAGGGTCTGGCGCAATTCGCTGTCGGCAAAGGCCTGGCTGCGGCCGTTATCGAGCAGTACGAGGTGCACTTCCTGTGGGCCGTCGAGTTCATGTTCCTTGCGTGGGCCGGAGATCATGTTGACGTAGGTGGTGATCGGAATGCCCAAGGCTGAACGGGTCAGCAGCGACAGCAACGGCACCACATCACGCAGGTTTTCCACGACTTTTTCGATACCGGTGACGGCGATGTGCACGGGTGGCACCGTGGTGGTCATGCGACCGTTGCCTTCGTTTTCCACCAGCAGCAGGGTGCCGGTTTCGGCCACGGCGAAGTTGACACCGGAGACGCCGATGTCCGCTTCGAAGAATTTCTGCCGCAGGACTCTGCGGCCGATCTGAATGAGTTGGTCTACGTCCTTGGTGTATTCCACGCCAAGTTTGTCGTGGAACAAGGACGCGACCTGACCGGCGTTCTTGTGGATTGCCGGCATGATTATGTGTGAAGGCTTCTCGTGGTCGAGCTGGACGATGTACTCGCCCATGTCCGATTCCAGGCATTCAATGCCCTGTTCAGCGAGGACATGGTTCATCTCCATCTCTTCGCTGACCATCGATTTACCCTTGATCACTTGCCGCCCCTCGTGAGCGCGGATGATCGAGAGGACGATGCCATTGGCCTCGTCCACCGTTTCCGCCCAGTGCACTGTCACACCGTTGCGGGTCAGGTTCTGTTCCAGTTGCTCGAGCAGGTCGGGCAACTTGGAGAGCGCGCGGGCACGGATTGCATTGCCCAGTGCGCGCAAGTGTTCTCTTTCATGGGCATCGCTGAAAGCGGCTGCCCGTTTGGTCATCAGTGAATCCATCGCCTTGCGAAAGTTGCTTCGCAATTGCGGGTCACCCAGTGCGTTGTGGGCGCGGGTGCGGAAATCTTCTTCTACGGCAACCGTAGGAATAATCGTCGAGGTGCTCATTTCACACCTCCGGTTCGCTGCCAGAGGAAGCTGGCCAGATGCTGACCGCGCAACGCTTCCTGCTGTTTTTCCAGCGAGCCGTTGATGTTCATCAAACAGCCGCAGTCGGCACTCAATACCTTGTGCGCGCCGGACTCCTTCAGCGCCCGGGTCTTGTCAGCCACCATCGCGCCGGAAATGTCTGGCATACGGACGCTGAATGTCCCACCAAAGCCACAGCATTCACTTTCGTGATCGTGGTTGACCCGCTCCACATTGCTCAACTGCGCCAACAACTCGCGGCCGTGCAGGTGGGTGTTCATTTCACGGCGTGCCGAGCACGAGGTGTGCAGCGCCACTTTCACGGGCTCGCCGCCGTCCTTGAGCTGCACCTTGCAGACAAACAACAGGAACTCGGCCAGCTCGTAGGTTCTGGCCGCCAGGGCCTGGACCTGTTTCAACGTTTCCGGCTCGTCCTTGAACAAGTCGGCGTAATGTTCGCGCAGCATGCCTGCACAAGAGCCTGACGGCACCACCACCGGATAGTCGCCGGCAAACAGCGCCAGTTGCGAGCGCGCCACGGTCCGAGCCTGTTCGGTGTAACCCGAGGTGTAGGCCGGTTGGCCGCAGCAGCTTTGCCCTTGCGGGTACTCGACACGAATGCCTTCGCGCTCCAGCAGGTGGATCGCATCCATCCCGGCTTCCGGGTAGAACAAATCGACCACGCAGGTCCCGAACAGGTAGACCCGTGACGGTTTCTCGCTGGGGTATTGCCGAGGCTCGGGCAGTGGCGGGGCGACACGGGTCGCATTCGGCACGGCGTTGTAAAAAAGCTCGCTCATCAGGCGGTCTCCGGGTGGTCCCGGTTATTCGTCTGTTGAGGCTGCTGAATATAGAGCCGGTAGCTTTCAGCAGCCTTACAGACCGGGGTGTGAATAGCGGACGCCGGGGGCGTGGCCCGGCGTCGGTTTTTATCGTGTTGCTTGTAGCCCTTAGTGCACCAGCATGCCGGTGAACCAGTAGGCCTGGGCCAACGTGATCAAGCCGACAATCGTTGCAAAGAATAGGCTGTGCTTGAGGGTGAAGCGGAACAGATCCGATTCTTTGCCCACCAGGCCGGTCGCGGCACAAGCCACGGCGATCGATTGTGGCGAGATCATCTTGCCGGTCACGCCACCACTGGTGTTCGCCGCCACCAGCAAGGTGTCGTTGACACCGATCTGATGCGCAGTGGTCGCTTGCAGCGAACTGAACAGCGCGTTGGACGAGGTATCGGAACCGGTGAGGAATACGCCCAGCCAGCCGAGGAACGGCGAGAAGAACGGGAACGCTGCACCGGTGCCTGCCAACACCAGGGCCATGGTCGAAGACATGCCCGAGTAGTTGGTGACGAAGGCAAACGCCAGCACCATGCCGATGGACAGGATCGGCCAGCGCAGTTCGTAGAAGGTCTCTTTAAAAGTGGTCAGACCAGTTTTGATATTGATCTTCAGCACCAGCATCGAGATCAGCGCCGAGAAGAAAATCGCCGTGCCGGTGGCGGAAATCGGGTCCAGTTTGAACACTGCCGGAAGGGCGGTTGGCGCGACTACGATCGGTGCGACCTTGATCACCATCTGGTCCAGGTGCGGGATGGCGAAGTTGAATACGAAGCTGTACATCGAACCGCCGGCGGCGAACATCGCCTTGAACGGCTTCAGGGTCCAGATGGTGACCAGTACGGTCAGGATCAGGAACGGCGACCATGCCTTGAAGATTTCCCCAAGGCTGTAGGGCGAAGCCACAGTGGTGCGCTTCTGGCCGAAACCACCGACGCTGGCGCTCACCACGGAGGCCGAGACAGCGCCGACGATGTGTTGGCCGGCGGCGCGTTTTGGTTGCCAGACTTTCAGGAACAGGGTCAGGGAAATCAGGCTGGCCAGGGCCGAGGTGATGTCCGGCAGTTCCGGGCCGATGAAGTTCGAGGTGAAGTACTGGGTGACGGCAAAGCTCAAGCCGGCCACCAGCGCTGCCGGCCACGTTTCCCGTACGCCGCGCAGGCCGTCCATCATGAACACCAGCCAGAACGGCACGAACAGCGACAGCAGCGGCAGTTGGCGGCCGGTCATGGCGCCGATCTTGAACGCGTCGATACCGGTCACTTGCCCGGCAACGATGATCGGAATGCCCAGGGCGCCGAAGGCCACCGGCGCGGTGTTGGCGATCAGGCACAAGCCGGCGGCGTACAGCGGGTTGAAGCCAAGTCCTACCAGCAGTGCAGCGGTAATCGCCACGGGTGCGCCAAAACCGGCTGCACCTTCGAGGAAGGCGCCGAAGCAGAAACCGATCAGCAGAACCTGCAGGCGCTGGTCATCGGTGATCGACAGAACCGAACTGCGGATGACTTCAAACTGCCCGCTCTTGACCGTCAGTTTGTAGAGGAACACCGCTGCCACGATGATCCATGCGATCGGCCACAGGCCATAGGCGAAGCCATACCCGGCGGCGGCGAACGCCATGTCGACCGGCATCTGGAAGGCGAAGATCGCCACCAGGATCGATAAAGCCAGGGTGATGCTGCCGGCCACATGTCCTTTGAGGCGGAACACGGCCAAAGCCAGGAAGAAAAATACGATGGGGATGACGGCGGCGAGTGCGGACAAGCCGAGGCTGCCAAGCGGGGTATAGAGCTGTTGCCAGGTTTGCATATGGGGTGGCCCCTAATTGTTGTTGGTCAGGCACTGATCAGCGTTCTTGGATAATTGGTAAGACCAATTTACAATCGCTGTTGGCTAGGGTAAAAGCCTTGTAGGCGGTGTGTCAATTTGCCGCCCTAAAACTTTTGTCGAATGCAAAGTCCGCAGGTCGCCTGCCTGGTAAGACCAAATGCGTTGTGGCAGGTGCTGGCGCGGCGCCGATAGGCCAGAATAGAGCCCCGGCGAGCCGTCGGATCGTGGAGTAATCGAGTTATGGGGTTTGATCAGATTCGTCAGCGCCGTTTGTCTGACGATATTGTCGAGCAGCTTGAGGGCATGATCCTCGAGGGCACGCTGAAAGCGGGTGAGCGCTTGCCGGCCGAACGTGCGTTGGCCGAACAATTTGGTGTGTCACGCCCTTCGTTGCGCGAAGCCATTCAGAAGCTGACCGCCAAAGGCCTGCTGGTCAGTCGCCAGGGCGGCGGCAACTATGTGGTGGAGTCGCTGGGTAGCACCTTCAGTGATCCCTTGTTGCAGCTGCTGGAAAGCAACCCCGAGGCACAGCGCGATCTGCTGGAGTTTCGGCATACGCTGGAAGCGTCTTGCGCCTACTACGCGGCGTTGCGTGCCACCGATGTGGATCGCGAGCGACTGACCGCGGCATTCAACGAATTACAGGACTGCTATTCGCGTCACGAAGAGGTGAGTCGTGCCGAAGAGGGGGCGGCGGACGCAAAGTTTCACCTGGCGATCGCCGAGGCCAGCCACAATGCCGTGTTGCTACACACCATTCGCGGGCTGTTCGACCTGCTCAAGCGCAACGTGGTGACCAACATCGGTGGCATGTACAAACAGCGCACTGAAACCCGCGACATGCTGATCACGCAGCATCGGGAGTTGTATCAGGCGATTATCGAAGGGCGGGCGGAGCAGGCGCGGGAAGTTTCCAGCCGACACATTCTGTATGTGCAGGAGGTACTGGAGGAGGTGCGTCAGGAAGTGCAGCGCGTGGCCCGGGCGGAACGGCGCAAGGGAATGTAGCTAGTCGGCTCCATATCATTTGTGAGGTTGCTTTCGCGGGCAAGCCCGCTCCCACAGGTACACCGAAACCCTGTGGGAGCGGGCTTGCCCGCGAAGGGGCCTCAAGGCGAAAGAGTCAGTCTTCCTTGCCCTTGTTGCGCACCGCACGCTGCAACTCGCGACCGGCGTCGCGTTCGCGCTCGGTATCGCGCTTGTCGTATTCCTTCTTGCCCTTGCCCAGAGCGATCTCGCACTTGACCATGTGCTTGCTCCAGTACCAGGACAGGCACACGCAAGCGTAACCCTTTTGCTGCACGGCCGCGGCCAGCTTTTCCAGCTCGCGCCGGTTGAGCAGCAATTTACGGGTGCGCACCGGATCGGCAATGACGTGGGTACTGGCGGTCGTCAGGGGCGTAATGTGGCTGCCGAGCAGCCAGGCTTCGCCATCCTTGAGCAGTACGTAGCTGTCAACCAGCTGCAGTTTGCTTGCCCGCAGACTTTTTACTTCCCAGCCGGCCAGGACCAGACCAGCCTCGAAACGATGTTCGATGAAGTAATCGTGTCGCGCCTTTTTGTTTTGCGCGATGGTCCCTGTTGGGTGTTTCTTCTGTTTAGCCATAGGGGCGGCATTATAGGGAGTTGCACGCGAGTCGGCTACGGTGTTGCTACGTGCTTGAGCAGGTTGATTGAATCCCGGACAATGCGGCCTCTTTTTTGAACGCTTGGGCGTGATAACGATGTCGACAGACAAGGTTTCTGTCCACGGCAGTTGGGCTAGCCGCTGGGTCTTCATACTCGCCGCGACCGGTTCGGCCGTGGGGCTGGGTAGTATCTGGAAATTCCCGTACATGGTCGGCGTCTATGGCGGCGGCGCCTTCGTGCTGATGTTCCTGGCCTGTATCGCATTGATCGGCGTGCCGGTCATGCTGGCGGAAACCCTGATCGGCCGGCGTGCCCGGCAAAGTCCGGCCAATGCCTTGAAGATACTGGCGGTCGAGGCGGGGCACTCGGCCAAATGGTCCTGGGGCGCGTTTGCCGGGATGATCACGGCATTGCTGATCCTGTCGTTCTACAGTGTGGTTGGCGGCTGGTCGCTGGACTACATCATCGACATGGGGCGTGGCGACTTCCAGGGCGCGACGCCTGATCAAGTGGGGGCTTACTTCGGCAATGTGATCGCCGATCCCTGGCGCCTGACACTTTGGCACACGATTTTCATGCTGTTGTCAGCGGTGGTGATCGCCAAGGGCGTGGTTGCCGGGCTTGAACGCAGCTTGCGAATCATGATGCCGTTGTTGTTCGTGATGATCCTCGTGTTGCTGGGCTACAGCATGACCACCGGGCATTTCATGGAGGGCGTGCATTTCATGTTCGACTTCCACCCGGAAAAGGTCATGGACGGCTTGTTGCCCGCGATGGGGCATGCGTTCTTTTCCCTGAGCGTGGGCGTTGGCTCGATCATGATCTACGGTGCGTACATGCCGAAGAACTCATCGATTTCAGGGACGGTTGTCGGCGTGGCGCTGCTCGACACCTTCGTTTCCCTGGTGGCCGGCCTGGCGTTGTTTCCGATTGTTTTCGCGGCGGGCCTGAATCCGAGCGAAGGGCCGGGGCTGATGTTCGTCAGCCTGCCGTTTGCCTTCGGTAACGTAGCGTTCGGGCAATTGATGGGTGTTGTGTTCTTCGTGCTGGTGGCGGTCGCTGCCTGGAGTTCGGCGATTTCCCTGCTGGAACCGATGGTGGCCTACCTGGTCGAGCGCACTAAAGTGAGTCGTGCCTGGGTCACCTTCTGGCTGGCGTTCAGCTGCTGGTTTGTCGGCCTGGGTACGGTGTTCTCCTTCAATATCTGGAAGGAGGCCAAGTTCTTCGTGAACGAAGGCGGGATGTTCCACCTCTACCAATGGGGAGCGACCGGTGGCCTCGACTTCTTTGGTGTGATCGATTTCTTCACCTCGCGACTCATGCTGCCGCTTGGCGGTTTGTGTTTCGTGGTGTTTGCGGGCTGGATCATGGGGCGTGAAGCGGTGCGCGACGAGTTGTCGATCCGTAACCCTGCGCTGTTTGGCCTGTCCTTGTTCTTGATGCGCTATGTGGCGCCCATCGGCATTCTCGTAGTGTTTGCCGCCCAGCTGTGGAAGTGATGCTGACATGACGACACACATTTCACGTTCGGCCTTGCTGCCGTACCCGGCGCAAGCGCTGTATGACCTGGTCAACGACGTGGCGCGCTATCCGGAGTTTCTGCCGTGGTGCTCGTCCGCCGAAGTCCTGGAGAGCTCACCTGAGCATATGCGGGCGAGTGTCGGCGTGGCGAAGGGTGGCCTCAGTCAGCATTTCGTGACGCGCAACACGTTGATTCCGGGGCAGTCGATCGAAATGAACCTCGAAGAGGGTCCTTTCACCCAATTGCATGGCATCTGGGTATTCAAGGCGCTGACCGACAAAGCCTGCAAGATCAGCCTCGATCTGTCATTCGATTATGCCGGGCCGCTGGTTCGCGCCACCTTGGGGCCGCTGTTCAATCAGGCGGCCAACACTTTGGTGGATGCGTTCTGCCAGCGCGCCAAGCAGATACATGGTTGAGGTCATGATTGAAGTCGAGGTGGTCTACGCGGCCGTAGACCGTCAGGTGCTGCTGACAGTGGCCGTACCTGTCGGAACGACCGTGCGGGCGGCCTTGCTCAGGTCGGCCGTGGCTGAAGAGTTTCCGGCGCTGAATCTGACCCATTGCCCTGTGGGGATCTTCGGCAAGGTGGTCGCTGACCCGGAGAGTCGGGTAGTCCAGGCCGGGGATCGCATCGAGATTTACCGCCCGTTGCTGGCCGATCCGAAAGAGGTGCGCCGACTGCGCGCGGCGAAAGCTGCCGAGGCCAAAGCGCGGAATCAGTGAGTGGCTTGAACGCCAGACAATAAAAAGCCCGGGCATGCCGGGCTTTTTATTGCGTCGCAAATTATTGCGGCGAGGTGTCCAGTGGCTCCGGCGTCGGGACCGGAACGGTTTCTACGCCATCGACGTCCTTCTGGATCTGATCCAGCAACGAACCTGGCTTGACCGGTTTTTCCGGTTTTGGCTTCTCGACGTTTTCTGCCGGGGCAGCCACTGTCGTGCCGCTGTCCTTGCCGAGAATGGCTTCGTCACGGCTCACGCCTGGCATGAAATCGCCGGAGAGGCTGACAAGCTGATCATTTGGGTTGAAGATAACGCTAATGCGTTCCTGTTGGCGTTCACCGCCACCCGGTTGCAGGCTGTACAGATAATCCCAGCGATCGGCATGGAACGTGTCAGTCAGCAGAGGGTTGCCCATGATAAACCGTACTTGCTTACGGGTCATTCCCGGGCGTAACTGGTCTATCATGTCCTGCGTGACGACATTGCCCTGCTGGATGTCGATTTTGTAAACCCCGGGGAATGAACAACCGGCGAGTGCGAGCAGTCCCACAAAGGTGAAACTGGTTAGCAAGAGCTTGGTGTTTTGCATCGGTGGGCGACTTCCACTATCTTGGCTGGGACAACGTAAACGCCGATCATACCCGCATTAAGAGAAGCTGCGAAGCAGCATCGCGAGAAAGCTGACCATGGTTGAAAATAGCGAACTACGCAAAGCCGGCCTCAAAGTGACCCTGCCACGGGTCAAAATTCTGCAAATGCTCGATTCCGCCGAGCAGCGCCACATGAGTGCCGAGGATGTCTACAAGGCCCTTATGGAGGCTGGTGAGGACGTCGGTCTGGCCACGGTTTACCGTGTTCTGACCCAGTTCGAGGCAGCTGGCCTTGTGGTGCGGCACAACTTCGACGGAGGCCATGCGGTCTTCGAACTGGACGACGGAAAGCATCACGACCATATGGTCAACGTCGAAACCAGTGAAGTGATCGAATTCTTCGACGAAGAAATCGAGCGGCTTCAGAAAGCAATCGTCGACAAGTATGGCTTCGAGATGGTTGATCACAATCTGGTGCTGTACGTGCGCAAGAAAAAGTAAGCATGTCGCGCGAACATTCAGTTCGCGAAACGAACGAAGGCGACCCCAGGGTCGCCTTCGTGCTTTCTGCCTTTATTCAGGCTTTTGCGGCCACCACCATTTTTTTGGCATGCGCCAGGGATTCCTTGGTGAGGTCGATGCCGCCCAGCATCCGTGCGACTTCTTCGACGCGGTCGTTTTTGCTCAATCTGGAAACGGCCGTGCGGGTGGCATCTTCGCCGCGCACTTTATGCACAAATAGATGTTGATGGCCTTGCGCTGCCACTTGCGGCAAGTGGGTCACGGTCAGTACCTGCCCGCGCTCGCCGAGGCGACGCAACAGCTGGCCGACGATTTCCGCAGTCGGACCACCGATACCAACGTCCACTTCGTCGAATACTAGAGTGGGAACGCGAGATGTCTGCGCGGTGATCACCTGGATCGCCAGGCTGATCCGTGACAGCTCGCCTCCGGATGCAACTTTTGCCAAGGCTTTCAATGGTTGGCCCGGGTTGGCGCTGACCAGTAGTTCAACCTGTTCAAGTCCGTTAGGGAGTAGCTCGTCGCTACTGTTTGGGCGCAGCTCGATGGTGAAGCGCCCGCCAGGCATGCCCAGGCGCTGGATCTCCTGTTCCACGGCGCTGGCCAGGCTACTCGAGGCTTGATGACGCAGGTCGCTCAGTTCCCGAGCCTTTTCCTGATAATGGCGAGCGTATGAAGACAGCTCGTCGCTCAGCCGCTCGATGGATTCGTCGTTGGCGTTGAGGGTTTCGATTTCATCCAGCAGTTTCTGCTGCATCTCGGCAACTTCGGTCGGCTGGATGCGATGTTTGCGCGCCAGGGTGTAGATCGCGTCGAGGCGCTCTTCAAGGTATTGAAGGCGCGATGGATCGGCGTCGAAGTTGTCGAGGAAGCGGTTCAGTTCACCCACGGCCTCTTCAACCTGGATCTGTGCACTGGTCAACAGGCTGCTGGCTTCGCCCAGCGCACCGATCGAGCTGTTCACGCTCGACAGGCGGTTGAGGCTGGCGGTCAGGGCGTTCAGTACATTCCCGGAATCACTTTCACTGCATTGCTCGACGACTTGCCGGCAGATCCCGAGCAAGGTCTCGGCGTTGGTCAGGTTCTTGTGTTCCTGCTCGAGCTGCTCCAGTTCGTTGTCGCCAAGGCCAAGGTTTTCCAGTTCTTCGAGTTGATAGCTGAGCAACTGATGGCGGGCGCGTTGCTCATCGCCGGAGTTGGAGAGTCGCTCCAGTTCCTGGCGGGTCTGGCGCCAACACTGGGCGGCGAGCTGAACCTGGCGGGCAAGGTCGGTCGCGCCGGCATATTCATCGAGCAGGCGGCGGTGAGTATCGGTCTTGAGCAGGGATTGGTGTTCGTGCTGGCTGTGAATGTCGATCAGCAGCTCGCCCAGCGCCTTGAGGTCGCCAAGCGGGCAGGGCGTGCCGTTGATGTAGCCGCGCGAACGTCCTTCGGATGTGATGACCCGGCGCAGGATGCACGGGCCGTCGTTTTCGAGGTCGCGTTCGGCCAGCCAGGCGCTGGCTTCCGGAATGTCGACCAGATCGAAGGTGGCCAGGATATCGGCCTTGTCGGCGCCGGGGCGGACCACGCCGCTGTCGGCGCGATCACCCAGGGTAAGGCCCAGCGCGTCGAGCATGATCGACTTGCCCGCGCCGGTTTCTCCGGTGATCACGCTCATCCCGCGATCGAGTTCGAGATCGAGATGTTCAACGATGGCGTAGTTGTGTACGGACAGGTGCACCAGCATATGGGCCGCTCCCAGGTGTTAGGTCTGGTTATTTATACAGTGTTTTGTTTCGGGCTGACAATGCCCCTCGTTAGCTCGATTCGCTCGGACCGACGAAAGCCTTATCGCGACCGGGAATGACAAAGCAGTTGTTTTTTGTAGGGTTAATCGTCGGCCCCCCTTGAAGCCGGATTTTGCGGCCCCATATAGCTGGGCAGACGCGCGAGTTGAGCTCGCGGACGAAATTGAAAGGAGAGATCTATGGCTGACGAACAGACAGTGGATACGCAAAACCCAGACGCCAACCAGGCGCCCGAGGCTTCGGGTGATGACCTGGCGGCTCGTGTACAAGTGCTCGAAGAGCAACTGGCAGGCGCTCAGGATCAGGCTTTGCGTGTAGCCGCCGATCTGCAGAACGTCCGCCGTCGCGCCGAGCAGGATGTGGAGAAGGCTCACAAGTTCGCGCTGGAAAAATTCGCCGGCGACCTGCTGCCGATCGTCGACAGCCTGGAGCGTGGCCTGGAACTGTCCAGCCCGGACGACGAAAGCATCCGTCCGATGCGCGAAGGCATCGAGCTGACCCTGAAAATGTTCCACGACACTCTCAAGCGTTATCAGCTTGAAGCGATCGATCCGCATGGCGAACCGTTCAACGCCGTTCAGCATCAGGCAATGGCCATGCAGGAAAGCGCAGATGTCGAGCCGAACAGCGTTCTGAAGGTGTTCCAGAAGGGCTATCAGCTCAATGGTCGCCTGTTGCGCCCGGCGATGGTCGTGGTCAGCAAGGCGCCTGCGCCGGTTTCGCCTTCGATTGACGAGCAGGCTTGAAATCCGCCGCGAGGCCCCCATTTATAAGTCAAGCGTTTAAGTGCTACCGCAGTTAGCCACCACTGCTGCGGCAACCAAATCAAAGTTTCGGGAGAGTGAACATGGGCAAAATTATCGGTATCGACCTGGGGACTACCAACTCCTGCGTCTCCGTGCTGGAAAACGGCAAGGCAAAAGTTATTGAAAACGCTGAAGGCGCGCGTACCACGCCGTCGATCATCGCTTACGCCAACGATGGCGAAATCCTGGTTGGCCAGTCGGCCAAGCGTCAGGCCGTGACCAATCCGCACAACACCCTGTATGCGGTGAAGCGTCTGATCGGTCGTCGTTTCGACGAAGAAGTCGTGCAGAAAGACATTCAGATGGTCCCTTACAAGATCGTCAAGGCTGACAACAGCGACGCCTGGGTTGAAGTGAACGGCCAGAAAATGGCACCGCCACAAATCTCGGCTGAAATCCTGAAGAAGATGAAGAAGACCGCCGAAGACTATCTCGGCGAGACCGTGACTGAAGCGGTGATCACCGTTCCGGCCTACTTCAACGACAGCCAGCGCCAGGCGACCAAAGACGCCGGCCGCATCGCTGGCCTGGACGTAAAACGTATCATCAACGAACCAACCGCAGCTGCTCTGGCTTACGGCATGGACAAGGCCAAGGGCGATCACACCGTGATCGTTTACGACCTGGGCGGCGGTACTTTCGACGTTTCCGTGATCGAGATCGCTGAAGTCGATGGCGAGCACCAGTTCGAAGTACTGGCCACCAACGGTGACACGTTCCTGGGCGGTGAAGACTTTGACATTCGTCTGATCGACTACCTCGTCGACGAATTCAAGAAAGAAAGCGGCATGAACCTCAAGGGCGACCCGCTGGCCATGCAGCGCCTGAAAGAAGCTGCTGAAAAAGCCAAGATCGAACTGTCCTCGAGCCAGTCGACCGACGTGAACCTGCCGTACATCACTGCAGACGCCACCGGTCCTAAGCACCTGAACGTGAAGATCTCCCGCGCCAAGCTCGAAGCGCTGGTGGAAGACCTGGTTCAGCGCACCATCGAACCTTGCCGCATCGCAATGAAAGATGCCGGTATCGACGTTGGCGCGATCAACGACGTGATCCTGGTGGGCGGTCAGACCCGTATGCCACTGGTTCAGAAGCTGGTAACCGAGTTCTTCGGTAAAGAAGCTCGTAAAGACGTCAACCCGGACGAAGCGGTTGCCATGGGTGCTGCCATCCAGGGTGCGGTACTGGCCGGTGACGTGAAGGACGTTCTGCTGCTCGACGTCAGCCCGCTGACCCTGGGTATCGAAACCATGGGTGGCGTGATGACCGCGCTGATCGAGAAAAACACCACGATTCCTACCAAGAAATCGCAAGTGTTCTCGACTGCCGACGACAACCAGGGCGCCGTGACCATTCATGTGCTGCAAGGCGAGCGTAAGCAAGCCGCACAGAACAAGTCCCTGGGCAAGTTCGACCTGGCCGACATTCCACCAGCTCCACGTGGCGTGCCGCAGATCGAAGTGACCTTCGACATCGACGCCAACGGCATCCTGCACGTAGGTGCGAAGGACAAGGCTACCGGCAAGACTCAGTCGATCGTGATCAAGGCCAACTCCGGTCTGTCCGACGAAGAAATCGAGCGCATGGTGCGTGATGCCGAGGCTAACGCCGAGGAAGATCGCAAGTTCGAAGAGCTGGCCGCTGCCCGTAACCAGGGTGATGCACTGGTTCACTCGACTCGCAAAATGGTCTCCGACGCCGGCGATAAAGTGACCGCTGAAGAGAAGACTGCAATCGAAGCTGCCGTAGTTGCCCTGGAAGCCGCCGTTAAAGGCGACGACAAGGCTGCTATCGACGCCAAGGTTGAAGAGCTGTCGAAAGTCTCCGCTCCAGTGGCGCAGAAGATGTACGCCGAACAGGCTCAGCCTGCTGAAGGCGCGGCACCGCACGACGACAAGGCGGAAAAGGCTGACGACGTTGTCGACGCCGAGTTCGAAGAAGTCAAAGACCACAAGTAAGTTGTTGGTCGGCCGGTTGACTGCCTTTAGGCGGTGACTGGTAGGATGTCGCCGCGCGGGAGCTTGCTCCCGCGTTGGCGTATCTGGAATACGCGAATTTTTACAGCATGCGACAGCGTTCACGTGCTGGTGGTATGGCCGGAAATGCTCCTGCTTTTCGTGCCGCAAGTACCGCAAGAATCAAAGACCAGGATCGTTGAATTGACGTGAGTTGGGTCCGGGCCTGTATTGGGGCTCAACGAGTTCGGCAAACTCAGGAGGGTTTTGTCGGACGTCCTCAAGAGTGCAAAGACTTATGGCAAAGCGTGACTATTACGAAGTGTTGGGTGTTGAGCGTGGCTCAAGCGAAGCGGACCTGAAGAAGGCTTACCGTCGCCTGGCGATGAAGCACCACCCGGACCGTAATCCCGATGACAAGGCGTCGGAAGAGATGTTCAAGGAGGCCAACGAGGCCTACGAAGTGCTGTCCGATTCCAGCAAGCGCGCGGCGTACGACCAGTACGGCCATGCCGGTGTCGACCCGAGCATGGGTGGCGGCGGTGCCGGTTTCGGCGGTCAGAACTTCTCCGACATCTTTGGTGATGTCTTCAGTGACTTCTTCGGTGGCGGTCGCGGCGGTTCCCGTGGCGGTGCTCAGCGCGGCAGTGACTTGCGCTACACCCTGGAGCTGGATCTCGAAGAGGCGGTGCGCGGTACGACCGTGAATATTCGCGTTCCGACGCTGGTCAACTGCAAGCCTTGCGACGGCTCCGGCGCCAAGAAAGGTTCTGCGCCGGTGACCTGCCCGACTTGCGGCGGTATCGGCCAGGTGCGCATGCAGCAAGGTTTCTTCTCGGTGCAGCAGACCTGCCCGCGCTGCCATGGCCAGGGCAAGATCATTTCCGATCCGTGCGATTCCTGCCACGGCGAAGGTCGTATCGAAGAGTACAAGACCCTGTCGGTGAAAGTGCCGGCCGGTGTCGATACCGGTGATCGCATTCGTCTGTCCGGCGAAGGCGAGGCGGGTGCCCAGGGTGGCCCGACTGGCGACCTGTACGTGGTGATCAATGTGCGCGAGCACTCGATTTTCCAGCGCGATGGCAAGCACCTGTTCTGCGAAGTGCCGATCAGCTTCGTCGATGCGGCGCTGGGTGGTGAGCTGGAAATTCCGACCCTTGATGGTCGGGTCAAGCTGAAGATCCCTGAGGGGACCCAGACCGGCAAGCAGTTCCGTGTGCGCGGCAAGGGTGTCGCGCCAGTGCGTGGCGGTGGTGCTGGCGACTTGATGTGCCGCGTGGCGGTCGAGACTCCGGTCAACCTGAGCCGTCGCCAGCGTGAAATGCTCGAGGAATTCCGTAGTTCGCTGGCGGATGACAACAGCCATTCGCCAAAAACCACCGGTTGGTTCGAAGGCGTGAAGCGCTTCTTCGGCGATTTGTAAGGAGACAGGCATGCGACGTATTGCAGTGATGGGCGCCGCCGGGCGCATGGGCAAGACCCTGATTGAAGCCGTGCAGCAAACCCCGGGCGCCGGTCTGACGGCGGCGGTGGATCGTCCCGACAGCACGTTGGTCGGCGCGGATGCCGGTGAGTTGGCTGCGCTGGGTCGTATCGGCGTGCCTCTGTCCGGTGATCTGGATCGGGTGGTCGACGAGTTCGACGTGCTGATCGACTTCACGCACCCGACGGTGACCCTGAAGAACCTGGCGTTCTGCCGTAAACACGGCAAGGCCATGATCATCGGTACCACCGGTTTCAGCGTTGAAGAAAAGCAGTTGCTGGCGGAAGCGGGCAAGGACATTCCGATTGTCTTCGCGGCCAACTTCAGTGTCGGGGTCAACCTGTGCCTGAAGTTGCTCGACACGGCCGCTCGCGTATTGGGCGACGATGTCGATATCGAAATCACCGAAGCTCACCATCGGCATAAAGTCGATGCGCCGTCCGGCACTGCCGTGCGCATGGGAGAGGTGATTGCCGATGCGTTGGGTCGCGATCTGAAAAAGGTGGCGGTGTATGGTCGTGAGGGCCAGACCGGCGCTCGTGATCGCGAGACCATTGGTTTCGCCACTGTACGCGCTGGCGACATCGTCGGTGATCACACCGTGCTGTTCGCCGCCGACGGCGAGCGTGTCGAGATCACACACAAGGCATCCAGTCGCATGACGTTCGCCAAGGGTGCGGTGCGTGCCGCATTGTGGCTGGACGGGCGCGAGCCTGGCCTTTACGACATGCAAGACGTGCTCGATCTGCGTTAAGATGCACCCGAAATCGGGCTCGCGCACAGCGTTTGAGCCCGGTTTTGTTCCGCCAAGCGACGTCCTGTCGCATTCTCCAGCCTTTAAGGCTCATTGGCGGTAGACCAAAAAGGCCTTTTTCTGTAAGCTACAGCTTTAGTGTGTCCACTAAAAGCGCGCAGAATAATTCAGTGAAGAAGCGGGGTGACGTGTCCATACGTCACTCCGCTTTTTTACAACCTGCGATCGCCCTTTCAGGCTTTATTTACGGGAGGTCTTCTTGACTAAGCCAGCCATACTCGCCCTTGCTGATGGCAGCATTTTTCGCGGCGAAGCCATTGGAGCCGACGGTCAAACCGTTGGTGAGGTGGTGTTCAACACCGCAATGACCGGCTATCAGGAAATCCTTACCGATCCTTCCTACGCCCAACAGATTGTTACCCTGACTTACCCGCACATCGGCAACACCGGCACCACGCCGGAAGACGCCGAATCCAACCGCGTCTGGTCTGCCGGCCTGGTCATCCGTGACCTGCCACTGGTGGCGAGCAACTGGCGTAACACGATGTCCCTGTCCGACTACCTGAAGGCCAACAATGTTGTGGCCATCGCCGGTATCGACACCCGCCGCCTGACGCGCATCCTGCGTGAAAAAGGCGCACAGAACGGCTGCATCATGGCTGGTGACAACATTTCCGAAGCCGCCGCCATTGCCGCCGCCCAGGGTTTCCCAGGCCTCAAGGGCATGGACCTGGCGAAAGTCGTCAGCACCAAGGAAAGCTACGAGTGGCGCTCGACTGTCTGGGATCTGAAAACCGACAGCCACGCGACTATCGAAGCTTCCGAGCTGCCGTACCACGTGGTTGCCTACGACTACGGTGTCAAGGTGAACATCCTGCGCATGCTGGTCGAGCGCGGTTGCCGCGTGACCGTCGTGCCTGCGCAAACACCTGCTGCCGATGTGCTGGCGCTGAAGCCGGACGGCGTATTCCTGTCCAACGGCCCTGGTGACCCGGAGCCTTGCGACTACGCGATCCAGGCGATCAAGGACGTGCTGGAAACCGAAATTCCGGTCTTCGGTATCTGCCTCGGTCACCAACTGCTGGCCCTGGCCTCCGGCGCCAAGACCCTGAAAATGGGTCATGGCCACCACGGTGCCAACCACCCCGTCCAGGACCTGGACAGCGGTGTGGTGATGATCACCAGCCAGAACCACGGTTTTGCCGTAGACGAAGCGACCCTGCCGGCCAACGTTCGCGCGATCCACAAATCGCTGTTCGACGGCACCCTGCAAGGTATCGAGCGTACCGACAAGAGCGCCTTCAGCTTCCAGGGTCACCCGGAAGCCAGCCCTGGCCCGAACGACGTAGCGCCATTGTTCGATCGCTTCATCACCGAGATGGCCAAGCGACGCTGATCGCTCGCCCTGATGTAGCAAGGCTTGAGGGTGGTCCCGATACCGGCGGCCCCCTCAAGGCTTCAGATTGAACAAGACGGCTTGCCGACTGACCTGCGGATTTGAGTGACAAACCCATGCCAAAACGTACAGACATTAAAAGCATCCTGATTCTCGGCGCTGGCCCGATCGTGATCGGCCAGGCCTGCGAATTCGACTACTCCGGCGCCCAGGCCTGTAAAGCCCTGCGCGAGGAGGGCTACCGCGTCATCCTGGTGAACTCCAACCCGGCCACCATCATGACCGACCCGGCCATGGCCGACGCCACCTACATCGAGCCGATCAAGTGGCAGACCGTTGCCAAGATCATCGAAAAAGAGCGTCCGGACGCGCTGCTGCCGACCATGGGCGGCCAGACTGCTCTGAACTGCGCCCTGGACCTGGAGCGCGAAGGCGTTCTGGAGAAGTTCGGCGTAGAGATGATCGGTGCCAACGCCGACACCATCGACAAGGCTGAAGACCGTTCGCGTTTCGACAAGGCGATGAAATCCATCGGCCTGGCGTGCCCGCGTTCCGGTATCGCCCACAGCATGGAAGAGGCCAATGCGGTCCTCGAGAAGCTTGGCTTCCCGTGCATCATCCGTCCGTCCTTCACCATGGGCGGCACCGGTGGCGGTATCGCTTACAACCGTGAAGAGTTCGAAGAAATCTGCGCCCGTGGTCTGGACCTGTCGCCGACCAAGGAACTGCTGATCGACGAATCGCTGATCGGTTGGAAAGAGTACGAGATGGAGGTTGTCCGCGATAAGAAGGACAACTGCATCATCGTCTGCTCCATCGAAAACTTCGACCCGATGGGCGTGCACACCGGTGACTCGATCACCGTGGCACCTGCACAGACCCTGACTGACAAGGAATACCAGATCCTGCGTAACGCCTCCCTGGCGGTACTGCGCGAGATCGGCGTGGAAACCGGCGGCTCCAACGTTCAGTTCGGTATCTGCCCGAACACTGGCCGCATGGTCGTGATCGAGATGAACCCGCGTGTATCCCGTTCGTCGGCCCTGGCTTCGAAAGCCACCGGCTTCCCGATCGCCAAGGTTGCGGCCAAGCTGGCCGTGGGTTACACCCTCGACGAGCTGTCGAACGACATCACCGGCGGCAAGACCCCGGCGTCCTTCGAGCCGTCCATCGACTACGTCGTCACCAAGCTGCCACGCTTTGCCTTCGAGAAGTTCTCCAAGGCTGACGCGCGCCTGACCACTCAGATGAAGTCGGTCGGTGAAGTCATGGCCATCGGCCGGACCTTCCAGGAGTCCCTGCAGAAAGCCCTGCGCGGCCTGGAAGTCGGTGTTTGCGGTCTGGACGAGAAGGTTGATCTGGCCAACCCGGAAAGCATGAGCGTGCTCAAGCGCGAGCTGACCGTGCCGGGCGCCGAGCGTATCTGGTACGTGGCGGACGCCATGCGCGCCGGCATGAGTGTTGAAGACATCTTCGGCATGACCATGATCGATCCTTGGTTCCTGGTGCAGATGGAAGACCTGATCAAGGACGAAGAGAAGGTCAAGACCCTGGGTCTGACCAGCATCGACCGCGATCTGATGTTCCGCCTCAAGCGCAAAGGCTTCTCCGATATGCGCCTGGCCAAACTGCTGGGCGTGACCGAGAAGAGCCTGCGTGCTCATCGTCACAAGCTGGAAATCTTCCCGGTCTACAAGCGCGTTGATACCTGCGCCGC
This sequence comes from Pseudomonas sp. GW823-FHT06E10, assembly GCF_058794995.1. NCBI lineage: Bacteria > Pseudomonadati > Pseudomonadota > Gammaproteobacteria > Pseudomonadales > Pseudomonadaceae > Pseudomonas > Pseudomonas sp. GW823-FHT06E10. Next base: position 112,910 of record NZ_JBXAHJ010000013.1, on the reverse strand, counting down.
TGAGTTCGCCACCGACACCGCCTACCTGTACTCGACGTACGAAGAAGAGTGCGAAGCGGCGCCATCGGGTCGCGACAAGATCATGATCCTGGGTGGCGGTCCGAACCGTATCGGCCAGGGCATCGAGTTCGACTACTGCTGCGTACACGCGGCACTGGCCCTGCGCGATGACGGCTACGAGACCATCATGGTCAACTGCAACCCGGAAACCGTATCCACCGACTACGACACCTCCGATCGCCTGTACTTCGAACCAGTGACCCTGGAAGACGTGCTGGAAATCGTCCGCGTCGAGAAGCCGAAAGGCGTGATCGTCCAGTACGGCGGCCAGACCCCGCTGAAACTGGCGCGTGCCCTGGAAGCCGCCGGCGTGCCGATCATCGGTACCAGCCCTGACGCCATCGACCGTGCGGAAGACCGTGAGCGCTTCCAGCAGATGGTTCAGCGCCTGAACCTGCGTCAGCCGCCAAACGCCACCGTGCGCAGCGAAGACGAAGCGATTCGTGCCGCCAGCAAGATCGGTTACCCGCTGGTGGTGCGCCCGTCCTATGTACTGGGCGGTCGTGCGATGGAAATCGTTTACGAAGAAGAAGAACTCAAGCGCTACCTGCGTGAAGCGGTTCAAGTGTCCAACGACAGCCCGGTGCTGCTGGACCACTTCCTCAACTGCGCGATCGAAATGGACGTGGATGCGGTCTGCGACGGCAAGGACGTGGTAATCGGCGCGATCATGCAGCACATCGAGCAAGCCGGTGTTCACTCCGGTGACTCCGCATGCTCGCTGCCGCCGTACTCGCTGCCGGCGCACATCCAGGACGAGATGCGCGAACAGGTCAAGAAAATGGCCCTGGAGCTGGGTGTGGTTGGTCTGATGAACGTACAGTTGGCGCTGCAAGGCGAGGACATCTACGTCATCGAAGTCAACCCGCGCGCCTCCCGTACCGTACCGTTCGTGTCCAAGTGCATCGGTGTTTCCCTGGCGATGATCGCGGCGCGCGTGATGGCCGGTAAAACCCTGAAAGAACTGGGTTTCACCAAGGAAATCATTCCGAACTTCTACAGTGTGAAAGAGGCAGTGTTCCCGTTCGCCAAATTCCCAGGCGTTGACCCGATCCTCGGCCCAGAGATGAAGTCGACTGGTGAAGTGATGGGCGTGGGCGACACCTTCGGTGAAGCGTTCGCCAAGGCCCAGATGGGTGCCAGCGAAGTGTTGCCGACCGGCGGTACTGCGTTCATCAGCGTACGTGACGACGACAAGCCACTGGTTGCGGGCGTGGCCCGTGATCTGATCAACTTGGGCTTCGAAGTGGTCGCCACTGCCGGTACTGCCAAGCTGATCGAGGCTGCAGGTCTGAAAGTGCGCCGTGTGAACAAGGTGACCGAGGGTCGTCCGCACGTGGTCGACATGATCAAGAATGACGAAGTCACGCTGATCATCAACACCACCGAAGGTCGTCAGTCGATCGCTGATTCGTACTCCATTCGTCGTAATGCCTTGCAGCACAAGATTTACTGCACCACCACCATTGCTGCTGGCGAAGCCATCTGTGAAGCGCTGAAGTTCGGTCCCGAGAAGACCGTGCGCCGCTTGCAGGATCTACACGCAGGATTGAAGGCATGAGCATAACGAAGTACCCAATGACCGTTCAGGGCGCTCGCGCCCTGGAAGAAGAGCACACTCACCTGACCAAGGTCGTTCGTCCGAAGCTTAGCCAGGACATCGGTACGGCCCGCGAGTTGGGTGACTTGAAGGAAAACGCCGAATACCACGCTGCCCGTGAGCAGCAAGGTATGGTCGAGGCGCGGATCCGTGATATCGAAGGCCGCATGCAGAACGCGGTGATCATCGATGTGACGACCATTCCTCACTCCGGCAAGGTGATTTTCGGCACAACCGTCGAAATCGCCAACGTCGAAACCGATGAAAGCGTGACTTACCAGATCGTTGGTGAGGACGAGGCTGACATCAAACTCGGCAAGATCTCTGTCGGCTCGCCGATTGCCCGCGCCTTGATTGCCAAGGAAGAGGGTGATGTGGTTGCCGTCAAGACGCCTGGTGGCGTTATCGAGTACGAGATTGTCGAAGTTCGCCACGTCTGAAGGCCGGCGCCCGCTTCGTGCGGGCGTCATGCTTTGGCAGCTGACCCAGATGTTGTGGGTCGGCGGCTTGTGGTTGTTGCACGTCGGTCTTTTGCCGGTGCTGGGACGAATTGGCCTGGCACCGCTGCTGATCGATGAAATCGCAGGCATGCTCAATGCGTTGGTAGTGGGATTCGCTACGGCGTGTGTGATATTGCAGGCTTTGGTGCTGGTTAAGGCCGAGGGCCTTGTCAGTCTATGGCGCGATATTCGCGGGCAACTGCTGTTGATGGCGCTGTATGCGTGCGCGATGTACTTCGTGGTGCGTTTCGGCTGGCCGGATGCCGTGCGTTGGCAGGCGTTCAGCTATCTTGTTCTGGGCTTTACCGGGCTGGTGCTGGTGTTGCAGCCGATGCCGGGATGGAGTGGCAGGGTGCGCGAAGCACACCCTTGACCCTTGCCATCACTTGAAGCGATGGACGTTCGACAGCTGCTTGTTGACGCTGAAGTTCTTGCGGTAGATCAGTGCCATCTTGCCGATGACCTGGACCAGATCCGCTTTGCCGACCTTGCAGAGCTCTGCAATGGACGCCAGGCGCGATTCGCGATCGAGGATGTTGAGCTTGATTTTGATCAGCTCGTGATCCGCCAATGCGCGTTCGAGTTCGGCTAACACACCTTCAGTCAAACCATTGTCTGCCACAATCAGAACCGGTTTCAGATGGTGGCCAATGGATTTGTACTGTTTCTTCTGCTCTTGAGTGAGCGGCATAATCTGACCCCTGCGTCTGATCTTGTAAAAAGCGGCGGCCAGTTTACCCGAGCGAGTCCGGGACCGCCCAGTTAATCACGACCCGTTTTATTTTCGAGGTGGCCCGTGGCCCGTTCCAAGACAAGCCTTAACTGGCTGAAAGAACATTTCAACGACCCATTCGTCAAAATGGCACAAAAAGACGGGTATCGTTCCCGCGCCAGCTACAAACTGCTGGAGATCCAGGAAAAGGACCGTCTGATCCGCCCGGGCATGAGCGTAATCGACCTTGGAGCGGCCCCTGGTGGCTGGTCCCAGGTGACCAGTCGTCTGATTGGTGGGCAGGGGACATTGATCGCTTCTGACATTCTGGAAATGGACAGCATCCCGGACGTGACCTTCATTCAGGGCGACTTTACCGAGGATGCCGTGCTGGCCCAGATCCTCGATGCCGTCGGAAATAAGGAAGTAGACCTTGTGATTTCCGATATGGCCCCCAATATGAGTGGACTACCAGCCGTGGACATGCCGCGAGCGATGTTCCTGTGCGAGTTGGCGCTGGATCTCTCGACTCGGGTGCTCAAGCCCGGTGGTGATTTTTTGATCAAGATCTTCCAGGGCGAAGGTTTCGACGAGTTCCACAAGAGCGTTCGCCAGCAGTTCGAGAAGGTGCAGATGCGCAAGCCGACTTCGTCGCGCGACCGTTCTCGCGAGCAGTACCTGCTGGGCCGTGGTTTCCGCGGACGCAGTGAGAGTTGAGTGAATTTTCGATCAAGGCGATAGGATTTTTGTATTACGCCTTGTCAGAATTAGCGAATATTGTGTAGGAAGTGTTTCACAAAGGGTTACAGACGGCGCCTGCCAAGTTGTAGGTAATGTAGTAAGTTAGGCCGGTGAATATCATGCGAAGCGCGCGCCAGTAGCGGAGCTTGCTTCAGAGGGTAGTTAATTGAACGATATGGCAAAGAATCTGATCCTGTGGTTGATCATCGCGGCTGTCCTGGTGACGGTGATGAACAACTTCTCCAGCCCTAACGAGCCGCAGACCCTCAACTATTCCGACTTCATCCAGCAGGTCAAGGATGGCAAGGTCGAGCGCGTAGCGGTTGATGGCTACGTGATTACCGGCAAGCGCAACGATGGCGACAGCTTCAAGACCATTCGCCCGGCGATCCAGGACAACGGCCTGATCGGCGACCTGGTGGATAACCACGTCGTGGTCGAAGGCAAGCAGCCTGAACAGCAAAGCATCTGGACTCAGCTTCTGGTTGCCAGCTTCCCGATCCTCGTGATCATCGCCGTGTTCATGTTCTTCATGCGGCAGATGCAGGGCGGTGCCGGTGGCAAGGGCGGGCCGATGAGCTTCGGCAAAAGCAAGGCGCGCCTGCTCTCCGAAGATCAGGTGAAGACGACCCTGGCTGACGTTGCCGGTTGCGACGAAGCCAAGGAAGAAGTCGGTGAACTGGTCGAGTTCCTGCGCGATCCGGGCAAATTCCAGCGCCTCGGTGGCCGCATTCCTCGCGGTGTGCTGATGGTGGGGCCTCCGGGTACCGGTAAAACCTTGATCGCCAAGGCCATCGCCGGCGAAGCCAAAGTACCGTTCTTCACCATTTCCGGCTCCGACTTCGTCGAAATGTTCGTCGGCGTGGGTGCCAGCCGTGTTCGCGACATGTTCGAGCAGGCCAAGAAACACGCTCCATGCATCATCTTCATCGACGAAATCGATGCGGTCGGTCGCCATCGTGGTGCTGGCATGGGTGGTGGTCACGACGAGCGCGAGCAGACGCTCAACCAATTGCTGGTTGAGATGGACGGCTTTGAGATGAATGACGGCATCATCGTGATTGCCGCGACCAACCGTCCCGATGTTCTGGACCCTGCGCTGCTGCGTCCGGGCCGTTTCGACCGTCAGGTTGTAGTTGGTCTGCCGGACATCCGTGGTCGCGAACAGATTCTCAAGGTTCACATGCGTAAAGTGCCGATGGGCGACGACGTTGCCCCGGCCGTGATCGCTCGTGGTACTCCAGGCTTCTCCGGTGCTGACCTGGCGAACCTGGTCAACGAGGCATCGTTGTTCGCTGCCCGTGCCGGCAAGCGCATCGTCGAGATGAAAGAATTCGAACTGGCGAAAGACAAGATCATGATGGGCGCCGAGCGCAAATCCATGGTCATGTCCGAGAAAGAAAAGCAGAACACGGCTTATCACGAAGCGGGTCACGCCATTGTAGGTCGTGTCGTGCCTGAGCATGATCCGGTGTACAAGGTGTCGATCATCCCGCGCGGTCGCGCTCTGGGTGTGACCATGTTCCTGCCGGAAGAAGATCGTTACAGCCTGTCCAAGCGTGCGTTGATCAGCCAGATCTGCTCGCTGTACGGCGGTCGTATCGCTGAAGAAATGACCCTGGGCTTCGATGGCGTGACCACCGGTGCCTCCAACGACATCATGCGCGCCAGCCAGATTGCGCGGAACATGGTGACCAAGTGGGGTCTTTCGGAAAAGCTCGGTCCGTTGATGTACGCCGAAGAAGAGGGTGAAGTGTTCCTCGGTCGCGGCGGTGGCGGTCAGAGTGCAAGTTTCTCTGGTGAGACGGCCAAGCTGATCGATTCCGAAGTGCGCAGCATCATTGATCAGTGCTATGGCACGGCGAAGCAGATTCTCACGGACAACCGTGACAAGCTCGATGCGATGGCCGATGCCTTGATGAAGTACGAAACGATCGATGCCGAGCAGATCGACGACATCATGGCGGGTCGTACGCCTCGCGAGCCGCGCGACTGGTCGGGTGGCACGGGTACTTCCGGCACCCCTCCGGTGGTGCAGGACGAGCGTCCGGAAACACCGATCGGCGGTCCTGCTGCTGACGTATAAGGTTTTAAATGACTTCTGTTCAGTCCTCGACCCGGTTGCCTTGCGGCAACCGGGTTCTTGATTTGGCCCAGACGCATGTTATGGGTATTCTCAATGTCACCCCTGATTCTTTCTCCGATGGTGGCCAATACAGCCAGCTTGACGCGGCCATGCGCCACGCCGAAGCCATGGTGGCTGCCGGCGCGACGCTGATCGACGTCGGTGGCGAGTCCACCCGCCCTGGTGCCAGGGTTGTGTCGCCACTCGAAGAACTGGAGCGCGTAGCCCCCATCGTCGAGCGCATCAATCGCGAGCTGGATGTGATCATCTCGGTCGACACCTCAACGCCTGCCGTCATGCGAGAAGCAGCGCGCCTGGGTGCGGGCCTGATCAACGATGTGCGTTCGTTGCGACGCGATGGTGCCCTGGATGCTGCTGCTGCCACCGGGCTGCCGGTTTGTCTGATGCACATGCTGGGCGAGCCGGGCGATATGCAGGACAATCCGCAGTATCAGGATGTCACCCGGGAGGTCGGCGAGTTTCTCGCCGAGCGCATGCATCAGTGTTCATTGGCGGGTATTCCAGCTGAGCGGATCATTCTTGATCCCGGCTTTGGCTTCGCCAAAACCTTGCAGCACAATCTGAGTTTGTTCAAACATATGGAAGCCCTGCATGTCTTGGGTCGGCCCCTGTTGGTCGGGGTTTCGCGTAAGAGCATGATTGGTCAGGCATTGAATCGTCCGGTGGGAGACCGGCTGTATGGTGGTTTGGCGCTCGCGGCGCTGGCTTTGGCGAAAGGTGCGCGTATATTGCGCGTCCATGATGTAGCCGAAACAGTGGATGTGGTGCGGATGATCGCCGCAGTGGAATCAGCCGAATAAGAATGAAGGAGCACTTATGAGCAAAAAATATTTTGGCACCGATGGTATTCGTGGGCGTGTCGGTGAATACCCGATTACTCCTGATTTCATGCTCAAGCTCGGCTGGGCTGCAGGCATGGCTTTCCGCAAGATGGGCGCCTGCAAGGTATTGGTAGGCAAGGACACCCGAATCTCCGGCTACATGTTTGAGTCGGCGCTTGAAGCGGGGCTGACGTCGGCAGGTGCCGATGTGATGCTGCTGGGGCCGATGCCGACTCCGGCAATCGCCTACCTGACGCGCACTTTCCATGCCGAGGCAGGCATCGTCATCAGTGCGTCGCATAATCCGCATGATGACAATGGCATCAAGTTCTTCTCCGGCAAGGGCACCAAGCTTCCGGATGAAGTCGAGCACATGATCGAAGAGCTGCTCGATACCCCAATGACTGTGGTTGAGTCGAGCAAGATCGGCAAGGTGTCGCGAATCAATGACGCGTCGGGTCGGTATATCGAATTCTGCAAGAGCAGTGTGCCGACCGGTACCAGCTTTACCGGCCTCAAGATCGTGATCGACTGCGCTCACGGTGCGACCTACAAAGTGGCGCCGAGCGTGTTCCGCGAGTTGGGCGCTGAAGTCGTCGTATTGTCGGCGCAGCCGAATGGATTGAACATCAACGACAATTGCGGTTCGACCCATATGGGGTCGCTGCAGGCTGCCGTCGTGGCCGAGAAGGCTGATCTGGGCATTGCCTTCGATGGTGACGGTGATCGCGTTCAGATGGTCGATCACACGGGAGCGGTGGTGGACGGCGACGAATTGCTGTTCATCATTGCCCGTGACCTGCATGAGCGCGGCAAGCTGCAGGGCGGCGTGGTCGGAACCCTGATGAGTAACCTGGGGCTGGAGCTGGCCTTGGCGGATCTGGGTATTCCATTGGTGCGCGCCAATGTCGGTGACCGCTATGTCATTGCCGAACTGCTGGAGCGCAACTGGATCGTGGGTGGTGAAAACTCCGGGCACATCGTGTGCTTCAGCCACACCACCACGGGCGATGCAATTATTGCGGCGCTGCAGGTGTTGATGGCGCTGGGCAGGCGTGACGAAGGTCTGGCGCAATCGCGGCAGGCGCTGCGCAAGTGTCCTCAGGTGCTGATCAATGTGCGATTCGGCGGTGGCGCAAGCCCTCTCGAACATCCGTCGGTCAAGGAGGCCAGCGAGCGTGTGACCAAGGCCATGGCAGGTCGCGGGCGTGTGCTGTTGCGCAAGTCCGGAACCGAGCCGCTGGTGCGTGTGATGGTCGAAGGTGAAGACGAAACGCAGGTTCGTGGGTATGCCGAAGAGCTGGCAAAACTGGTTACTGAAGTTTCTGCCTGAATTCGGCTTGCCAGCCATGATTGTGTTGGGTAACATCTGCGCCCACTTTGACCGACGAGGTACAGCATGCGTCGCCCTATGGTAGCTGGTAACTGGAAGATGCACGGTACCCGCGCCAGCGTCGCAGAGCTGATCAACGGCCTTCGTGACTTGGCCTTGCCGAGCAGTGTTGATGTTGCGGTATTCCCGCCTTTCCTGCATATCAATCAAGTGATTGAAGGCCTGGAAGGAAAGTCGATTTCGGTCGGCGCGCAGAATTCTGCGGTGGAATCCGGACAAGGTGCGTTGACCGGTGAAGTTGCACCGAGTCAGTTGGTGGATGCAGGTTGTTCCCTGGTGCTTGTCGGGCATTCCGAGCGCCGCCAGATTCTGGGGGAGCAGGACGCAATGCTGATCCGCAAGTTCGCAGCGGCACAGGCATGTGGCTTGACTCCGGTGTTGTGCATAGGGGAGACCCTGGAGCAACGTGAAGCCGGAAAAACTCTTGAGGTTGTCTCGCGTCAGCTTGGCAGTATCATTGAGGAGCTGGGTGTCGGTGCCTTTGCCAAGGCAGTGATCGCTTACGAGCCGGTCTGGGCCATTGGCACGGGGCTGACTGCAACGCCGCAACAGGCGCAGGATGTGCACGCAGCCATTCGCGCCCAGTTGGCGGCAGAGAATTCTGAAGTCGCACAAGGTGTGCGGCTTCTATACGGCGGCAGCGTGAAGGCGGCCAATGCGGTCGAACTGTTCGGCATGCCGGATATCGATGGGGGTCTCATTGGTGGGGCTTCCCTGAATGCAGATGAGTTCGGTGCGATCTGTCGCGCCGCGGGAAACTGAAAAAATGCTGGAAACAGTCGTAGTCGTTTTTCATCTGCTGGGTGCATTGGGCGTAGTAGCTCTGGTTTTGCTGCAGCAGGGTAAAGGTGCGGATGCTGGCGCGTCTTTCGGAGCAGGTGCTTCAAATACTGTGTTCGGAAGCCAAGGTTCCTCTACCTTTCTTAGTAAGTTTACTGCTATACTTGCCGCAGGTTTTTTCATAACCAGCTTGGGGTTAGGTTACTTTGCTAAAGAGAAGGCTCACCAGCTGACTCAAGTAGGTCTCCCAAATCCAGCGGTACTTGAAGTTCCAAAGCAACAACCGGCTTCTGATGATGTCCCGGTGCTTCAAGAGCAAAAGTCGGCTACTCCAGCGACTGACGTGCCTCCAGCTCAAGAGCAGAAGTAAGAAGGGTTTCAAACGTAGTATTGCCGAGGTGGTGGAATTGGTAGACACGCAACCTTGAGGTGGTTGTGCCCATAGGGTGTAGGGGTTCGAGTCCCCTTCTCGGTACCAATTAGTCAGGAGAGCCCGCTGTTGCGGGCTTTCTTGCAGGTGGAAGGTTACATTGACCCTGTAGGGGATCGGTCGTATACTTCCGCCCCAGCTTTGTCGCGGGGTGGAGCAGTCTGGTAGCTCGTCGGGCTCATAACCCGAAGGTCGTCGGTTCAAATCCGGCCCCCGCAACCAGTTTAAGGAGCCCCTTTTAAGGGGCTTTTTGTTAGCTGGACACTTTCAACGCCGCTGTTCGACGGCGTTTCAAGGATGGGCGTTTCGCCCATTTTTTTATTTTGCATAGCATGCACATACATGCACTAGGGGGTTCAGGTGTCGAGCAAGCTAGAAGAGTTGCAGGCCTTGCTGGCCCCGGTGGTCGTGGCCCTAGGCTATGAATGCTGGGGTATCGAGTTTTCGGCTCAGGGTCGTCACTCGATGTTGCGCGTTTATATCGATAAAGAAGGCGGCGTGCTGGTGGACGATTGCGCCATCGTCAGCCGTCAGATCAGCGGTGTGCTGGATGTTGAAGATCCTATCTCCGTTGAGTACACCCTTGAAGTTTCCTCGCCTGGCATGGAACGCCCTCTGTTCACTCTTGAGCAGTTTGCAAAATTTGCCGGTGAACAAGTGAAGATCAAGCTGCGCTCGCCTTTTGAAGGACGACGCAACTTTCAGGGCCTTCTGCGCGGCGTAGAAGAGCAGGATGTCGTGGTGCAGGTAGATGACCATGAGTTCCTGTTGCCGATCGATATGATCGACAAGGCCAACATTATTCCCAGTTTTGACTGAGGCGTGCCAGATACTGCGGATCCCGCGGATCCAATGGCTTGCGAAAGGCGAGGCGTACGATGAGCAAAGAAGTACTGCTGGTTGTTGAGTCGGTATCCAATGAAAAGGGCGTACCGGCAAACGTGATTTTTGAAGCGCTGGAGCTGGCCTTGGCCACTGCTACCAAAAAGCGTTTTGAAGACGAAGTTGATCTGCGTGTGGAAATCAACCGCCACACGGGTGCATACGAGACATTCCGTCGCTGGACGGTCGTCGAAGAAGCAGACCTGGACGATCCGGCCATCGAAACCTGGCCGAGCAAGGTTGCTGAAACGCATCCTGGCGCCAAGGTCGGTGACGTCGTAGAAGAGAAGATCGAGTCCATCGAGTTCGGCCGCATTGCCGCACAGACTGCCAAGCAAGTCATTGTGCAGAAAGTTCGCGAAGCCGAGCGCGCTCAGGTTGTTGACGCTTACCGCGAGCGCCTGGGTGAAATCATCTCCGGCACCGTGAAAAAAGTTACCCGCGACAACGTGATCGTTGATCTGGGCAACAACGCTGAAGCGTTGCTGGCCCGTGAAGACATCATTTCTCGCGAAACTTTCCGGGTTGGCGTGCGTCTGCGTGCGCTGCTCAAGGAAATCCGCACCGAGAACCGCGGCCCGCAGTTGATCCTGTCGCGTACCGCGCCGGAAATGCTGATCGAGTTGTTCCGCATCGAAGTGCCGGAAATTGCCGAAGGCCTGATCGAAGTGATGGCTGCGTCCCGTGATCCGGGTTCGCGCGCCAAGATCGCCGTTCGCTCCAAGGACAAACGCATCGACCCGCAGGGCGCTTGCATCGGTATGCGCGGTTCGCGCGTCCAGGCAGTGTCGGGTGAGTTGGGCGGTGAGCGTGTTGACATCGTCCTGTGGGACGACAACCCGGCTCAGTTCGTGATCAACGCCATGTCCCCGGCCGAGGTTGCGGCAATTATCGTTGACGAAGATGCCCACGCAATGGACATCGCCGTTGGCGCAGACAATCTGGCTCAGGCCATCGGTCGCGGTGGTCAGAACGTGCGTCTGGCCAGCCAGTTGACTGGCTGGACCCTGAACGTGATGACCGAATCGGACATCCAGGCTAAACAGCAAGCAGAAACCGGCGACATCCTGCGCAACTTCATCGACGAGCTGGAAGTCGACGAAGAACTGGCTCAGGTGCTGGTTGATGAAGGCTTCACCAGCCTGGAAGAGATTGCCTACGTACCGTTGGAAGAAATGCTCAACATCGACGGCTTTGACGAGGAAATCGTCAACGAGCTTCGCGCTCGTGCCAAGGATCGCTTGTTGACCAAAGCCATCGCTACTGAGGAAAAGCTGGCAGACGCCCATCCGGCCGAAGACCTGCTCTCGCTTGAGGGTATGGACAAGGATTTGGCGATGGAACTGGCGGTGCGCGGCGTAATTACCCGCGAAGACCTGGCCGAGCAGTCTATTGACGACCTGCTCGACATCGACGGCATTGACGATGATCGTGCCGGCAAGTTGATCATGGCCGCCCGAGCCCACTGGTTCGAGTAATTAGGCGCGGCCTGAGGAGAGAAGTGCATGACGCAAGTCACGGTGAAACAACTGGCCGATGAGGTCAAAACACCGGTAGAGCGCCTGTTGCAGCAGATGCGTGAGGCAGGTCTGCCGCACACCGCCGCCGAAGAAAGTGTGACTGACAGTGAGAAGCAATCGTTGCTGACTCACTTGAAAAGCAGCCACAAGGCGAAAGTGGAAGAACCACGCAAGATTACGCTGCAGCGTAAAACCACCAGCACCCTGCGTGTTGCTGGCAGCAAGAGCATCAGCGTTGAAGTACGCAAGAAGAAAGTCTTCGTACAGCGCAGCCCGGAAGAAATCGAAGCCGAGCGCAAGCGTGAACTGGATGAACGTCGCGCAGTAGAAAATGCTGCTCGTCAGAAGGCTGAAGAAGAAGCCAAGTGTCGCGCCGAAGAAGAAGCGCGTCGCCAGCCTGCTGCTGCGCCGACCGCTCAAGCCGAACCTGTTGCAGCGCCTGCTGCGGTGGCCGAGCCAGTTCGCGAAAGCGCACCGGTTGTGGCGGCTGCTCCAGCTCCTGCGGCCGATACCCGCAAGCGCGACGAACAGCGCCGTCCGGACAAGCCACGTGCCGATGACAGCAACCGTCGCGGTAGCGGCGATGGCGAGCGCAAAAACGCTCCGCATCGTGCTTCGGTCAAGGAAAAGGCTCCGGCTCCACGTGTTGCCCCACGTACTACCGACGAAGAAAGCGATGGCTTCCGTCGTGGTGGTCGCGGCAAGGCCAAGCTGAAGAAGCGCAACGCCCACGGTTTCCAGAGCCCGACCGGCCCTGTCGTGCGCGAAGTGAAGATCGGCGAAACCATCACTGTTGGCGATCTCGCCCAGCAGATGTCGGTGAAGGCTGCTGAAATCATCAAGTTCATGTTCAAACTGGGTACTCCAGCGACCATCAACCAGGTACTGGATCAGGAAACTGCCCAGTTGGTTGCCGAGGAGCTGGGCCACAAAGTGACCCTGGTCAGCGACACCGCCCTGGAAGATTCCCTGGCCGAGTCCCTGAAGTTTGAAGGCGAGGCAGTTTCCCGCGCACCAGTCGTGACCGTAATGGGCCACGTTGACCACGGTAAGACTTCCCTGCTCGACTACATCCGTCGTGCCAAGGTTGCTGCTGGCGAAGCCGGTGGTATCACCCAGCACATCGGCGCATACCACGTTGAAACCGACCGTGGCATGGTGACTTTCCTCGACACCCCTGGTCACGCCGCGTTTACCGCAATGCGTGCCCGTGGTGCCAAGGCGACCGACATCGTGATCCTGGTGGTTGCAGCGGACGACGGCGTGATGCCGCAGACCATTGAAGCTGTCCAGCACGCAGTAGCGGCTGGTGTGCCACTGGTTGTTGCAGTGAACAAGATCGACAAGCCAGGTGCTGACCTCGATCGCATCCGTAGCGAACTGTCGGTTCACGGCGTGACGTCGGAAGAGTGGGGTGGTGACACTCCGTTCGTACCGGTCTCGGCGAAGATGGGTACTGGCGTCGACGAACTGCTCGAAGCCGTATTGCTGCAAGCCGAAGTCCTGGAACTGACTGCAACTCCGTCGGCTCCTGGTCGTGGCGTCGTGGTTGAATCGCGTCTGGACAAGGGCCGTGGCCCGGTGGCTACCGTTCTGGTTCAAGACGGTACCCTGCGCCAAGGCGACATGGTCCTGGTCGGTTCGAACTATGGCCGTGTACGTGCCATGCTCGACGAGAACGGCAAGCCAATCAAGGAAGCCGGTCCGGCCATCCCTGTCGAGATTCTCGGCCTGGACGGTACCCCGGACGCTGGCGACGAGATGAGTGTGGTTGCCGACGAGAAGAAAGCCCGTGAAGTGGCTTTGTTCCGTCAAGGCAAGTTCCGCGAAGTCAAACTGGCTCGCGCTCACGCCGGCAAGCTGGAAAACATCTTCGAAAACATGGGCCAGGAAGAGAAGAAGACGCTCAACATCGTCCTCAAATCCGACGTCCGTGGTTCGCTGGAAGCGTTGAACGGTGCCTTGAACGGCCTGGGTAACGACGAAGTGCAAGTGCGTGTAGTGGGTGGCGGCGTCGGTGGTATCACCGAATCCGACGCCAACCTGGCACTGGCCTCCAACGCTGTACTGTTCGGCTTCAACGTGCGTGCCGATGCCGGCGCGCGCAAGATCGTCGAGCAGGAAGGTCTGGATATGCGTTACTACAACGTGATCTACGACATCATCGAAGACGTCAAGAAAGCCCTGACCGGTATGCTCGGCAGCGATGTTCGCGAGAACATCCTGGGTATCGCCGAAGTGCGTGACGTGTTCCGTTCGCCGAAGTTTGGCGCGATCGCCGGTTGCATGGTTATCGAAGGTGTTGTTCACCGTAACCGTCCAATCCGTGTACTGCGTGAAGACATCGTTATCTTCGAAGGCGAGCTGGAATCCCTGCGCCGCTTCAAGGATGACGCTTCCGAAGTACGTGCCGGCATGGAATGCGGTATCGGCGTGAAGAGCTACAACGACGTTAAAGTCGGTGACAAGATCGAAGTCTTCGAGAAGGTGCAGGTTGCTCGCAGCCTCTAACTCGCGCACTTCAGGAGCCGTGACGGGTCGTCGCATGCAAATGCGCTATTCGTCACCAGGACTCTAAACGCAACGCCCGGTCTGGCTTTTGTCAGGCCGGGCGTTTGCCGCTTTCAGACCTCACGGGTTTGACCGTGGGGCAGTAACAGGTAACAAGACATGGCAAAAGAATATAGCCGTACCCAACGCATCGGCGATCAGATGCAGCGTGAGCTGGCACAACTGATCCGTCGTGAAGTCAAAGACCCGCGCGTCGGCCTGGTCACCATTACCGCAGTGGAAGTCAGCCGTGACGTCGGTCACGCCAAGATCTTCATCACCGTGATGGGGCAGGACAGCGCCGAAGAAATTGCACAAAGCATCAAGGTGCTCAACTCTGCCGCCGGTTTCCTGCGCATGCAGTTGGCTCGCGAGATGAAGCTGCGCAGCGTTCCACAGCTGCACTTCCACTACGACGAAAGCGTCGTGCGTGGTGCGCATCTGTCGGCATTGATCGAGCGCGCAGTGGCTGAAGACAATCAGCATCCGGTTGCGGCAGAAGCCGAAGACACCAAGGAGTAATCGGTGGCTCAGGTCAAACGTATCCGTCGTAACGTCAGCGGCATTATCCTTCTCGACAAACCGCTGGGGTTCACCTCCAACGCGGCCTTGCAGAAGGTTCGCTGGTTGCTGAACGCCGAAAAGGCAGGTCATACCGGCAGTCTCGATCCCTTGGCCACCGGCGTGTTGCCGCTGTGCTTCGGCGAGGCGACCAAGTTCTCGCAATACCTGCTCGATTCCGACAAGGGTTATGAAACCCTGGCGCAACTGGGCAAGACCACCACCACGGCGGATGCCGAAGGTGAAGTTTTGCAGGAGCGCCCGGTGACCGTTGGTCGCCCCGATATCGAGGCTGTACTGCCGAAATTTCGTGGGCAAATCAGTCAGATACCGCCGATGTACTCAGCACTCAAGCGTGACGGCCAGCCGCTGTACAAGCTGGCTCGTGCAGGCGAAGTAGTGGAGCGCGAACCGCGTTCTGTTACTATTACGCGCTTGGAATTGCTGGCCTTCGAAGGTGATACTGCGCGGCTGGCGGTGGATTGCAGCAAAGGCACCTATATCCGTACCCTGGTGGAGGATATCGGTGAGCAACTCGGTTGTGGCGCTTACGTTGCAGAACTGCGACGTACCCAGGCCGGGCCATTCACCCTGGCGCAGACGGTTACCCTCGAAGAGCTGGAAGCGGTACATGCCGAAGGCGGCAACGAAGCGGTCGATCGCTTCCTGATGCCATCGGACAGCGGCCTGCTGGATTGGCCACTGTTGCAGTTCTCGGAAGCGAGTGCGTTCTACTGGCTCAACGGCCAGCCGGTACGTGCCCCGGATGCTCCGAAGTTCGGCATGGTACGGGTACAGGATCACAATGGTCGCTTCATCGGTATCGGTGAAGTGAGCGAAGACGGGCGCATCGCGCCGCGTCGACTGATTCGGTCAGAATGACCGGACGAGGGTGGCTGTCAACAGGCACGGTCACTACTCATTTTTAGATACAGGGATTTGTCCCTGGCCTGTTGAAACTGTTTTTCTGAAACAGTTTCCTGATAAAAGGATTGCCTCATGGCTCTCGACGTTCAAGAAAAAGCTCAAATCGTAGCTGACTACCAGCAAGCTGTTGGTGACACCGGTTCGCCAGAAGTGCAAGTTGCACTGCTGACCGCCAACATCAACAAACTGCAAGGTCACTTCAAGGCCAACGGTAAAGACCACCACTCCCGTCGTGGTCTGATCCGCATGGTTAACCAGCGTCGTAAGCTGCTGGACTACCTGAAAGGCAAGGATCTGGGTCGTTATCAGACTCTGATCGGTCGCCTGGGTCTGCGTCGCTAATAAGCGATTGCGCTAGAGGTTGGTTGTCTGTCGTGCACCAGCGGGTTTCCCGCCGGCGCATGGCAGGCTCCCAGCCTCAAGTTTTATCTGGATACCTGCTTTGCCTGAGTAACACCTGGACAAACCAGTCGGGCCGATTCCCGGCGTTGCCCAAGAATTTCGCAAGAAACCAGTTCCCCCAAGAGCCACAAAGAAGGTAGGACACCGTGAACCCGGTAATCAAAAAATTCCAGTTCGGTCAGTCGACCGTTACCCTCGAGACTGGCCGTATCGCCCGTCAGGCCTCCGGCGCAGTATTGGTCACCGTTGACGACGACGTCAGCGTATTGGTGACCGTAGTCGGTGCAAAACAAGCCGATCCAGGCAAGGGCTTCTTCCCTCTGTCTGTTCATTACCAGGAAAAGACTTACGCTGCCGGTAAGATCCCTGGCGGTTTCTTCAAGCGCGAAGGCCGTCCTTCCGAGAAAGAAACCCTGACTTCCCGACTGATCGACCGTCCGATCCGTCCGCTGTTCCCGGAAGGCTTCATGAACGAAGTGCAGGTTGTCTGCACCGTCGTTTCCACCAGCAAGAAGACCGATCCGGACATCGCTGCGATGATCGGTACCTCGGCTGCGCTGGCGATCTCCGGCATTCCTTTCGATGGCCCGATCGGCGCTGCCCGCGTTGCGTTCCACGAAAGCACCGGTTACCTGCTGAACCCGACTTACGAGCAACAGGCTGCTTCGAGCCTGGACATGGTCGTTGCCGGTACTTCGGACGCTGTGCTGATGGTTGAATCGGAAGCCAAAGAGCTGACCGAAGACCAGATGCTGGGCGCGGTACTGTTTGCTCACGACGAGTTCCAGGTTGTGATCAACGCCGTCAAAGAACTGGCCGCTGAAGCTGCCAAGCCAACCTGGACCTGGGCGCCTGCGCCAGAAGCCACCGAACTGCTGGGCGCTATCCGTGCCGAGTTCGGCGAAGCGATCTCCCAGGCCTACACCATCACCGTCAAGGCCGACCGTTACGCTCGCCTGGGCGAGTTGAAGGATCAGGTCGTTGCCAAGCTGTCCGGTGAAGAAGGCCAGCCTTCTTCCAGCGAAGTCAAAGCGGCTTTCGGCGAAATCGAATACCGCACCGTTCGCGAAAACATCGTTAACGGCAAGCCACGTATCGACGGTCGCGACACCAAGACCGTACGTCCGTTGAACATCGAAGTCGGCGTTCTGCCAAAAACCCACGGTTCGGCTCTGTTCACCCGTGGCGAAACCCAGGCTCTGGTCGTTGCAACTCTGGGTACTGCCCGTGATGCACAGCTGCTGGACACCCTGGAAGGCGAGAAGAAAGACCCGTTCATGCTGCACTACAACTTCCCTCCGTTCTCGGTAGGCGAGTGTGGTCGCATGGGTGGCGCTGGTCGTCGCGAAATCGGTCACGGCCGTCTGGCCCGTCGTTCGGTTTCGGCCATGCTGCCTGCCGCTGACGTGTTCCCGTACACCATCCGTGTTGTGTCGGAAATCACCGAATCCAACGGTTCGAGCTCGATGGCTTCCGTTTGCGGCGCTTCCCTGGCCCTGATGGACGCTGGTGTGCCGATGAAGGCGCCGGTTGCCGGTATCGCCATGGGTCTGGTTAAAGAAGGCGAGAAATTCGCCGTCCTGACCGACATCCTGGGCGACGAAGACCACCTGGGCGACATGGACTTCAAGGTAGCCGGTACCGCCAAAGGCGTCACCGCGCTGCAGATGGACATCAAGATCAAGGGCATCACCGAAGAGATCATGGAAATCGCTCTGGGCCAAGCCCTGGAAGCGCGCCTGAACATCCTCGGCCAGATGAACCAGATCATTGGCCAGTCGCGTACCGAACTGTCGGCCAACGCTCCGACCATGATCGCGATGAAGATCGACACCGACAAAATCCGTGATGTCATCGGTAAAGGCGGCGCGACCATTCGTGCGATCTGTGAAGAAACCAAGGCTTCGATCGACATCGAAGACGACGGTTCGATCAAGATCTTCGGCGAAACCAAGGAAGCGGCTGAAGCAGCACGTCAGCGCGTTCTGGGCATCACCGCTGAAGCCGAGATCGGCAAGATCTACGTCGGCAAGGTTGAGCGCATCGTCGACTTCGGCGCATTCGTCAACATCCTGCCGGGCAAGGACGGTCTGGTTCACATCTCCATGCTGAGCGATGCTCGCGTTGAGAAAGTGACCGACATCCTGAAAGAAGGCCAGGAAGTGGAAGTGCTGGTACTGGACGTGGACAACCGCGGCCGTATCAAGCTGTCCATCAAAGACGTGGCGGCAGCCAAGGCTTCGGGCGTTTAATCACGCCTCACGCCTGACCGCTTCAACGTTATAAAAAATGCCCCGCCGTGAAAACGGTGGGGCATTTTTTTGTCTGTAGATCACAGAGTTGATTGACGACGTTGCCGTTGCCGAAACTCGGTGCTAGGTTTAGCCCACCGCCCGTGTAGCTCAGCCGGTAGAGCAGCGCACTCGTAACGCGAAGGTCGCAGGTTCGATTCCTGTCTCGGGCACCATATCTCCCTCGCTTGTTTCACCTTTCCGCTCAGGTTCTCGACGGTGCGCTTGAGGTTCTCGAGTTCGCGGTCCTGATCGCTGTTTGAATTTATGTTCCCGCCGCCATCAAAACATTGTGTGCACAACTTTTTGTGGGGAGATGTAAAGAGACGTGTAAATCCTCAGCCAAACGTCCTATATTCGGAGTCTGCCTGAGCAACGCCCAGCAGTTTTCAGATGATCCAGAATGGTTCTGAAGGCCAGATAAACCGGGCTTGATCCGGTTTTTTGTGTCAGAGAGATCCTTGAAGATCCAGATCCATCTTCCATTCCCAGATCAGCGAGAACGCCATGACTGTTAAAGAGATGACCCAGGAAGCCCGACACGAAGAAGCGCTGAAGAAGTATGTGCTGGATGCCCCCGAGTTGATGGACGAGATCAAGGACTTGTCCGCCGACGATCAGAAAGACCAGATCCAGTGGGCGTTCGAGGATGAAGCCGAAGCCCAGGGCTTGCAACCGTGGGAACTGACGCTCAAGTACACATCAACCCCGGAAGAATACGAGACCGAACGCCTGAAACTGCACAAGGAAGCAGCCGAGGTGTTGGGCGTCGAGTGGGAAGAGTACTGCGAGATGAACAATCTGGTGGTCTGACACTCATGTAGGAGCGAGCTTGCTCGCGATGGTCGTTAACGATAACGCCTGTT
Organism: Pseudomonas sp. GW823-FHT06E10; assembly: GCF_058794995.1. Classification (NCBI taxonomy): domain Bacteria; kingdom Pseudomonadati; phylum Pseudomonadota; class Gammaproteobacteria; order Pseudomonadales; family Pseudomonadaceae; genus Pseudomonas; species Pseudomonas sp. GW823-FHT06E10. The sequence goes on along the minus strand of NZ_JBXAHJ010000013.1, from coordinate 93,728 downwards.
TACTGGTTAAACATGGCGCTCTCAGGTACATCGCGAGCAAGCTCGCTCCTACAGTTTTGGCAACTCACATACGTGTGATCAGAGACTCAGGCGCATCGACAGATCGACCGCCTTCACATCCTTGGTCATCGCACCGATCGAAATGTAATCCACCCCGGTCTGTGCAATTGGCAGCAACGTACTTTCGTTGATCCCGCCGCTGGCCTCCAGCTTGGCCTTGCCGGCATTCAGGCGCACGGCTTCACGCATGTCGTCCAGGCTCAGTTCGTCGAGCATGATGATGTCGGCACCGGCCGCCAGCGCTTCCTTGAGTTCATCCAGGCTTTCCACTTCAATCTCGACCGGTTTGCCCGGGGCGATCTTGTGCGCGGCGGCAATGGCCTGCGCGATGCCGCCGCTGGCGGCGATGTGGTTTTCCTTGATCAGGAAGGCGTCATACAGGCCGATGCGGTGGTTATGGCAACCGCCGCAGGTCACGGCGTACTTTTGCGCCAGGCGCAGCCCCGGCAGTGTTTTGCGGGTGTCGAGCAGCTTGACCTGAGTCTCGGCCACGAAGTCCGCCAGGTATTGCGCGCGGGTCGCCACGCCGGAGAGCAGTTGCAGGAAGTTCAGGGCGCTGCGTTCGCCGGTCAGCAGTGAGCGCGCAGGGCCTTCGAGGTGGAACAGCACCTGATTGGGCGTCACCCGTTCACCGTCGGCAACCTGCCAGTGCACCGCCACCCGCGGGTCCAGTTGCCGAAACACGTTATCCACCCAGGCGGTGCCGCTGATGACGGCCGCGTCGCGGGTAATGATGGTGGCTTTGGCCAGGCGTTCAGCCGGGATCAACTGCGCGGTGATATCGCCGCTGCCGATGTCTTCATGCAGCGCACGGCGCACGTTGGCTTCGATTTCGGCGGTCAGATCGGCGAGACGTAGATTCGGCATAACGGACTCCACAAACAAAGTGGCTCGATTATAGGGCCATGGCACCGACCAACCCAAGGCATCAGAGCGTTACGTTTGCGCTGGCACCTGTATTTGGTCGAATCCCTGACGTTACCGGCGTTGGCTGTCGATTCCGAACATACGCCTGTTTGAGATCGGCAACCTCAAACGCGGCAAGTGATCGCGTCCTGGGGGATTATCGCGGCATACTGTGCCAATACAGTCGACGTTGAAGGAATCGGTATGCAGTTGGACCCCGCGAGCGGTTGGATTCAGGGTGTGCATGTCTGCCCCTCTCCCAACTTCAATGCGCGCCCCACAGGCGAAATTTCCCTGCTGGTGATCCACAACATCAGCCTGCCGCCGGCGCAGTTCGCCACCGGCAAGGTGCAGGAGTTTTTCCAGAATCGTCTGGATGTCACCGAACATCCCTATTTTGAAGGGATCGTGGACTTGCGGGTGTCGGCGCACTTTCTGATCGAACGTGACGGTACCGTTACCCAGTTTGTTTCGTGCCTTGAGCGTGCGTGGCATGCGGGCGTCTCGAGCTTCGAGGGGCGGGAAACCTGTAACGATTTTTCCGTGGGCATCGAGCTCGAAGGCACGGATGATCTGCCGTTCACCGACGCGCAATACCACGCGTTGACAGCCCTGACGCGCCAGTTGCAACAGGCGTTCACGGCAATCACCACAGAGCGCATCTGCGGGCACAGCGACATTGCACCGGGGCGCAAAACCGATCCAGGGCCGGCGTTCGACTGGGCACGCTATCGTGCCGCCCTGGCACAAGAGGAAGGACGATGAGTTTTCTGGTGTTGCTGTTGGCGGTGTGGATCGAGAAGTTCTCGGCCCTGCGCCATCGGGTTCAGCGTGACAATGGCTGGACACACGAGCTGAACAAGCTTGAGGCCAGCCCGCGATTTTCAAACCGACCATGGTTGGTGCTGTCGATACTGGTCTTGTTGCCGGTGGCGTTGCTGGGGTTGCTGCTGGTCGTCATCGAGCCGGTGGCCTACGGCTTGCTGGCGTTGCCGATCCATATGCTGGTAGTCATCTACAGCCTGGGGCGCGGTGATCTACTGGGCGATCTCGGGCCGTTCCGCGATGCCTGGCGTCGGGAGGACCTGCAAGCGGCGGCCCATGTCGCCCAGCGCGATCTGGATATCTGCGCAGACAATGGCGAGCAGCTGCTGGAGCAGGTCGAAGGGCATTTGCTGTGGGAAGCCTACCAGAGCTTTTTCGCGGTGATTTTCTGGTACTTCCTGTTGGGTCCGGTTGCGGCGCTGAGTTATCGGTTGCTGGCGCTGGCCGAAGAGCACGGGAAAAACCCTGCAGTGATCGAGCGCGCCGGGCAACTGCGTCACGCCTTCGACTGGTTGCCGGTGCGTCTGCTGGCCGCGAGCCTGGCGTTGGTCGGCAATTTTGTCGCGGTCAGTCGGGTGATGCTGCATGAGCTGCTGAACTGGAACATCAGCGCCGCGCAATTGATCGTGAAAGTCGGGCTGGTGGCCGGTGAAATTCCGGCGCCGGTGACCGGCGCGGAAGGTATCAACAATCTGGATCGCATCTGGGCGCTGCTGCTGCGTGCGGCGGTGCTCTGGTATGCCGGGTTTGCGTTGTGGACGGTCCTGCATTAACCCGGCTGTCTGAGCCATTGTGGCGAGGGGGCAAGCCCCCTCGCCACATTGAGTTCGCTTCGTATCGCTCGCGGACTTCTGTCGTTAACCTTAAGTTACAAAACCTCCTGCCGATTTAAGTTATACAGAGATAGCGTCGAATAGTGGCCATCTGCTTTCTGTCTGCGCCTGCCAATAAAAAAAATAAGAAACTGAAGGGAGACATCCAGTGAAGAGCTTGCTCTATCCCGCTGTCGCACTGATGAACCGCCTGAGCTTCGGTATGAAGTTCAGCCTGATCAGCGTACTGTTCCTGGTGCCGATGCTGGTGACCAACTTCTATCTGGTGCGTGACTCCTACCGCGAATTCCAGGGCACGCGCATCGAGCTGCAAAGTCTCGACCTGTTGGGCAGCAGCCTGACGTTGCGGCGCGATCTGGAAACCCTGAACAACCTGGTGCAGATCAATGTCAGCCTCGGCCAATCCGGCAAGGCCGGCAACGTCGAGTCGAAAATCAACGCCCTTGAGCAGAATATTCTGACTCGCCTGCAAGGGCTGACGGCGATGACCAGCGACCCGGAGCAGGTTGCGGTGTTTGATGGCAAACGCGATGAAATGATCGCCGCGTTCAAGGCCCAGCAAACGGAAAATTCCCTGCAAAGCAAAAGTGCCTTGATCGGCAAGCTGGTGGGCAGCGCGCAGATTTTCAGCCAGCTCATTACCAGCCAGTCCGGCCTCAGTCGCGACAACCAGAGCGACATGCGCCAGTTGAGCGAGCTCGTCACCCTCGTCACGCCGCGGGTCACTCAGATCCTGGGCGAAGGTCGGGCAATGGGGTCTTACTCGTTGGGGCAGGGGTTCATCAACTCGGCTTCGAGTACCCGTTTCGATGAATTGCTGGCGCAGATTGAAAAGCTCCAGGCCGAGTATGGCCTGAAGTTGCAGGATGCCCTGGGTTCCAGCAAGGCTGCGCGTGAGACCCTGGTCACTCAGGCCGATAGCAGCCGGGCATCCTTGAAGAAAGCCAGCGAGCTGTTCGAAGAACAAGTGGTCATGGCTGATACCCTCGACGCGCCGTGGCAGGGCTTTTACGATCAGGTCAGCGCCCTGATGGACCAGACCTACCAACTCAACGAAGCGGTCCTGAAGTATCTCGGCCCGCAATTGCAGCAGCGACTTGAGCAGAATCGCACGCACATGGTCTTGCAGGCCGTGGCGCTGTCAGTCGTCTTTGTGTTGATCTTTTATCTCTACGGCGCTTTCTATGCCTCGACCCGCACCACCCTCAAGCGCCTGGGCGCGGTGATGGACAAGGTGGCGGCCGGCGACATGACCGTGACCTTCAGCGCCCACAGCCGCGATGAGCTGGGGGAGCTGGGCGAAGTGTTCAACGGCACGGTGAAAAAGATCCATGACCTGATCGAGCGGGTGGGGCAGACCGTCAGCGAAGTCGAGCGTCAGGCCGGCCAGGTGGAAAGCGTTTCCGCGCAAAGCAACCAGGCCGTCGCCGGGCAGCGCACGCAGATCGAACAAGTGGCCACGGCGATGAACCAGATGTCGGCCACTTCCCAGGAAGTGGCGCGCAGTGCCGCCGCGGCGGTGAGCAGTGCCCACAGTGTCAACGATGAGACCATCAGTGGTCGTGGCCTGGTGGAGTCGCAGCAAGGCAGCATTGCCGCGCTGGCCAGCGAGATCGATCAATCGGTACTGGTGATCAACCAGCTGGCCAGCGACAGCCAGTCCATCAGCCGTGTGCTCGAAGTGATCAAGAGTATCGCCGAGCAGACCAACCTGCTGGCGCTCAATGCTGCCATCGAGGCGGCACGGGCCGGTGAGCAGGGCCTTGGTTTCGCCGTGGTAGCCGACGAAGTCCGGACCCTGGCCAAACGAACCCAGCAATCGACCGAAGAAATCGAGCAGATGATCGCCAGGCTCCATGGCGGTGTCGGCGCTGCGGTCAAGGCCATGGGCACCAGCCATGAAATGGCCAATGGCACGGTCGGGCAGTCGGAAAAGGTCCAGCGGGCGCTGGAAAACATCTTGGGAGCGGTCGGCATGATCGTCGACCAGAACCAGCAGATTGCCGCCGCAGTGGAGCAACAAACCGCCGTGGCTCACGACATCGACCAGAACATCGTCGAGATCAATCGCGCTGGCGAGCGCACCGCTGAAGGTGCGCATCAGACCGAAGATGCCAGCCGGGCGTTGTCGGCCCAGGTCGTGGAGTTGAAACAGTTGATCAGCGCGTTTCGGGTGTAGCGGTCGCCTGATACCACAGGATTTGATTCACCAGTTGAACAACTCGCAGGCATTGGCCGTACTGGTCGCAGCCAATTGCTCGGGGCTGATCGCCATGATGTCGGCCAGTGCCGCGCAGATCGCGGGCAGATGCGCGGGGCTGTTGCGTTGGCCGGGGAACATGGCGGGCGCCATGTCCGGGGAGTCGGTTTCCAGCACCACAGAATCCAGCGGTAGCTTGGCCAGCACTCGGTGCATGCGCAGTGCTTGAGGCCAGGTCGCGGCGCCGCCCAGGCCGAGTTTGAAACCCAGCTTGATGTATTCCCGGGCTTCTTCCTGGCTGCCGGCAAAGGCGTGGATGATGCCGGCCCGTTTCAGGCGAAACCGTTTGAGCGTGGCAATCACCGCCGCATGGCTACGCCGCACATGGATCAGTGCTGGAAGATTGAAGTCCGCCGCCAATTGCAATTGCGCCTCGAACAACGCCTGCTGGCGGTCGCGGTCCAGGTTTTCGATGAAGTAGTCCAGGCCGATCTCGCCGACGGCACACAGTTGCCGATGGCCAGCCAGGTGGGTCAGCCAATCGCCGAGTTCGCTCAAGTCTTCAGGGCGATGATCGTCCAGATACACCGGGTGCAATCCGAACGCCGCATGCAGGTCGGGATCGTTTTGCACCAGCTCCCAGACCCGCTGCCAATTGGCCTGATAAACCCCCAGCACCACGATCCGCCGCACCCCGAGGGCGCGGCTTTCGGCCAGCAGCGCCTGACGGTCGGCGTCGAAGTCCGGAAAATCCAGATGGGTGTGGGTGTCGATCAGCTCCACGGTTCAGTCCTGGCGAATACGCTGCTTGAACGTGCGCGCAATGGCTTGCACACCGGGCCGGTAATCCGACTGCTCGATGGCTGCCAGGGCCAGCGCGAGGGCTTTGTCGGCAATCAGCTGGTGCTGCTGGGCCATGGCGTTGACCGGCAGCGGCAGGAAGTCCAGCAACTGAGTGTCGCCGAACGTGCCGAGGCGCAGCGGGCGGTTTTTCAGCGGGAAGTCGTGCAGCGCATCGAACACGCCTTGAAGCAGCACGTAGGATGTGGTCACCAGGGCATCGGGCAAATGGCCCAGGCGCTGCAGCAATTCTTCCATCAATTGTTTGCCGCACTCGCGGCTGAAGGATTCGCCTTCTTCAATCAGCACCTCACCGTTGAACCCGACGAGCGCCTCTTTGAAGCCGGCGCAACGTTCCTGGCTGATGCTCAGCTCCGGGCGGGCGCCGATCAGCGCGATCTGTTTGGGCAAGGGGTCGAGCAGGCTGCGGGTCAGTTGCAGGCTGGCCTCGCGGTCGTCACTGATCACCGAGCAGAAATGCTCGGGTTCCATGACCCGGTCGATGGCGATGATCGGAATGCCCTTGGCCTGCAATTGGCGATAGCTGTCGTCGCCGGGCGGCAGGCAGCTGGCAACGATCAGTGCGTCGCAGCGCCGGGCGCGGAACAACTGCAGCAATTGCCGTTCGCTGTCCGGCGCATCGTCGGAGCTGGCGATCAGCAACTGATAACCCCGGGCCCGCGCACCTTGTTCCAGCAATTTGGCGATTCGCGCGTAACTGGGGTTTTCCAGATCCGGCAGAATGAACCCCAATGTGCGGGTGTGTCGGCTGCGCAATCCGGCGGCCTGTGGGTTAGGCGTGAAGCCATGTTGTTCGACGACCGCGCGCACGCGTTCGACGGTAGCGCTGCTGATGCGCTGTTGTTCGGCCTTGCCATTGATGACATAGCTGGCGGTGGTGACGGACACACCGGCCAACTGGGCGATATCACTGAGTTTCAACCCGCTGTTTCCTTGTTTTTTCGAGATTGCCTCGACATTTTCGTCAATCCTAACCGATTAAGGCAGGCGACCATTGTCGCAACGCATCCGACAAGTTGGACTTCAAGGATGGGCCAATTTCGAGTAACGTGCCAATCGATATAGATTAAACGTTTCAGCAAGCGTATTTTCTACGTTTTAGGCGCCTTTGGCCGGTTCTGCCGTGAAACCGCCAAAAGCGATGACCAAGCGCCTAAGCTGACTCATTCAAAACAATACCTGGTGCCCCAAGGCGCCAAAAAGGAGAAAGCATGCTCGAGCTCACTGTAGAGCAGATTTCGATGGGCCAGTCGGCTGTGGATAAGTCCGCAGCCCTGCAATTGCTGGCCGGGCATCTGGTCGCCGACGGCCTGGTTGCCGAGGGTTATCTCGCCGGCTTGCAGGCGCGGGAGGCTCAGGGCTCGACCTTTCTCGGTCAAGGTATTGCCATCCCCCACGGTACGCCCGAAACCCGCGACCTGGTGTTCACCACCGGTGTGCGTCTGATGCAGTTCCCCGATGGCGTGGACTGGGGCGATGGTCATATCGTTTACCTGGCGATCGGCATCGCCGCCAAATCCGATGAACATCTGCGCCTGTTGCAATTGCTCACCCGCGCCCTCGGCGAGACTGACCTGGGCCAGGCCCTGCGTCGCGCCGGTTCCGCCGAAGCCTTGCTGAAGTTGCTGCAAGGCGCGCCGCAGGAGTTGGCGCTGGATGCACAGATGATCGGTCTCGGTGTGGCGGCTGAAGATTTCGAAGAGCTGGTCTGGCGTGGTGCACGTTTGCTGCGGCAGGCCGACTGCGTGAGCAACGGTTTCTCCGCCGTGTTGCAGCAGGTTGAAGCGCTACCCCTGGGCGATGGCCTGTGGTGGCTGCACAGCGAGCAGACGGTGAAGCGTCCGGGCCTGGCCTTCGTCACCCCGGACAGACCGCTGCGTTATCTCGGCCAGCCACTCACTGGACTGTTCTGCCTGGCCAGCCTCGGTGAGGCCCATCAAGCCCTGCTCGAACGCTTGTGCGCGTTGTTGATCGAAGGGCGTGGCCATGAGTTGGGACGTGCCACCAGCAGCCGCAAGGTCCTCGAAGTGCTCGGTGGTGAAGTGCCTGCCGACTGGCCCAGCGCGCGAATTGCATTGGCCAACGCCCACGGTTTGCATGCGCGCCCGGCGAAAATCCTCGCGCAACTGGCAAAGAGTTTTGAAGGTGACATCCGCGTACGCATCGTCGATGGCCATGACAGTGCGGTGTCGGTAAAGAGCTTGAGCAAGTTGCTCAGCCTCGGCGCCCGTCGGGGACAGGTCCTGGAAATCATCGCCGAACCGGGCATCGCGGCGGATGCGTTGCCGGCCTTGTTGGCCGCCATCGAAGAAGGCCTCGGGGAGGAAGTCGAACCGCTGCCGCCGGTAAGTCAGGCGCGTGAAGTCGTTGCCGATATGGCCGAAGTGGTCCTCGCTCCGTTATCTGGCAGCGTGGTTCAGGCGATTGCCGCGGCTCCGGGGATCGCTATCGGCCCGGCGCATATTCAGGTGCTGCAAACCATCGATTACCCGTTGCGCGGCGAGTCCGCCGGCATCGAGCGCAAGCGCCTCCAGCACGCCCTGGAGCAGGTACGCCGTGATATCCAGGGCCTGATCGAGCGCAGCAAGAGCAAAGCCATTCGCGAAATCTTCATTACCCACCAAGAGATGCTCGACGACCCGGAACTGACCGATGAGGTCGATACGCGCCTCAAGCAGGGCGAAAGCGCCGAGGCGGCGTGGATGGCCGTGATTGAAGCGGCGGCTCGGCAACAGGAAGCGTTGCAGGATGCCTTGCTCGCCGAGCGTGCGGCCGACTTGCGCGACATCGGGCGTCGGGTGTTGATGCAGCTCAGCGGCATCGAAACCCCGAGCGAACCGGATCAACCGTACATTCTGGTGATGGACGAGGTCGGCCCGTCCGACGTCGCGCGTCTCGACCCGGCTCGCGTGGCGGGGATTCTCACCGCTCGGGGTGGTGCTACGGCGCACAGTGCGATTGTTGCCCGGGCGCTGGGTATTCCGGCCTTGGTCGGCGCCGGTCCCGGCGTGTTGCTGCTGGCACCGGGTACGGCTTTGCTGCTCGATGGCCAGCGTGGTCGTCTGCATGTGGACGCTGACGCGGCGACCTTGCAGCGCGCCACGGCCGAACGCGATACCCGCGAGCAACGCTTGAAGGCGGCTGCTGAACTGCGTCATCAACCGGCATTGACCATCGATGGCCACGCCGTCGAAGTGTTCGCCAACATTGGTGAAAGCGCCGGCGTCACCAGTGCGGTGGAGCAGGGCGCCGAAGGCATTGGCCTGTTGCGCACCGAACTGATTTTCATGGCCCACCCGCAAGCGCCCGACGAGGCGACCCAGGAAATCGAGTACCGCCGCGTTCTCGACGGTCTGGCCGGACGGCCGCTGGTGGTGCGCACCCTCGATGTCGGTGGCGACAAACCGCTGCCGTACTGGCCGATTGCGAAGGAAGAGAACCCGTTCCTCGGCGTGCGCGGCATTCGCCTGACCTTGCAGCGTCCGCAGATCATGGAAGCGCAACTGCGCGCCTTGCTGCGGGCTGCCGACAACCGGCCGTTGCGGATCATGTTCCCGATGGTGGGCAGCGTCGACGAGTGGCGCCAGGCCCGTGACATGACCGAACGCCTGCGCCAGGAAATCCCGGTCGCCGACCTGCAACTGGGGATCATGATCGAAGTGCCGTCGGCGGCATTGCTGGCGCCGGTCCTGGCCAAGGAAGTCGATTTCTTCAGCGTCGGCACCAACGACCTGACCCAGTACACCCTGGCCATCGACCGTGGCCATCCGACGCTGTCGGCCCAGGCCGATGGCTTGCATCCGGCAGTGCTGCAACTGATCGACATCACCGTGCGTGCGGCCCATGCTCACGGTAAATGGGTTGGTGTGTGCGGCGAGCTGGCGGCCGACCCGCTGGCGGTGCCGGTGCTGGTCGGCCTCGGAGTGGATGAGCTCAGCGTCGGGGCGCGCAGCATTGCCGAGGTCAAGGCGCGGATTCGCGAACTGGGCTTCACTCAGACTCAAACCCTTGCCCGACAGGCCCTGGCCGTGGGCAGCGCCAATGAAGTGCGCGCATTAGTGGAGGCCCTGTAATGGCCCGGATACTTACCCTAACCCTTAACCCGGCGCTGGACCTGACCGTCCAGTTGCCGCGCCTTGAAGCCGGCCAGGTCAACCGCAGCGATGTGATGCACACCCACGCCGCCGGCAAAGGCGTGAACGTGGCGCAAGTGCTGGCGGACCTCGGGCATCAACTGACCGTCAGTGGCTTTCTTGGCGAAGACAACCTGCAAGCGTTCGAAACATTGTTCGCCAAACGCGGTTTTGTCGATGCCTTCATCCGTGTTCCGGGCGAAACCCGCAGCAATATCAAACTGGCGGAAAGCGACGGCCGCATCACCGACATCAACGGGCCGGGGCCGCAGGTCAGCGAGGCGGCGCAGCAGGCCTTGATGGATCGACTGGAGCAGATTGCTCCGGGGCACGATGCGGTGGTTGTCGCCGGAAGCTTGCCGCTGGGCGTCAGTGCGCAATGGTTGCAGGCGTTGATCTTGCGCTTGAAGAACCTGGGGCTGAATGTCGCCCTCGACACCAGCGGCGAGGCATTGCGCGCAGCGCTGAAAGCGGGGCCGTGGCTGATCAAACCCAACACTGAAGAGCTGGCCGAGGTGCTGGGCTGCGAGGTCGTGTCGGTCAGTGCCCAGGCCTTGGCGGCGGAGCGTTTGCATGCCCAGGGCATCGAGCATGTGGTGATTTCCCATGGTGTCGATGGCGTGAACTGGTTCAGCGTTGGCTCGGCGCTGCATGCCACACCACCCAGGGTCAACGTCGCCAGCACGGTGGGCGCGGGTGATTCGTTGCTGGCGGGGATGCTCCACGGTTTGCTCAGTGCCGATACGCCGGAGCAGACCTTGCGCACCGCCACGGCGATTGCCGCGATGGCAGTGACCCAGATCGGATTCGGCATTGGCGATGCAGCGCAACTGGCGCAGCTCGAACAGGGTGTGCGCGTGCGTCCCCTGACAGAACAATAAGAGGGATTGTCATGAAGTTAGCCATCGTTACGGCCTGCCCGAACGGCATGGTCACCAGTGTGCTGTGTGCCCGGCTGCTCGATGCCGCGGCCCAGCGCCAGGGCTGGAGCACCAGTGTCGAAGTCACCGATGCCGCGCATCCCGAAAAGCAACTGTCGGCGGCCACCCTCGACGCGGCTGAGTGGGTGCTGCTGGTGACCAGCGCGCCGGTGGAAATGTCGCGCTTTGTCGGCAAGCGGGTGTTCCAGAGCACCCCGGCCCAGGCCCTGCAAGACGTGGAAGCCGTGCTGCGCCGTGGAGCGCAGGACGCTCAGGTTTACGCCGCCGAAGAGGCCGTCGTCGAACCTGTAGCGGTTGTCCAGAATGCGCCGCGACTGGTGGCCGTTACCGCGTGCCCGACGGGTGTCGCTCACACGTTCATGGCCGCCGAAGCCTTGCAGCAAGCGGCCAAGCGCCTGGGCTATGAGCTGCAGGTGGAAACCCAGGGCTCGGTCGGCGCGCGCAATCCGTTGAGCGCGCAAGCGATTGCCGAGGCCGATGTGGTGCTGCTGGCGGCCGATATCGAAGTCGCCACCGAGCGTTTCGCCGGCAAGAAAATCTATCGCTGCGGCACCGGCATTGCCCTCAAGCAAGCCGAAGCGACGTTGAAAAAGGCCTTGGCCGAAGGTCAACAGGAAAGCGCATCGAGCGCTGCCAAAACAACGGCCAAACAGGAGAAGACGGGCGTCTATAAACACTTGCTGACCGGCGTGTCCTTCATGTTGCCGATGGTGGTGGCCGGCGGCTTGATGATCGCCTTGTCGTTCGTGTTCGGCATCACCGCGTTCAAGGAGGAGGGCACACTGGCGGCGGCGTTGATGCAGATCGGTGGCGACAGCGCGTTCAAGCTGATGGTGCCGCTGCTGGCAGGCTATATCGCCTATTCCATCGCCGACCGTCCGGGCCTCGCGCCGGGGATGATTGGCGGACTGCTGGCGAGCACCTTGGGCGCCGGTTTCATCGGCGGGATCATTGCCGGCTTTCTTGCCGGTTATGCGGCCAGGGCGATCAACCGTTATGCGCGATTGCCGCAAAGTCTTGAGGCGCTCAAGCCGATCCTGATCATCCCGCTGCTGGCGAGTCTGTTCACCGGTCTGGTGATGATCTACGTGGTCGGCAAACCGGTCGCCGGGATGCTTGCCGGGCTCACGAACTTTCTCGACAGCATGGGCACCACCAACGCGATTCTGCTCGGTGTGTTGCTGGGCGGCATGATGTGCGTCGACCTCGGCGGGCCGATCAACAAGGCGGCCTATGCGTTTTCGGTGGGGTTACTGGCGTCGCAGAGCTACGCGCCGATGGCGGCGACCATGGCGGCCGGCATGGTGCCGCCGATCGGCCTGGGCATCGCCACGTTCATTGCCCGACGCAAGTTCGCCCAGACCGAGCGCGAGGCCGGCAAAGCAGCGCTGGTGCTGGGGCTGTGCTTTATCTCTGAAGGGGCGATTCCTTTTGCGGCGAAAGATCCGCTACGGGTGATTCCGGCGAGCATCGCCGGCGGTGCGCTGACGGGTGCGTTGTCGATGTATTTCGGCTGCAAATTGATGGCGCCCCATGGTGGGTTGTTCGTCCTGGCGATCCCGAATGCAATCAACCATGCGCTGCTCTACCTGTTGGCGATTGTGGCGGGGAGTCTGTTGACGGCGGTGGCGTATGCGCTGGTGAAACGGCCGGAGGTGGTGGAGTTGGCGGTAGAACCCGTCACCGCCTGACACCTGACCCTGTGGGAGCGAGCTTGCTCGCGATGGTCGCGAACGATAACGCGTCAAACCAGATGCCCAGCGGCGCCCATTGGTTTTTCGCGAGCGGGCTCGCTCCTACAGGGTGGGGATGTCATGCCGGCTTCATCCAGCCATGCTTTAGTTTTTCCTTTTCCAGGGAGAACACCATGAGCGATTTCAACCTCGGGCGCCGTCGTGTCATGCAAGCGGTCGGCGCCGGGCTGTTGTTGCCGGGGCTGGCGCCGGCGGTGATCGCTTCGGTCAAGGATCGGCCGCAACTCACCGACGGCGTACAGTCCGGCGACCTGCTGGGCGACCGGGCGATCATCTGGAGCCGCTGCGACCGCCCCGCGCGGATGGTGGTGGAGTGGGACACCCGCAGTCTGTTTCCCAACCCACGGCGATTCGTCTCGCCCCTGGTCGATGCGCGCACCGATTTCACCGCCCGGGTCGAACTCACCGGGTTGCCCGCCGACCAGGCGATCTTCTATCGCGTGCAGTTCGAAGACACCCGGAATGGCGTTGCCAGCGAGCCCTGGTTCGGTCACTTGCGCAGCGTGCCGCAGGCCCGCCGTGACATCCGTTTTGTCTGGAGCGGCGACACCGTCGGCCAGGGCTTCGGCATCAACCCGGACATTGGCGGCATGCGCATCTACGAAGCAATGCGCCTGCGTCTGCCAGACTTTTTTATCCACAGTGGCGACACCATTTACGCCGATGGTCCGATCCCGGAACAGCTCATCACAGAAGGTGGCCGTGTGTGGCGCAACATCACCACCGAGGCCAAGAGCAAAGTTGCCGAGACCCTCGATGAGTACCGCGGCAATTACCGCTACAACCTGATGGACGAAAACATCCGTCGCTTCAACGCCGAGGTCCCGCAGATCTGGCAGTGGGACGACCACGAAGTGGTGAACAACTGGTCGCCGGGCAAGCAGCTGGACGCGCGTTACCAGGACAAAGATATCCACAGTCTGGTGGGCCGCGCACGCCAGGCCTGGCTTGAATATGCGCCGATGCGTTTGCAGAGTGCCGATGGAGGCGGGCGGATCTATCGCAAGCTTGGTTACGGGCCGCTGCTCGATGTTTTTGTACTGGACATGCGCAGTTATCGCGGGCCCAACGATGACAATCAGGGCGCTGAAAAACCTTTCCTCGGGCGTGAGCAACTGGACTGGCTCAAGCGCGAAATGCAGGCCTCGAACGCGCAATGGAAAGTGATCGCCGCCGACATGCCCATTGGCCTCGGCGTGCCCGACGGCGAGGTCAGCCCTGGTGTAGCGCGCTGGGAGGCCGTGGCCAACGGTGAACCCGGCCCGGCACAGGGGCGTGAGCTGGAGATCGCAGAACTGCTCGGCTTTCTGCGGGCGCAAGAGGTGCGCAACTTCCTGTTCCTGACCGCGGATGTGCATTACTGCGCTGCCCATCATTACCATCCGGATCGGGCGGCGTTTCAGGATTTCGAACCGTTCTGGGAGTTCGTCGCCGGACCGCTGAATGCCGGTAGCTTTGGACCGAACTCGCTGGATAAAACCTTTGGTCCTGAAGTGGTGTTCGAGAAGGCGCCGCCCGCGCAGAACGTCTCGCCGTTTGCCGGGTTTCAGTTTTTTGGCGAGGTGAACATCGATGGGCAGAGCGGGGAGTTGAGCGTGGTGTTGCGGGATCTGGACGGGGTGTCTGTATTTGAGAAAAAGCTGCAGCCGGTTTGAGATGGAGATGGATACATGAACCCTTGTGGGAGCGAGCTTGCTCGCGATGGCGGTATTACATTCAACACATTGGTTGACTGATAGACCGTAATCGCGAGCAAGCTCGCTCCCACAGGGAACTCAGTGAATCAGTACACGTCGCGGCGGTAGCGGCCCTGTTCGATCAGGCGCTCCACTTCGGCGCTACCCAACACTTCGTTGAGCACCTGATCCACGCCCGAAGCCATGCCTTGAAGGCTGCCGCAGATGTAGATCACCGCATCGTCCGCCAGCCACTTCTTGAGCTCGGCCGCCGATTCACGCAGGCGATCCTGTACGTAAATCTTTTCGGCCTGGTCGCGGGAAAATGCCAGGTCGAGGCGCGCCAGATCACCATTGATCAGCCACTCCTCCAGCTCCTTTCGGCACAGGTAATCGTGCTCGCGATGGCGCTCGCCAAACAGCAGCCACTGGCGTTGCTGACCATCGGCAATCCGGGCCTTGAGCAGGCTGCGCAACCCGGCCAGGCCCGTGCCATTGCCCAGCAGGATCATCGGCACCGGTTGGGCCGGCAGATGGAAACCACTGTTGCGCCGCACGCGCAGGCTGATGGAACTGCCCACCGGCGCGTGTTCGGTCAGCCAACCGGAACCGACACCGAGGTTGCCGTCGGCATGCACTTCCTGACGCACGATCAATTCCAGCACGCCATCGGCCGGGATCGACGCAATGGAATACTCGCGCATGGCCAGCGGCACGAGGGCCTCTGCCAACGCTTGGGCGTGCAGGCCGACCAGGTGGGCGCGGTTCTCCGGCAACTGGCGGCTGGCCAGGGCCTGTTCGAGGGTTTCTTCAAGGCCGTTGAGTTGCACCTTGGTTTCACCGTGAATCCCCATGCCGTCGAGGAAGTGCTCGATGGCCCACGGGCAATTGCGCGGCATCACTTCCACCAGGTCGCCCGCCAGCCAACTGCTGGTGGAAGGAGGCTTGAGGCCCAACAAGTACACCGGCGAGCCACTGCTGTCCGGATTGAGCAGTTCACGATGCAGCAGGGTCCAGTTGTCGTAGCTGGGCGCTTGCCAGGTATCCACGGGGACCTGGCCGGTCAACAGGCCCAGTTGCTGTTGCCAGTGGCGCAAGGCGTAAGGGTCACCGCTGTCGACCTCCACCGGGGCGAACAGGGTCTTTGCGCCATGTTCGCCCAACCAGGCGTGCAGGCGTTTGGCGAAACCGCAGAAGTGTTGATACTGCCGGTCGCCCAACCCCAGGACGGCGTAATTCAGGCGTCCCAGGCTCGGTGTCCGGCCCAGTACCTTGCGCTCGAAACTGCGGGCGCTGTCCGGTGCTTCGCCGTCGCCGAAGGTGCTGACCACGAACAAGGCATTGTTCGATTCATGCAAGTCCTGCTCGCTGACGTCCGCCAATGGCTGCACTTTGACCGGCAAGCCTGCGGCCTGCAATTGCCCGGCGGTTTGCCATGCCAGCTGTTCGGCAAAACCACTTTGGCTGGCGAAGCCGATCAGCCACGCCGGCGCGTCGCTGGCGGTTTGCACGAGATCTTTGCGCGCATCCTTGATCTGACGTTTTTTGCGCCGACGATCCAGGTACAGCATCCAGCCGGTGATGAAGAACAGCGGCATGGTCAGCGAGGCGATGGTCAGGATAATGCGCCCGACGATGCCGAAGTAACTACCGACGTGCAGCGCATAGATGCTGGTCAGCAGTTGCGCCTTGAGGCTCTTGTCGCTGTAGCGATCAACCCGTTTGACCACGCCGGTGGCCGGGTCAAGGGTGATCTGGTTCAGGGCGCGGTCGTGAGGCGAAGTTTTCAGCAGGAAGTAAACGGTCGCTGGTTGGCCGGCCACGGGCGGCATGCGCACGTTATAGGAGCTCAGTTGCGGACCGGCCGCACTGTAGATGCTGCTCCACATCGCCGCGTAATCGGCCGTCGGTGCCGGACCGCTTGGCGCAGGGCCGCGTCCGCCGCGAACGCGTTCGCTCTGTGGTGAGTCGGAGAGCAACCGGGTCAGGCCTTTGTTGTACCACTCATAGGACCAGAACAACCCGGTCATCGCCGCCAGAAGGTAAAACACCAGGCACCAGGTGCCGGCCACCGAGTGCAGGTCCCAGTTGAAGCTGCGGCCCTTTTTCTTCCAGTCCAGGGTCAGCCAGGTCCGCCAGCTTTTCCACTGGCGAGGCCAGCGCAGGTACAGGCCGGACAGGCAGAAGAACACCAGAATCAGCGTGCACGCGCCGGTGATCTGCCGCCCCGTGTCGCCCATGGCGAGGAAACGGTGCAGTTGCAGCATCAGGCCGAAAAAGCCCTGGCCGTTGGCGTCGCCGAGGAACTCGGCGGTGTACGGGTCGAAGTAGCGCATCTCGCCACGGCGTTCACCCGGCGGCGGGGTGAACCACACTTTGGCGGCGCTGCCGCTGTCGGTCTCCACCGTGAGCATCGAGACTTTTTTGCCCGATGCGGCTTCGATTCGCTCCACCAGTTCGACGGGCGGCAGCACACCGGCGACCTGTTTCTCGACCTGCAACACAGAAGGATTGAGTGTGCTCAGGATTTCATCCTGAAACGACACCGCCGCCCCGGTGATGCCCATCAGGGCCAGGACCAGCCCGGCGCTGATGCCGAAAAACCAGTGCAACTGGAACAGGGTTTTCTTCAACACGTCGCTCGCCTTGTTCGTTCAAGTTGATTCATCACGGCGCGCATTATGCCGTGGGGTTGTCGAGAAGCATTCTTTTTACGCACAAAGGCCCCGTTCATGTGGATGAACGGGGCCAGGTCTGATTTCAGCATTCACCCACAGGGATTGCAGTGTGAGTGGCAATCAGAAGTGGAAGTTGGTGCTCAGCAAAGCGGTACGACCGGCCGCCTGGTTGGCGAAGTGAGTCGAGAACGCCTTGTCGTAGTAGGTTTCGTCGGTCAGGTTCTGTACGTTCAGTTGCAGGTCGACGTTCTTGGTCAGCTTGTACGCCGCCATTGCGTCGTAACGAACGTAGGAATCGACCATGGTGGTGTTGGCGGCACTGCCGAACACGTCATCGACATAGAACGCACCGCCACCGATGGTCAGCCTTGGCGTGACCTGATAGGTCGTCCACAGGCTGGCGCTGTTTTTCGGCGTGTTAGGCAGTTCGTTGCCGTTGTTGGCTTTGTTTGCCGGCAGGTCGCCGCCATCGACTTGCTCGCTGTCCATGTAGGCGTAACCGGCGAAGACCTGCCATTTGTCGGTGAGCTTGCCGGTGGCCGACAGTTCGATACCTTGAACGCGGGTTTTGCCGACGTTTTCAAACGTAGTGGTGTTGGTTTGCACACGAGCGTTTTCTTTCTCGGTGCGGAAGATGTCGGCAGTCAGGGACAAACGATCGTTCAGCAGATCCCACTTGGTACCGATTTCGTAGTTCTTGGTGGTTTCCGGCTCCATGTCGCTTTTGAGCAGGTTGCCGTTGCGATCCGGCGTGCCGCCCAGCGGGTTGCCTTCCGCGCCATCGCCCAGGGTGTTGCCCGGTGGAGTGGCAGATGTCGCGTAGGAGGCATAGATGCTGCCGTTTTCGGCTGGTTTGTACACCACACCGAACTGACCGGTAACGAACTCGCTGGTGTCATCGCCCTTGGACGTGGTCACGCTGGAACCGTTGAAGGTTTTGTAGTCGGTGTCGAAATGGTCGTAGCGCAGGCCCATGTTCACCAGCCACTGCTCGGACAAGGTCAGGGTGTCGAATACATACAGTGCGTAGGTGTTGGCCTTGGTATCGGTGCCCGCGTAGTTGCGGGAGATGGCACCGCTCCACGGATCATTCGGCGTCGGGTTGGACAGCGAGGTGCAGTTGTAACCGCTTGGCGCGCCAATCAGTGCCGGCGAGCAGTTGTTGGTTACCGCTGCCGTTCCCGGGGTAGTGTCCGTGTTGACGTTGTACGAGGATTTTTCACTTTCCTCGTGGGTGTATTCGACACCGGTGGAGAAGCTGTTCTTGAACCCGGCGATGTAGATATCACCAAACAGGTCGGTCTGGTTGGTGGTTGTCTCGGTGTTGCTCACGCGGGTGTTCGCCCGGCGCCAGACGCTGCCGTTGTTGACGTTGCCTTTACTGTCGTCCGGCTGGGTCAGGATGTAATCCTGCATGCTGGTGCCGTGACGCAGGGTGTTCTTGATGGTCAGCGAGTCGCTCAGGTCGTGCTCGATGGCGAAGGTCGCGGTGTCGGTGCGGGTCTTGCGGAAGTCGCGGTCGGTCAGACCATAGAAATTGCTGCTGTCGCCGCCGTCATTCGGCTTGTCCGGGTTGGACTTGGTGCGTCCAGCCGCGAGAGTGGTCGGGATCGAGTACGGAATGCCCGAATCCGGCGTGTCGTTGCTTTCGAGGTGGTAGTAGTCGAGGTTGACGCGAGTGTCTGTACCCAGGCCGAAAGCCAGGGACGGTGCGACACCCCAGCGGTCGTAGTCGACGCTGTCACGTCCGGCGACGTTGCTCTCATGGCTCATCAGGTTCAGACGGCCAGCGGCAGTGTCGGTGAACTGATAGTTGCCGTCCATGGTGTAGCGCTGGGTCTGGTCGGAGCCCCAGGTGAAACCACCATCGAACGAATTGCCCAGGTGAGCTTTCTTGCTGACCAGGTTGATGCTGCCGCCTGCAGCGCCGCGACCGCCGATGGCAGAGTTCGGGCCTTTGCTGACTTCGATCGATTCCACGGCGAAGATCTCGCGGCTCTGGGAACCGGTATCGCGAACGCCGTCCAGGTAGGTATCGCCCTGGGCGTCAAAGCCGCGAATGAACGGACGATCGCCCTGTGGGTTGCCGCCTTCACCGGCACCGAAGGTGATGCCTGGAATGGTGCGCAGGGCGTCCTGCATGTTCATGGCGCCCGTGTCTTTCAACACTTGTTGCGGAATGACGGTGATCGAGCGCGGTGTGTCCACCAGCGGCGCGGTGTACTTGGGCGAGGAGGCTTTCTCTACGTTGTAGGTCGTCTCGTCCTGAGCTTCGCCGGTGATGGCGGTGGCGCCCAGCGAAATCACATTGCCCGGTGCTTTTTCGTCGGCTTTTTCCGCCGCGAAAACCATGTGGCCCGCAGAGCCGGCAGTAATCGCCATGCCGATGGCCGATGCGAGCAGACGTGGTGAACTGACCGGTACTTGTGGTTGTTGACGCGACATTTGAGTTCCCCTCCCCAAGGATTTGAGGCCGCGGAATATAGGGTAAACACGTATTCGTATCAATTGCGAAACATTACTATTCGCACTGAATTTACATTCTTTACAATTTACCCTTACGGTTTCTGCTGACTCATTCGTCAGATGTGTTTTACACAGGCAATAAGAATCAATACCATTGGCATCCCTTTGGTTTCAGGTGCCTTTGTCATGCTGCTGCACATTCCCGGCCTGTTTGAAAAAGACGAGGTGCAGCGCATTCGCGAGGCTCTGGAGCAAGCCGATTGGGCCGATGGCAAGATCACCGCCGGCTACCAGTCGGCGAAGGCCAAACACAATTTGCAGTTGCCGGAAGGTCACCCGCTGGCCAAGGAGATCGGCGCGGCGATGTTGGAGCGGCTGTGGAAAAATCCGCTGTTCATGTCAGCAGCGTTACCGCACAAAGTCTTCCCTCCGTTAGTGAACTGTTACACCGCCGGTGGCAGTTTCGACTTCCATATCGACAACGCGGTGCGTCAGCCAAAAGGCAGCATCGAGCGGGTGCGTACGGATTTGTCCGCCACGCTGTTCTTCAGCGAGCCGGAGGATTACGACGGCGGCGAGCTGGAGATCCAGGACACTTTCGGCACCCAACGGGTGAAGCTGCCTGCCGGCGACATGGTGCTGTATCCCGGCACCAGTCTGCACAAGGTCAATGCGGTGACACGCGGAGCGCGGCTCGCCTCGTTTTTCTGGACGCAAAGCCTGGTGCGTGAAGACAGCCAGCGCGCCCTGTTGTTCGAGATGGACGGAGCAATCCAGCAACTGACCCGCGATGTGCCCGATCATCCATCGCTGATCCGCCTGACCGGGACGTATCACAACCTGTTGCGTCGCTGGGTCGAGGTGTAAGTGGCGGATTTTCGTTTACGCCGCGAGGAAATGCTCGACGGTGAGCGCCTGCGCGCGATGCTCGACGAAAGTCCGGCCCGTGCTGCCCAGGCCATCCTGATTGCCGCACGAGAAGGAGAGGTCGAAGCCCAGGCCTTGCTCGGGCAGATTCTGCTCGACGGCCAGGGGATCGCGCAGGACCAACCGCTGGCGCTGAGCTGGTTCGGCATCGCAGCGCGCCAGGGGCACCTCATGGCGCGCAACATGCTCGGTCGTTGCCATGAGCATGGTTGGGGCTGCGCTGCCGATGCATCGCTAGCGGCCAGGCATTACCGACTTGCCGCCACTGCAGGGCTGGATTGGGCGATGTACAACTACGCCAATCTGCTGGCGACCGGTCGCGGGGTGGTTGAGGATCAGCTTCAGGCACTGAGTCTCTATCGCCGTGCGGCTGAGTTGGGTCATGCAAAATCGATGAATCTGTTGGGGCGGTATCTGGAAGAAGGGCGGGTCTGTCCTGTGAATCCGGCAGCGGCTCGTAACTGGTATCGACGTTCGGCCGAAGGCGGGGATTTTCGCGGGCAGTTCAGCTTTGCAGCGGTCTTGACCGACGAAGGGAATATCGAGGATGCGCTGGTCTGGCTGCGCAAGGCGTTGGCCGGTGGCAACCTGAATTTTCTGCGAGTGGCCTGTGAGGCATTGTCAGCCGCCAATGATCCACAGATTCAGGCGATGGCTGTGGATTACAAACAACGTGCCGAACAGCTCGAAACCCTGTAGGAGCGAGTTTGCTCGCGATGGTGGACAACGATAACGCGTGCTGTCTGAGTACACGCGGTGCTCTGAAATCCATCGCGAGCAAGCTCGCTCCTACATGGAACTGCATAAACAAAAAAGCCCATGACAGGTCATGGGCTTTTTGTTTTCTACGCAGTATTTACACGTAGAACGACTTCAGCGGCGGGAAGCCATTGAACTCGACGGCGCTGTAACTGGTGGTGTACGCACCGGTCGACAGCCAGTACAGGCGATCACCGATGGCCAGGTTCAGCGGCAGGCCGTACTTGTAGTTTTCGTACATGATGTCGGCGCTGTCGCAGGTTGGACCGGCGATGACCACTTCTTCCATTTCGCCTTTCTTCTCGGTCCAGATCGGGAACTTGATGGCTTCGTCCATGGTTTCGATCAGGCCGGAGAACTTGCCCACATCCGTGTACACCCAACGCTCTACCGCGGTACGGGATTTACGTGCAACCAGTACCACTTCGCTAACCAGGATGCCGGCGTTGGCGATCAGCGAGCGGCCTGGCTCCAGGATGATTTCCGGCAAGTCATCACCGAAGTCTTCCTTCAGGAAGCGGATGATTTCCTCGGCGTAGGTTTCCAGGCTGTTGGTGCGGGTGATGTAGTTGGCCGGGAAGCCGCCACCCATGTTGATCAGCTTCAGGTGGATGCCGTCTTCTTCCTTCAGACGTTCGAAGATCACTTTGACCTTGGCGATCGCCGCGTCCCAGACGCTGATGTCGCGCTGCTGCGAGCCGACGTGGAACGAGATGCCGTAAGGCACCAGGCCCAGGTCGCGAGCGAGGATCAGCAGGTCCATGGCCATGTCGGTCTGGCAGCCGAATTTGCGCGACAACGGCCAGTCGGCGGTGGTCGAGCCTTCGGTCAGGATACGCACGTAGACTTTCGAGCCCGGTGCGGCCTTGGCGATGTTGCGCAGGTCGGCTTCGGAGTCGGTGGCGAACAGGCGCACGCCCTTCTCGTAGAAGTAGCGGATGTCCTTGGATTTCTTGATGGTGTTGCCGTAGCTGATCTGGTCAGCGCTGACGCCGCGACCAAGCACTTTGTCCAGCTCGTAGATCGAGGCGATGTCGAAGCTCGAGCCTTTCTCTTTGAGCAGGTCGATGATCTCGACGGCCGGGTTGGCCTTGACCGCGTAGTAGACCTTGGCGAATTCGAAACCGGCGCGCAGGTCGTCATAGGCCTGGCTGATCATCGCGGTGTCGATCACCACGAACGGGGTTTCCTGTTTGTCGGCGAACGCCTTCATTTTCTGAAAGGTTTCACGCGCGAAATAGTCTTCGACCTGGATCGACATACCTGGGAGCTCCTAAAGGCAAACGTTGTTAATCAATGGGTGCAAATGAACGTCCTCCGTATCCCCACTTTGGTTCGCCTACTTCCCAAGGCATGTCGCCGAAAGCAAAAAGGCCATGGGAAGTGCAGCTTTCCCTTGGCCTTGCTGTCTCGTCGTCAGTACTTGAGCCGGATGGATCGTTTCCAGCATGGACGTTCGGCGCGAACTTTAGGGCGTGAGGGGCTTGAGATCAACAAAAAATGTCGCGTTTTTGCACTCTTCTGACGCGCGTTGCAGGCATCACTCTTTGTAACCGACACAGATGACAGTCGGATGTTCCCGAGGATTTATGGAGTGTTAAAAATACCTGCACGTTCGACGCTTTTGTGTGCAAAGTCGCTAGTAAGTACGATAGCGTCAACATCGGCGACGTTGGCCGCGAAAAGGTAGGCTGATAGGGGATTTGAGTATTCAGGAGCGTGTTTTCGGATAGCTTTTACAGACGCTACTGTTGATATTTTTTTCCGGCCTGCGAATCACTGGAAAATCGCATCGAACCTGTGGGAGCGAGCTTGCTCGCGATGACATTTTCACAGCCAGCATCGTGGTCGTCTGAAATGACGCCATCGCGAGCAAGCTCGCTCCCACAGGTTTTGTATTTTTACCGGGTAACGTGAGCTATCAGGCGACCACTGCCTCAGCTGGCGAGACGATATTGGTCTTCATCCCCCGCGAACGTCCGGAACTCAGGTACGCCGCAATCGACTCCTGCGTGACCTCGCCAAGAAACACCCGCTCGGCATCCATCACCGGCAACCACGCCCGATTGAACTCGTACATGCGCGACAGCAGGATGCGCAAATGTTCGTCGTACGCCGCCGTGGCGTTGAACTCGCGTTGGTACTGCGCGCAGGTGCCGGTCTGACGGTGCAAGTCGCGACGTCGTACATAACCCAGGGCTTTATTCTCGGCACAAGTGACCACCACATAGCGTCGGTCATGCTCGTCCATCAACTCCAGCGCTTCGGCCACCGGGGTATGCGGGCTGACGGAAGGCGCGTTGTCCGCCGCATCTTCGGCTTTCACCAGCAGCAGGCGTTTCAGTGTGCTGTCCTGGCCGACGAAGTTGCTGACAAACTCATCCGCCGGATGCGCGAGCAAAGTGTCCGGGTGATCGATCTGCAGCAGCTTGCCGGCGCGGAAAATCGCGATCTTGTCGCCGAGCTTGATCGCCTCGTCGATGTCGTGGCTGACCATGATCACGGTCTTGTTCAGCGCCCGCTGCATTTCGAAGAACTCGTTCTGGATCATCTCGCGGTTGATCGGGTCGACTGCCCCGAACGGCTCGTCCATTAATAGCAGTGGTGCATCGGCGGCCAGTGCGCGAATCACGCCGATCCGCTGTTGCTGGCCACCGGACAATTCGCGGGGATAGCGATGCAGATATTGCTTGGGATCGAGCTTGATCATGCTCATCAACTCGCGGGCGCGGTCGTGGCATTTCTGCTTGTCCCAGCCGAGCAGTTTCGGCACCACGACGATGTTCTCCTCGATGGTCATGTTCGGGAACAAACCGATTTGCTGGATGACATAGCCGATGTTGCGGCGCAGCGTCACTTCGTCGAGGCCTGTGGTGTCTTCACCGTTGATCAGGATCTTGCCCGAGGTCGGTTTGATCAGGCGGTTGATCATTTTCAGCGTGGTGCTTTTGCCGCAACCCGATGGCCCGAGGAACACGCAGATTTCGCCTTCATTGACGGTCAGGCTCACCGAGTCCACGGCTTTCACATCTTTGCCGTTGCTTTGGAAGGTCTTGCTGAGGTTTTGAAGTTCGATCATTTGAGCAGTCCTTTTGGAGTCAGCGAACGTTGCAGCACTTGCAGGATCAGGTCGGCGATGATCGCCAGCACACTGACCAGTACAGCGCCGACAATCAGCATCGACATGTCGCTGCGGCTGATGGCAGCGAGGATGAGTACGCCCAGGCCACCGGCGCCGATGGTCGCGGCGATGGTCATGACGCCGATGTTCATGACCACGGCAGTGCGCACACCAGCGAGGATCACCGGCACGGCGATGGGTAATTCGACCATGCGCAGGCGCTGGCCGAAGGTCATGCCGATGCCGCGCGCGGCTTCACGGATGCCCGGTTCGACGTTGGTCAGGGCCAGGTAGGTGTTACGCATGATCGGCAGCAGCGAATACAGAAACACCGCGGTGATGGCCGGCATCGGGCCCAGGCCCTGGCCGAACTTGGAGTAGAACGGCAGCAGCAGGCCAAACAGGGCAATCGACGGCACGGTCAGCAGCACCGTGGCGCTGGCTTGCAAAGGCCCGGCGAGGCTCGGGAAGCGTGTCATCAGGATGCCCAGCGGCACGCCAACCACAATCGCCAGGGTCACGGCGATGCCGACCAGGGTGATGTGTTGGCCGGTCAGCTGTATCACCTGCTGCCAGTCGAGGTGGGAAAAGGCGTTGAGAAATTCCATGGCTTTTCCTCCTTATTTGATTGGATGCTGGCGCAGGAAATCTGCGGCAACGGACGAAGGGCTTTGGTGATCGACATCGACCCGCGCATTGAGCTCGCGCATGGTGTCGTCGTCGAACAGCTCAGCCAGAGGCTTGAGTTGTTCGGCCAATTGCGGATGCGCATCGAGGTAGGCCTGACGCACCACCGGTGCGGCGGTGTAGTCGGGGAAGTAATGCTTGTCGTCTTCCAGCAGTTTCAGCTTGAAGGCGTTGAGGCGACCGTCGGTGGTGTAGACCAGACCGGCAAACACCTGGCCGTTACGCAGCGCGGTGTAGACCAGTCCGGCGTCCATCTGGCGGATGTTCTTGCGGGTCAGGTTCATGTCGTAGAGCTTGACCATGCCATCAAGACCGTCCGAGCGGTTGGCGAACTCGGTATCCAGCGCCACCAGATTGTTGGTCTCGGCTTCCTTGCGCAGCACCGAGTTCAGCTCGCTGATGGTGTTGATCTGCGGGTATTGATCAGCAACGTTTTTCGGCAGTGCCAGGGCATAGGTGTTACTGAATTTCGACGGTGTCAGCCAGACCAGGCCTTTTTTCCTGTCGAGTTCTTTTACTCGTGCGTAGGACTGTTCGCTGTCGAGTTTTTCAGTGACATGGTTGTAGGCCACCAGCGAAACGCCGGTGTATTCCCAGAGCATGTCCAGTTGACCACTTTCATGGGCGCTGCGGGCCAGATTGCTGCCCAGGCCGCCGGTCACCTGCACCTCGTAACCCTTGGTGCGCAGGTACTGCGAGGTGATTTCCGCCAGCAGGGTCTGTTCGGTGAACACCCGGGCGCCGATGCGGATCAACGGTTTTTCCGTGGCTTGGGCAAATCCTGCGAACAGCAGGACGCAGCCTAGTAAAAAGCTTGAAGTTTTCATGACGATTCCTTTGCCGAGGCTTAAGACGGGCGCAAGCCGCGTTCGAGCCAGAGGCGGCTGGCGAGTGTCACCAGACCGTCGAGCAACAAGGCCAGCAGGGCTGTGCAGGCCGCGCCGAGCAGCAATTGCGGCTGATTGTTCAGGGCGATGCCGGGGAAGATCAGGCTGCCGAGACTGTTGGCGCCGATCAGGAACGCCAGCGGCGCCGTCCCGACATTGATCGCCAATGCCATACGCAAACCACCGATGATGATCGGCACCGCGTTGGGCAATTCGACTTTCCACAGTACTTGGCGCGGGGTCATGCCGATGCCGACGGCGGCTTCCTTGAGCGAACCCTGAACGTTTTTCAGGCCTTCGTAGGTGTTGCGCACGATGGGCAGCAAAGAGGCGAGGAACAGGGCGAAGATCGCAGGACCGCTGCCGATGCCGAGGATGCCCAAGGCGATGGCCAGGACGGCCAGGGGCGGAATGGTGTTGCCAATGTTGAAGAACTGCATGAAGCGTTCGGCACGGCCGATCATGGACGGGCGGCTGAGGAGGATGCCGGCAGGAATGCCCACGACAAGGGCG
The DNA here is from genome assembly GCF_058794995.1 of Pseudomonas sp. GW823-FHT06E10. Taxonomy (NCBI): domain Bacteria; kingdom Pseudomonadati; phylum Pseudomonadota; class Gammaproteobacteria; order Pseudomonadales; family Pseudomonadaceae; genus Pseudomonas; species Pseudomonas sp. GW823-FHT06E10. The sequence goes on along the minus strand of NZ_JBXAHJ010000013.1, from coordinate 67,501 downwards.
GCCAGCATGGAAGCGAGGACGAGAACCAGATGAGCTTGCAGGTAAAACAACAAATCGTCGCGGTAGTGTTCGATCGTGTTGATGCCGATCCATTGGATCAGCAGGGCCAGAAGGGCGAATACCAGCGCGCCTCCTATCAGCCCTTTGCCATAGTGGATAGCCACAGGCGGACTCCTTTTTTCAGTCGGCGAACACTTTCTCGTGTGGCAACGCCATTCCTGGCTGCCGAAAAAATGATCGCGATAAGCAGCTCATGCCGAGCGCGTTTCACTGTAGGAGCGAGCTTGCTCGCGAAAAACTTCAAGACAATGCGTACCTTCAGGTACCCAGCATTATCGTTGACGTCCATCGCGAGCAGGCTCGCTCCTACAGGGGGAAACGCACGGCAATCGAGCCATGAGCACAGCCTCGTCAGGCCGAATTGCAGGTGTTTCAAGCCCCCGACGAGTGGTCGTTACGGGGGAGTGGACGTCTCCGTGCCTTAAAAGGTTCCCATCTGAAGCAGCATTTGGCCACCCCTAATGTGCTCAACGGTTCGGTTCTTGGATCAACTTGGGCTATAATCTGCGCCCTTTTTTGAATCACCTGCCAGGCGATTTCCCATGACCAAACAGGCCGCCGAAGTCGCGAAACGCCGCACTTTCGCCATTATTTCCCACCCCGATGCCGGTAAGACCACCATCACCGAGAAGCTCCTGCTGATGGGCAAGGCGATTGCGGTAGCCGGTACGGTGAAATCTCGTAAATCCGATCGCCATGCCACCTCCGACTGGATGGAAATGGAAAAGCAGCGGGGTATCTCCATTACCACGTCGGTCATGCAGTTCCCGTATCGCGAACACATGATCAACCTGCTCGACACCCCGGGCCACGAAGACTTCTCCGAAGATACCTATCGCACCCTGACGGCGGTGGACTCGGCGTTGATGGTTCTCGACGGCGGTAAAGGTGTAGAGCCTCGGACCATCGCCCTGATGGACGTCTGCCGTCTGCGTGACACGCCGATCGTCAGCTTCATCAACAAACTCGACCGTGACATCCGCGACCCGATCGAACTGCTCGACGAAATCGAAGCCGTCCTCAAGATCAAGGCTGCGCCGATCACCTGGCCGATTGGTTGCTACCGTGACTTTAAAGGCGTGTATCACCTCGCCGATGACTACATCATCGTGTACACCGCCGGTCACGGCCACGAACGCACCGAAACCAGGATCATCGAGAAGCTCGACTCCGATGAAGCCCGCGCCCACCTGGGTGACGAGTACGAGCGTTTCATCGAACAGCTGGAACTGGTGCAGGGCGCCTGCCACGAGTTCAACCAGCAGGAGTTCCTCGACGGTCAACTGACCCCGGTGTTCTTCGGTACGGCACTGGGCAACTTCGGTGTCGACCACGTCCTCGACGCTGTCGTTGATTGGGCGCCGCGCCCACTGGCACGCGTGGCCAACGAGCGCACCGTGGAGCCGGTGGAAGAGAAGTTCTCGGGTTTCATCTTCAAGATCCAGGCGAACATGGACCCGAAACACCGCGACCGCATCGCCTTCATGCGTATCTGCTCGGGCAAGTACGAAAAAGGCATGAAGATGCGCCACGTGCGCACCGGCAAGGACGTGCGGATCGGCGACGCGCTGACCTTCTTCTCCTCCGAGCGTGAGCAACTGGAAGAGGCGTTTGCCGGCGACATCATCGGCCTGCACAACCACGGCACCATCCAGATCGGCGACACCTTCAGCGAAGGCGAAGTCCTGGGTTTCACCGGCATTCCACACTTCGCCCCGGAACTGTTCCGTCGCGTACGCCTGAAAGATCCGCTGAAATCCAAGCAACTGCGCCAGGGCCTGCAACAACTGGCCGAAGAAGGCGCGACGCAGGTGTTCTTCCCGGAGCGCAGCAACGACATCATCCTCGGCGCCGTCGGTGTGCTGCAGTTCGATGTGGTCGCGAGCCGTTTGAAAGAGGAATACAAGGTCGAGTGCTCCTACGAGCCGATCACTGTTTACTCTGCGCGCTGGATCGAATGCAGCGACAAGAAGAAACTTGAGGAATTCTCCAACAAGGCTGTGGAAAACCTGGCGCTGGACGGCGGTGGTCACCTGACCTACCTCGCACCGACGCGGGTCAACCTGGCCCTGATGGAAGAGCGCTGGCCGGACGTGAAATTCCGTGCGACCCGTGAGCATCACTAAGCGTTGACTCCGAAACACCCAAAACCCCGTTGCGAAAGCTGCGGGGTTTTTTATTGCCTGGCGCAATTCCCTGTAGGAGCGAGCCTGCTCGCGATGACTCGAGCCGCGCTGCGTTTATCCAGACAGAGCGCGTCATCGTTAGCCTCCATCGCGAGCAGGCTCGCTCCTACAGGGGGGGGCTTCGTTGTTAGTTGAGTTGTGAATAACCCCTATTCCAAACCAGTCTCCAAACCCGCTGCATTTTCCCCCGCCAGATAGCGTCCAATCTGGAGAACCCGGCTGATCGGAACTAGATTTGACTCAGCACCAGACAGGCACTCAACGAAAGGAAGGAATCGGCTATGAACAGGTTGTTTCGCGTTTTACTGCTGTTGAAGGTGATGGTGATGCTCTCGCTCGGAGCTTCGACGGCGTGGGCCGAGTGTATCGATCACGGGGAGCAGGCTTCGAGCGGGCAGGCGGGTTATGCGGGGTTGATGATCGCCAAGTCTGAATCGGAACCGGGAGATCAGGGGCAGGGCGGTGCGGACAACGACGATGACTCGACCACCGACGAACCGGACTCCGATGAGGAAGAGGGCGACAGCCAGACGTAGTCGCTCTATTGCAGGCAAAAGAAAACCCCTTCTACCTGAGTGATGCGCATTCGAGGCGGAAGGGGTTTGGTTAACGCGTAATTACTTGAGCTACTCAATCCCTGTGGGAGCTAGCCTGCTAGCGATTGCGGTGTGCCAGTGAGCAGAAATGTTGACTGATATACCGCTATCGCCAGCAGGCTAGCTCCTACAGTTTTTTATGCCGCGCCGTCGAGGAATTGCTCGGCGTAGTGGCAAGCCACCTGGCGGCCGGCGATCAGGCGCAGGGCCGGCTCTTCAGTGCTGCAACGCTCGGTGGCGTACGGGCAGCGCTTGTGGAAGGCGCAGCCGGACGGCGGGTTCAGCGGGTTGGGCAATTCACCTACGATCTTGATTTTCGGCTTGTCCGGATCCGGGTGGATGGCCGGCGTCGCCGACAGCAGTGCCTGGGTGTAGGGGTGCAGAGGTCGGGAGTAAATGTCCTCTTTCGTGCCCATTTCCACCGGACGACCGAGGTACATCACCATCACATGGTCGGCAACGTGGCGTACCACCGCCAGGTTGTGGGAGATGAACACATAGGCGGTGTTGAACTCTTGCTGCAAATCCATGAACAGGTTGAGTACCTGTGCCTGAATCGACACGTCCAGTGCCGAGGTCGGTTCGTCCGCCACCAGCACTTTCGGTTGCAGCATCATCGCGCGGGCCAAGGCGATCCGCTGGCGCTGACCACCGGAGAACATGTGCGGATAACGCTGATAGTGCTCGGGACGCAAGCCCACCTGCTTCATCATCGCCTGGACTTTCTCGCGGCGTTCCGCGGCGCTCAGGTTGGTGTTGATCAATAACGGCTCTGCAAGCTGATCACCGACTTTCTGCCGAGGGTTCAACGAGGCGTACGGGCTCTGGAACACCATCTGCACGTCTTTGCGCAGTTGCTTGCGCTGGGCCTTGTCGGCACCGGCGACTTCCTGCCCGGCAATTTTCAAGGAGCCGGAGGACGGCTCTTCGATCAGGGTCAGGGCACGGGCCAGGGTGGATTTTCCGCAACCCGACTCGCCTACGACAGCGAGGGTCTTGCCGGCTTCCAGTTCGAACGACACGCCGTTGAGGGCGCGCACGGTGGCGTGACCCTTGAACAGGCCTCGGGACACCTCGTAGTGACGGGTCAGGTCGCGGGCGGTAAGAACGACGGCCATTACGCCACCTCCTGGTTCAGCGGGTAGAAGCAGCGAGCGAGGCTGTTGCTTTTCTGGTCAAGGGCCGGACGTTGTTGACGGCAGTTGTCTTTCACGTACGGGCAGCGTGGCGACAGCAGGCAACCTTGCGGGCGGTCGTAGCGACCGGGAACGATGCCCGGCAGGGTCGACAGGCGCGAGGCACCCAGGCTGTGTTCCGGAATTGCCTTGAGCAACGCTTCGCTGTACGGGTGTGCCGGAATGTCGAACAGTTGCGGCACCTGGCCGACTTCGACCGCCTGGCCGGCGTACATCACGCACACGCGCTGGGCGGTTTCGGCCACGACGGCGAGGTCGTGGGTGATCAGCACCAGGCCCATGTTCTGCTCTTTCTGCAACGCCAGCAGCAGGTCCATGATTTGCGCCTGGATGGTTACGTCCAGCGCCGTGGTCGGTTCGTCGGCGATCAGCAGTTTCGGTTCGCCGGCAATCGCCATGGCAATCGCGACACGTTGGCTCATGCCACCGGACAGTTGATGCGGGTAGGCGTCCATACGGCTGGCGGCACCCGGGATTTCAACTTTTTCCAGCAGTTCGATGGCGCGCTTGCGCGCAGCCTTGCCGGACATTTTCAGGTGCAGGCGCAGCACTTCTTCAATCTGGAAACCGACGGTGTAGCTCGGGTTCAGGGCAGTCATCGGGTCCTGGAAGACCATGGACAGGTCTTTACCCACGATCTGGCGACGCTGGCGATTGTTGAGCTTGAGCATGTTCTTGCCGTCGAAATTCAGGGCGTCAGCGGTGACGATCCCCGGATGCTCGATCAGGCCCATCAGCGCCATCATGGTCACGGACTTGCCGGAACCGGACTCGCCAACGATGGCCAGCACTTCGCCCTTGTCCACTTGCAGGTCGAGGCCATCGACGACTGGCGTGGCGTTTTTGTCGCCGAAGCGAACGTTGAGATTCTTGATTTCTAGCAGTGACATGGGAATCTCCTCAGGCGGCGTTCTTGAGTTTCGGGTCCAGCGCATCGCGCAGGCCGTCGCCCATCAGGTTGATTGCCAGCACGCTGAGCAAAATGGTCAGACCAGGCAGGCTCACTACCCACCAGGCGCGTTCGATGTAGTCGCGGGCCGAAGCCAGCATGGTGCCCCACTCAGGTGTTGGCGGTTGTACGCCAAGGCCGAGGAAGCCCAGTGCGGCGGCATCGAGGATCGCCGAGGAGAAGCTCAGGGTGGCCTGAACGATCAGCGGCGCCATGCAATTAGGCAGCACGGTGACGAACATCAGGCGCGGCAGACCGGCACCGGCCAGGCGCGCGGCGGTCACGTAGTCACGGTTCAGTTCGCCCATCACCGCAGCGCGTGTCAGACGAACGTAGGACGGCAGGGACACCACGGCGATGGCGATCACGGTATTGATCAGGCCAGGGCCGAGGATGGCGACGATCGCCACGGCCAGCAGCAGGGACGGCAGGGCCAGCATGATGTCCATCAGACGCATGATGCTCGGGCCAAGTATGCGCGGGAAGAACCCGGCGAACAGACCCAGCAGGATCCCCGGGATCAGCGACATCACCACCGACGACAAACCGATCAGCAACGACAGGCGCGAGCCCTGGATCAGGCGCGACAGCAGGTCGCGACCCAGTTCATCGGTGCCGAGCAGGAACTGCATCTGTCCACCTTCCAGCCAGGCCGGCGGGGTCAGCAGGAAATCACGGTATTGCTCGCTCGGGTCGTGAGGGGCAACCCACGGGGCGAAGATGGCGCAGAAAATCACCAGCAGCATGAACATCAGGCCGGCGACGGCACCTTTGTTCTTGGAAAACGCTTGCCAGAATTCTTTGTACGGAGACGGGTACAGCAGGCTTTGATCGACTGCTACCGATGGAATTGGAGTGGTCATGGTCATGATCTCAGCGCTGATGACGGATGCGTGGGTTGGCAAAGCCGTAGAGGATGTCCACTACGAAGTTGACCACAATCACCAGGCAGGCGATTAACAGGATGCCGTTTTGCACGACGGGATAATCCCGGGCGCCAATGGCTTCGATCAGCCATTTGCCGATACCGGGCCACGAGAAGATGGTTTCGGTCAGGACCGCACCGGCCAACAGGGTGCCGACTTGCAGGCCGACCACGGTGAGCACCGGGATCAGCGCGTTGCGCAGGCCGTGTACGAACACCACGCGTGCCGGCGACAGGCCTTTGGCCTTGGCGGTGCGGATGTAGTCTTCACGCAGCACTTCGAGCATCGACGAACGGGTCATCCGCGCGATCACTGCCAGCGGAATGGTGCCGAGCACAATGGCCGGCAGGATCAGGTGGTGCAGGGCGTCGAAGAAGGCGTCCGGCTCGTCGGCCAGCAGCGTATCGATCAGCATGAAGCCGGTGCGTGGCTCGATGTCATACAGCAGGTCGATCCGCCCGGATACCGGGGTCCAGCCCAGACTTACCGAGAAGAACATGATCAGGATCAGGCCCCACCAGAAGATCGGCATCGAGTATCCCGCCAGGGAGACACCCATCACTCCATGGTCGAACAGGGATCCTCGCTTGAGTGCCGCGATCACCCCGGCCAGAAGGCCCAGGATGCCGGCGAACAACAGGGCGGCCATGGACAGTTCCAGGGTCGCGGGGAACAGGGAGGTGAATTCGCTCCACACGCTTTCACGGGTACGCAGGGATTCCCCGAGATCGCCGTGGGCCAGCTTGCCGATGTAATCCAGGTACTGGGCATACAGGGGTTTGTTCAGACCTAGGCGTTCCATTGCCTGAGCGTGCATTTCGGGATCGACCCTACGTTCTCCCATCATGACTTCTACGGGGTCGCCCGGGATCATGCGAATCAACGCGAAAGTCAGCAAGGTGATGCCGAAGAACGTGGGGATCAGTAACCCCAGTCGGCGGGCAATAAAACTAAACATCGTGTGTTGTACCTCATCAGCCGGTTAGGCGTGCCCGGCATGCCTGGGTCAGGAATGCCGGGAGTTTTCTTATTACTTCACCTGGGTGGTGGCGAAGTTATTCGTGGTGAGGGGGCTAATGTGATAGCCCTCTACGTTGTTGCGCATTGCGGTAAACATTCTAGTGTGCGCCATGCTGATCCACGGCTGGTCCTGGTTGAAAATAACCTGGGCCTGTTCGTAGAGCGCTGCGCGTTCGGCCGGATCGGTTTTTTCCCGGGCCTGGTCGAGCAGCGCCTGGAACTTGTCATTGCACCAGCGTGCGTAGTTTTCTCCGTTCTTGGCCGCTTCACAACTGAGCATAGGCGTCAGGAAGTTATCCGGGTCGCCGTTATCACCCGCCCATCCGGCGGAAACCATGTCGTGCTCGCCGTTTTTGGCGCGTTTGAGCATTTCGCCCCATTCCATCACGCGGATGTCGATCTTGATCCCGACCTTGGCCAGGTCGGCTTGCATCATCTGCGCGCCGAGCATCGGGTTCGGGTTGGTCGGACCGCCACCGTTGCGGGTGAACAGGGTGAAGGTGGTGCCTTCCGGTACGCCGGCTTCCTTGAGCAGGGCGCGAGCCTTGTCCAGATCACGGGCCGGGTTTTTCAGGCTGTGGTTGTAGCCCAGCAGGGTGTCCGGGTACGGGTTGACCGCGGCGGTCGCATTGCCCTTGCCGAACAACGCATTGACGTATGCCTCTTTGTCGAAGGCGATGTCGATGGCTTTGCGCACCCGCACATCACTCATGTATTTGTGCGTGGTGTTCATGGCGATGTAGGAAACGGTCATCGCGTTCAGTTCATCGACTTTCAGCTTGTCGTCTTTCTTGATGCTCGGAATGTCATCCGGCTTTGGATAGAGCGCGACCTGGCACTCGTTGGCCTTGAGCTTCTGCAGGCGCACGTTGTTGTCGGTGGCGATGGCCAGGATCAACGCATCAGCCGGCGGTTTGCCGCGGAAGTAGTCCGGGTTGGCCTTGAAGCGGACCTGGGCGTCCTTGTTATAGCGCTGGAAGACGAACGGGCCAGTGCCGATCGGCTTGTTGTTCAGGTCGCCGGTCTTGTTCGCTTTGAGCAACAGGTCGGCGTACTCGGCGGAGTAGATCGAGGAGAACGCCATGGCGATGTCGGCCAGAAACGGTGCTTCGCGACGGGTCAGGGTGAACTTGACCGTGTTGTCGTCGACTTTCTCGACGCTCTTGAGCAGTTCCTTGAAGCCCATGCTTTCAAAGTACGGGAAGCCCACGCTCGACAGCTTGTGCCACGGATGATTCGGGTCCAGCTGACGCTGGAAGCTCCAGACCACGTCGTCGGCATTCATGTCGCGGGTCGGCTTGAAGTATTCGGTGGTGTGGAACTTTACGCCTTTACGCAGATGGAACGTGTAGCTCAGGCCGTCTTCGCTGATGTCCCAGGAGTCGGCCAGTGCCGGAATCACGTCGGTGGTGCCGGGCTTGAAGTCTGCCAGGCGATTGAAGATGGTTTCGGCCACGGCATCGGCGGTGACTGCAGTCGTGTACTGGACCATGTCGAAGCCTTCGGGGCTGGCTTCCGTGCAAACCACCAGGGGCTTGGCCGAAACACCGACAGCGACACTGAGCAACGCGGCCGCGATGGCCGCACGTAGGGGAAGCATTTTCATCAAGAACCCTCTGCAATCAGTTAAAGGACAAAAGCCGAACGGCCGATTCGTCACTGAATCAGCCGTTCGGCACGGGCATTACAGGATGTTGAACGGAACCGTGGTCACGAGGCGGAACTCGTTGATGCTGCCGTCAGCCTGGTTTTCGCTGGCACGGTGAGCGGTGTAGGTGCCGCGAATCGTGGTGGCCTTGAGCGGGCCGCTCTGCACGGCGTAGGTCGCGCCGATGCCGTATTCATAATGGTGTTCGCCATCCTGTGACTGGATGCCGTCGTAACCCTTGCCTGCCACGCCGCCGTTGCCGGTGTAGTGAGTACCGTCGATACCCCAGCCGCGAGCCTGGTAGATGTTGAACTTCAGGCCTGGTACGCCGTATTCGGCCATGTTCAGACCGTAGGCAACCTGGAACGATTTTTCGTTCGGGCCGTTGAAGTCCGACAACAGGGAGTTGGCCAGGTAAATGCCGTTGGTTTCGTGCAGGTAGTCGAAGTACTCGTTACCGTTCACTTCCTGGTACGAGAAGGTCAGGGTGTGGGCCTGGTGGGTCAGGCCGAACGACAGCGAGTAGGTGTCGTTGTCGATGTCGCCGATCAGGGCTTTACCGGTTTCCTTGGTTTTGTAGTAGTTCAGGCCGGTGGTCAGGCTCAGTACCTGGCTGTCGCCCAGTACGTGAGAGGCGCCGAAGTAGTACTGGTTCCAGATATCTTCAGCCTGGGTCGCCCAGAGACTGGTGGTCAGGCTGGCGAACGGGTTGTAGGTGATACCGCCGGTGTAGACGTGGTCGGTTTCGACGATGCCGTTTGCGTATTCGGTGCGGAATTTGCGCTGGCTTTCTTCGGTACGCGGTGAGTTGCGGTCGAAGGTGGCCAGGTCGAAGGCCAGGTTGTTCAGCTCTTCGCTGTGGAGGGCCACGCCCTGGAAGCTCGAAGGCAGTGCACGGTTACCGATCACGTCGACCATCGGGCTGCTGAAGTTCATGCGGCCGGCGGTCAGGGTGCTGTTGGAGACACGAGCCTTGACGTTGGCCAGGCCCAGTTTGCTCCACTGGCCTTGAGCGTCGCCGCCCTCTTTGGTCAGGGTACGGTTGTTGCCCGCGCCTGGACGAGTGCCCGGTGCGCCGCCGTTGTTGGACGCCAGGTCTTTGCGGTCCTGGTCCAGTGCGATGGCGTTGTACGCCGCCACCTCAGTGCTGAAGCCTACGGTGCCTTCGGTGAAGCCCGAGTTGTACTTGAGGATGGTGCCCTGGACCCAGTTGATCCGGCGATCGGTCGGGGTCGAAACGCCGTCTTTCTTGTAGGCGAACTTGGCGCCGCGTTGCAGTTGTTCGTTGGCGTACCAGTTGCGCGTGGTGCCGGTGATCGACTGGCCTTCGATAAAGCCGGTGGCTTCGCTTTGGGCGCTTTTCTCGTTCACGGTAACCGGGGTGAAAGCCTGGCTTTGGGTTTCTGCGTAAGCCGTGGCGGTTACGCTGCTGATGGCCATGGCCAATAACGCGGTGCTGCTCAGTTTCATGGGTAAAGCTCCTTACTTTCTTTTTTTTATGCCGGTCTTTTTTTGTGATCCGGCTATTGGTTTAGAACTCATTCACGGCATCGCAAACGTTTGCTGCCAGCCAAATTGGCAAAAGACGGCAAAGCGTCTGCGTGAGGGCGGAACATCCGCCCCCCGGCATTTCTGGCTAATCGGTTATTTTTCTATGCTGACACCCGAGAAAACATTGCGACCGAACGGGCTCACCTTGAACCCTTCGATTTTGGCGCTCAGCGGCTGGTTGACCGTCGAGTGGGCGACTGGCGTCATCGGCACTTGCTGCTTGAGCAATTGCTGCGCCTGTTTGTAGAGCAGGGTGCGCTGGTCGCGGTCGGTGACGACCTTGGCCTGCTTGATCAGCTTGTCGTAAGCCGGATCACACCACATCGAGTAGTTGTTGCCGCCAATGGCGTCACAGCTGTAGAGCGTGCCCAGCCAGTTGTCCGGGTCACCGTTGTCGCCGGTCCAGCCGATCAGGCTGATGTCGTGTTCGCCATTCTTGGTGCGCTTGATGTACTCGCCCCACTCATAACTGACGATCTTGACCTTGAGGCCGATCTTCGCCCAGTCAGCCTGGAGCATCTCGGCCATCAACTTGGCGTTGGGGTTGTACGGACGCTGGACCGGCATGGCCCAGAGGGTGATTTCGGTGCCTTCCTTGACGCCGGCAGCCTTGAGCAGTTCCTTGGCTTTTTCCGGGTTGTAGGCGGCGTCCTTGATAGTCTCGTCGTAGGACCATTGGGTCGGCGGCATGGCGTTGACCGCCAGTTGCCCCGCGCCCTGGTAGACGGCATTGAGAATGCCTTGCTTGTTCACCGCCATGTCCAGCGCCTGGCGTACTTCAAGCTGGTCGAACGGTTTGTGGCGCACGTTGTAGGCGATGTAGCCGAGGTTGAAACCGGGCTTCTCGATCAGTTGCAGGGCCGTGTCGTTCTTCAGTGCGGGCACATCGGCAGGGCGCGGGTGCAGGGTGATCTGGCACTCGCCGGCCTTGAGTTTCTGCACGCGCACCGAGGCGTCGGTGTTGATGGCGAAAATCAGGTTATCGAGCTTGACCCGGTCAGGAGCCCAGTAATGCTTGTTGCCGGTGTAACGGATGTTCGAGTCTTTCTGGTAGCTCTTGAACACGAACGGCCCGGTGCCGATCGGCTTCTGGTTGATGTCGCTCGGCTTGCCTTCGGCCAGCAGCTTGTCGGCGTATTCGGCCGAAAGGATGGCGGCGAAGCTCATGGCGATGTTCTGGATGAACGCGGCGTCCACGCTGTTGAGCGTAAATACCACGGTCAGTGGCCCGGTCTTTTCGACCTTGGCGATGTTCTTGTTCAGGCTCATGCCGTTGAAGTACGGAAACTCTGTCGGATAAGCCTTACGGAAAGGTTGCTGCGGGTCGAGCATGCGATTGAACGTGAACAGCACGTCGTCGGCGTTGAAGTCGCGGGTCGGCGTGAAGTACTTGGTGGTATGAAACTTCACCCCTTCGCGCAGGTGAAACGTGTATTTGAGGCCGTCCTCGGAAATATCCCAGCTCGTGGCCAGGCCCGGTACGACGTTGGTCGCGCCTTTTTCGAACTCAGCCAACCGGTTGTACAGCGGCTCGGCGGCGTCGTTGTCGGTCGCAGTGGTGTACTGCGCCGTGTCGAAACCGGCGGGGCTGCCTTCGGAGCAGAACACCAGGCTGTTGTTGGCGGCCTGGCTGATGGAAGTGGCGGCCAACAGGCCGGTGCCCAGCAATGCGGATAAAACCAAGGTATGGCGCATAACGCTCCCTTCTCTCTCAAAGTGTTTTCAATGAGTCGCCGTCCCGTCCGCGGACGTAGAGGCATCACTGATTTCAAGCCATGCGCGCAGCATTAACCGATGACCCACGCGTGCACTGGTCAGATCCCGACGGTATGAGCCACGGGTCCGGCAGTAAATGCGTAGAGTCCTAAAGACTCGTAGGAAATGGCAACGCGTCCTCGCCCGATGCTGTAGTCAGCTGCGGACTAGGATGTAGGCGAATTCCTGCTTTCTCGGAAGATAAAGCAACGGCGACGTCAGGAACGTCGCCGTTGCAAAACCTTATTTGCTGACGCTGACGCCGTAGAAGGAGTTCAAGCCAAATGGGCTGATCTTGAAGTCCTGCACGTTGGCGCGCATGGGTTGGAACACCGTCGAGTGAGCGATAGGTGTCATAGGCACAGCATCCTTGAGGACGTGTTGCGCCTGTTTGTACAGTTCGGTGCGTTTGCCTTGGTCCGAAGTGCGCTTGGCTTGCTTGACGATGTCGTCAAACTTCTTGTCGCACCATTTGGAGAAGTTGTTGCCTTCCAGCGAGTCGCAGCCGAACAGCACGTTCAGCCAGTTGTCCGGGTCACCGTTGTCGCCGCTCCAGCCAATCAGCATCGCGCCGTTCTCACCGCCCTTGGAGCGCTTGATGTACTCGCCCCACTCGTAGCTCTGGATCTTGACCTTGAGGCCGATCTTGGCCCAGTCGGACTGCAGCATTTCTGCCATCAGCTTGGCGTTCGGGTTGTACGGACGCTGAACCGGCATCGCCCACAGGACGATCTCGGTACCTTCCTTGACGCCGGCTTCCTTGAGCAGCTCCTTGGCTTTCTCGGGATCGTACTTGGCGTCCTTGATGGTGGTGTCGTAGGACCACTGGGTCGGCGGCATGGCATTGACCGCCAGTTGGCCGGCGCCCTGGTACACGGAGTCGATGATCTGCTGCTTGTTGACGGCCATGTCCATGGCCTGGCGCACTTTCAACTGCGACATCGGGTTTGGCTTGTCGTCGCCCTTGATCTTGTCCATCACGTTGTAGGCGATGTAGCCCAGGTTGAACCCCGCCTGCTCAGGCATCTTCAAGGACTTGTCTTCCTTGAGCGCCTTCAGGTCGGCCGGACGAGGGAACAGGGTGACCTGGCACTCGTTCTTCTTCAGCTTCTGGATGCGTACCGACGGGTCGGTGGTGATGGCGAAGATCAGGTTGTCGATCTTCACGTCGTCAGGCTTCCAGTAGTCCTTGTTCCCTGTGTAGCGGATGTTGGAGTCTTTCTGGTAGCTCTTGAACACGAACGGGCCGGTGCCGACCGGCTTCTGGTTGATGTCGGCGGCCTTGCCTTCCTTGAGCAGCTGGGCAGCGTACTCGGCGGACTGGATCGAGGCGAAGCTCATGGCCATGTTCTGGATGAACGCGGCATCAACGTCCTTGAGGGTGAACTTGACCGTGTGGTCGTCGACTTTATCGATCTTGGTGATGTTGGTATCCATCCCCATGTCGGTGAAGTACGGGAATTCGGTCGGGTACGCTTTGCGGAACGGATCATCCTTGTTAATCATGCGATTAAAGGTGAACAGCACGTCGTCGGCGTTGAACTCACGAGTCGGTTTGAAATACGGGGTAGTGTGGAACTTGACGCCTTCACGCAGGTGAAAGGTGTAGGTCAGGCCGTCATCGGAAACGTCCCACTTGGTCGCCAGCCCAGGAACCACGGCGGTGCCGCCACGTTCGAACTGGGTGAGGCGGTTGAACATGGTTTCTGCAGAGGCGTCGAAGTCGGTTCCGGTGGTGTATTGACCTGGATCGAAACCGGCCGGGCTCCCTTCGGAGCAGAACACCAGGTTAGTCGCTGCTTGGGCGAACGGTGCGCTGGCTAACAAGCTTGCGCCAACTAAGAACGGAATGACCGCGTGTTTAAGCATGGTGGCCTCATGATTTGTTGTCATTTTTGGAATTAGAGGACGACCTCGTGAGTCGTGCCTGCGGATACTTATGCAGGGGCCATACCCAATGCAAGATCCAGAGTGACTACAAGCCTTAAACGGTGGCACGAACGTACCTTAATGTCGCATTTGTATAATTCCTGACGCATTTGACCGTTTGCGCGGCGTTTTTATGGTGCAAATGACGCACTTTTACAGTGCGCTCTTGACTCGGGTTGCTCCCGCGTGGGGCGGGGGTGTTACTTATTCATACCCCGAATTGTGGGGTGGGCATGGCGTGAATAAGAGTGGTTATTGTTGTACCGATAGTGGCCAATCGACGGCTTTTCTCGGGGGACCTATCCAGTTATAGCTCATGCCTGAAAACTGCCAAAAAAAACGGCGATCATTTTCATGATCGCCGTTTTTGTTTACGGGCTACCGATTCAAGGCATCAGCACTTCAATCGAGCCATCGGCGGTCATGCTGACCTGGCTGGTGCCGGCCTCGACATCCGGCGTCACCGGTGCGCTGTCCATGGCGGCGGCTTTCATCATCATCGGCGCGCGCATGTAAGGCTGTGGATAACCGTTGCTGTTGAGGTTCAGGTTGACGATTTTGTAGCTCTTGCCGCCAAGGGCGTCGGTGGCCAGTTGGGCGCGGGCCTTGAAGGCGGTCACGGCGTCCTTGAGCAGGGCATCTTCGCTGGCCTTGCGGGTCGGGGTGGCGATGGCGAAGTCCATGCCGCCCATTTTCAGGTCGGTGAGCAGTTCGCCGGTCAGCTTCGACAGCGCAGCGAAGTCCGGGCTTTCCAGGCGCAATTCGGCGCGCTCGCGCCAGCCGGTGATTTTCTGGCCCTTGGTGTCATAGATCGGGTAGCTGTTGCGGCTGCCCTGGCGCAGAGTGATGTCCTTGACTTGCTTGGCCTTGGCCAGCGCCTTGTTCATGGTGGTGCTGACATCGGCGGCGAGTTTGGCCGGGTCGGTGTTCTGTTCTTCGGTGTAGAGGGTCACGATCATCAGGTCGCGGGCCACTTCCTGACTGACTTCGGCGCGCAGGGAAATCTGGTTGTAATGAAGCTCGTCGGCGGCCAGGGCCGGGAGGCTGGCGACGGTGCCAACGCTCAGGGCGAGGAGGGCGGCGCTGCGGCGGAATGTGTGCATGAAGGCTCCTTGAAAGGTGCGCAGGGGTATGGTCCGGACCTGCGTGAAACCATCAGACTCTAGCTTTTAAGCTCCGGTTCGCACAGTTACAACTTCTATACAGATGGAACTCAGGTGGCCCTGTGGCGAGGGGGCTTGCCCCCGTTGGACTGCGCAGCAGTCCCAAAACCTGCACCGCGTTATGACAGTTAGACCGCATCGACCTATTTGCGACTGCTTCGCAGCCGAACGGGGGCAAGCCCCCTCGCCACAGTTGTCATCGCCCGCGAAATTATGGGTAGCACTGTGGCCGTTTGCCGCACTTTTGCCTGTCAGCCCCCGCGCTTGGTTATACTCCCTGCGATCCGCCTGGAGCGCTCATCAGGAGAGCTCATGCTCGCCCCCGTTCAAATCACTTCCGCCACTCGCCAGAACCTCTGGCGGCTGACGTTCATCCGCACGTTGGTGCTGGCCGCCCAGGCCGGTTCCGTTGGCCTGGCCTACTGGCTCGAATTGCTGCCACTGCCCTGGTTTCAATTGGCGGCGACGCTCGCATGTTCAATGCTGCTGTGCGTGTTCACGGCCATTCGTCTGCGTACCTCGTGGCCGGTGACCGAGCTCGAATACGCCGTGCAACTGGCCTGCGATCTGTTTATCCACAGCGCATTGCTGTATTTCTCCGGTGGCTCGACCAACCCCTTCGTCTCCTATTACCTGGTGCCGCTGACCATTGCCGCCGTGACCTTGCCGTGGCGTTACTCGGTGATCCTGTCGGGTATCGCGCTGACGATGTACACGCTGTTGCTGGCGCAGTTCTACCCGCTGCAAACCTTCCCGATCGCCCGGGAAAACCTGCAGGTGTACGGAATGTGGCTGAGCTTCGCCCTGGCTGCAGCGGTGATCACGTTTTTCGCCGCGCGCATGGCCGAAGAGCTGCGTCGTCAGGAAGAGTTGCGCGCCATTCGCCGCGAAGAAGGCCTGCGCGATCAGCAACTGCTGGCCGTCGCCACCCAGGCCGCCGGTGCGGCCCATGAACTGGGCACGCCGTTGGCGACCATGAGTGTGCTACTCAAGGAAATGCGCCAGGATCATCATGATCCGATGTTGCAGGACGACCTGAGCGTGCTGCAGGATCAGGTCAAGTTGTGTAAAGAGACCTTGCAGCATCTGGTACGCGCCGCCGAGGCCAATCGCCGGTTGGCGGTGGAGATGCAGGACGTCACCGATTGGCTTGATGAAGCCCTCAATCGCTGGCACCTGATGCGTCCGGAAGCCAGTTATCGCTTCCAGCGCCTCGGCCAGGGCCCGGTCCCCCGGATGGCGCCGCCGCCGGACCTGACCCAGGCTTTGCTGAATCTGTTGAACAACGCTGCCGATGCCTGCCCCGAAGGGCTGCAAGTGACGCTGGACTGGGATTGGGAAAACCTCACCATCAGCATTCGTGACCATGGCGCCGGTGTGCCGCTGGCCATCGCCGAGCAAATCGGCAAGCCGTTTTTTACCACCAAGGGCAAAGGCTTCGGCCTGGGCCTGTTTTTGAGCAAGGCCAGCGTGACACGCGCCGGCGGCTCAGTGAAACTCTACAGTCATGAGGAAGGTGGCACGCTCACCGAGCTGCGCCTGCCCCGTGTCGCCCGAGGAGACGAACATGAGTGAAGAGATCCAAGTCGAAGGCGAAGAACTGCCGCATTTGTTGCTGGTCGATGACGACGCCACATTCACCCGCGTCATGGCCCGCGCCATGGCTCGCCGCGGTTTTCGCGTCAGCACTGCCGGTTCCGCCGAGGAAGGCCTGGAGTTGGCCAAGGCCGATCTGCCGGATTACGCCGCCCTGGACCTGAAGATGGACGGCGATTCCGGGCTGGTGCTGCTGCCCAAGTTGCTGGAAATGGACCCGGAAATGCGCGTGGTGATCCTCACCGGTTACTCGAGCATTGCCACTGCCGTCGAGGCGATCAAGCGCGGTGCCTGCAACTACCTGTGCAAGCCGGCGGACGCCGACGACGTGCTGGCGGCGCTGCTGTCCGAGCACGCCGACCTCGACAGCCTGGTGCCGGAAAACCCGATGTCCGTGGACCGCCTGCAGTGGGAGCACATCCAGCGCGTGCTGACCGAACACGAAGGCAACATCTCCGCCACGGCCCGTGCCCTGGGCATGCACCGCCGCACCCTGCAGCGCAAACTGCAGAAGCGTCCCGTTCGCCGCTGAACCTGCGCTGAACGAATGCGGGCCGTATCTCGCGAAAAACCGGACCGATCATCTATGATCGGTTCGTGTGTGTACTTTTTTCTATCGAGCCTTATCCATGAATCAGAACGCTGAGTATTCCGCGGTCAACGACGCTGTGCGCGGGCAGTTTTTTCGCAAAGTGTGGGCGATGATCACGCCTTACTGGCGCAGTGAAGAAAAGGTCAAAGCCTGGACTCTGCTGATCGCCGTGATTGCGCTGTCGCTGATCAGCGTAGGGATCTCGGTGTGGTTCAACACCTGGTACAAGGATTTCTACAACGCGCTGCAACAAAAGGACGAGGAGGCATTCTGGCGGCTGATCCTGTATTTCTGCGGGATTGCTGCGGTGGCGATCGTCGGCGCGGTGTATCGGCTGTACCTGACGCAGATGCTGACGATCCGCTGGCGGGCATGGCTCACCGAAAAGCATTTCACCCGCTGGCTGGGTGACAAAAACTACTACCAGCTGGAGCAGGGCGGTTACACCGATAACCCGGACCAGCGGATTTCCGAAGACCTCAACAACTTCACCTCCAACACCCTTGAGCTGGGTATCGGACTGCTGCGCAATATCGTCAGCCTGGTGTCGTTCTCGATCATCCTGTGGGGTGTGTCGGGCAGTATTGAAGTATTCGGCATCACCATTCCCGGCTACATGTTCTGGTGCGTGCTGGTTTACGCGGTGGTCGGCAGCTGGTTGACGCATTTGATCGGTCGTCGCCTGATCGGCCTGAATAACCAGCAACAACGCTTCGAAGCTGACCTGCGTTTCTCCATGGTGCGAATTCGCGAGAATGCCGAAAGCATCGCGTTGTACAACGGAGAGCCGAACGAAAACCGCCGGTTGAGCAGTCGCTTCGGGATGGTCTGGCATAACTTCTGGGACATCATGAAGGTGTCCAAGCGCCTGACGTTCTTCACCGCTGGTTACAGCCAGGCCGCGATCATCTTCCCCTTCATGGTTGCCGCCCCGCGTTACCTTTCCGGCAAGATCGAACTGGGCGAACTGATGCAAATCAGCTCGGCGTTCGGCAATGTGCAGGAAAGTTTCAGCTGGTTTATCAGTGCCTACCAGAGCCTCGCTTCCTGGCGCGCCACCTGCGATCGTCTGTTGAGCTTCCACCAGGCCATGCGTGACAACGAAGAACGTGCGCCGGCCATCGACGTCCAGAATTCGGGATCGGTGCTGAAGGTGCACAACCTCGGCCTCGACCTGGCTGAAGGTCGTCACCTGCTGACCAACGCCGACATGACCGTGAAGGAGGGCGAGCGTGTGATGCTCAGCGGTCGTTCCGGCAGCGGCAAGTCGACCCTGCTGCGGGCGATGGGGCATCTGTGGCCGACCGGCCACGGCAGTATTCGCCTGCCATCGGCGCGCTACCTGTTCCTGCCGCAAAAACCGTATTTGCCGATTGGCACCCTGCGTGATGTCCTCAGTTATCCACAGCCCGGCGATACCTATCCGAACGAGCGCTACGCGCAGGTGCTGGAAACCTGCCGCTTGCCGCACCTGATTGCCCGTCTCGACGAAGCCAACCACTGGCAGCGCATGTTGTCGCCGGGTGAGCAGCAGCGCCTGGCCTTCGCCCGTGCGCTGCTTTATGCACCGCAATGGCTGTACATGGATGAGGCCACCTCGGCGATGGACGAAGAAGACGAGGCCACGCTTTATCAGGCGCTGATCGACGAGTTGCCGGGGCTGAGCATCGTCAGCGTCGGCCATCGCAGCAGCCTGAAGCGCTTCCACCCTCGGCACATTCGTATCGAGAATGGCCATCTGGTGGACCAGGCTGTGACTGCATAACACCACAATCCCTTGTAGGAGCGAGCTTGCTTGCGATGGTGGCTAACGATAACGCGTGCTTCCTGAAGACACGCGGCGCTTGCCAGTCCATCGCGAGCAGGGGTGGTGGTGATCGTACAACCGCGTTGCGCTATGATGCGGTTTCAGCCGCCGATTTTTTCGAGACAGATGTTCACCATGGAAAACCCGAACGACGTACCACGCCTCCCACGCAAGCGCCGCAGCCTCGCTCAGGAACTGGTGACGGTGCTGTCGGAGCAGATCCGCGACGGCCATCTCAAGCGTGGCGACAAGTTGCCCACCGAGTCGGCCATCATGGATGCCCATGGTGTCAGCCGCACGGTGGTGCGCGAGGCGATTTCCCGTTTGCAGGCGGCAGGGCAAGTGGAAACCCGCCACGGTATCGGCACCTTCGTGCTCGACACGCCGAGCCCGAGCGGTTTCCGTATCGACCCGGCGACTGTGGTAACCCTGCGAGATGTGCTGGCGATCCTGGAACTGCGCATCAGTCTGGAAGTGGAGTCTGCCGGGCTGGCGGCGCAACGTCGCAGTCCGGAACAACTGGCCAACATGCGCGCCGCCCTCGATGCGTTGAATGAAAGTGCCGCTCACGCCAGTGACGCCGTGGCTTCGGACTTCGCCTTCCACCTCGAAATCGCGCTGTCCACCGGCAACCGCTACTTCACCGACATCATGACCCACCTGGGCACCAGCATCATTCCGCGCACACGGCTGAACTCCGCGCGCTTGGCCCATGACGACCAGCAGCACTACATGAGTCGCCTGAGCCGTGAGCACGAAGAAATCTACGACGCCATTGCCCGTCAGGATTCCGATGCGGCGCGGGCCGCCATGCGTTTGCACCTGACCAACAGCCGTGAGCGGTTGCGTCATGCCCATGAAGAGGCTGAGGCGCAGCGCGGATAAGAAATCTGACTCCGGTAATCCCTCGCCTGATCTGCCGCCATCGCGAGCAAGCTCGCTCCCACAGTGTCTTGTGTCGATCGTAGAATTGAGATCACACACAGCCCCTGTGGGAGCGAACTTGCTCGCGATTGGGCCGTAAGCCACACCAGAAAAGCCTCGTTCCTACTGACTTCTCTTCTGACAACGTATCTCTGATACGCCTACGGTCGCGACTTTTTTCCTCCGCGCTCTTAGGTCGGAGAGCCTCTGATTTGCTGGTTTCCTGATCCGCTTGTCCAACAATTTTCACCCCCAGCGATGAAATGCAGTTGACGGTTGTATTTTAAGTTGTACGATGACCTACAACTTCGGCGCAAGCTGAACGGTTTTCTCACACAACGTCGCAATCCAGGGTGTTCGAATAATGAATCCACAAGAACTGAAGTCCATCCTCTCTTCCGGTCTGCTGTCTTTCCCGGTTACCGATTTCAATGCACAGGGCGACTTCAACCGCGCGGGTTACATCAAGCGTCTGGAATGGCTGGCCCCATACGGCGCCTCGGCTCTGTTCGCCGCAGGCGGCACCGGTGAGTTCTTCTCTCTGGCGGCCAGCGAATATTCGGAAATCATTAAGACTGCGGTCGACACTTGCGCCACCAGCGTGCCAATCCTGGCCGGTGTCGGCGGTTCGACCCGCCAGGCTATCGAATACGCACAGGAAGCCGAGCGTCTGGGCGCCAAAGGTCTGCTGCTGCTGCCGCACTACCTGACCGAAGCCAGCCAGGACGGCGTTGCCGCCCACGTTGAAGCCGTGTGCAAGTCGGTCAACATCGGCGTGGTGGTCTACAACCGTAACGTCTGCCGCCTGACCGCGCCGCTGCTGGAACGTCTGGCCGAGCGCTGCCCGAACCTGATCGGCTACAAGGATGGCCTGGGTGATATCGAGTTGATGGTGTCGATCCGTCGCCGCCTCGGTGATCGCTTCAGCTACCTGGGTGGCTTGCCGACCGCCGAAGTCTACGCCGCGGCCTACAAGGCACTGGGCGTGCCGGTCTACTCCTCGGCGGTGTTCAACTTCATTCCGAAAACCGCGATGGACTTCTACCACGCGATCGCTCGCGAAGATCACGCCACCGTCGGCAAGATCATCGACGACTTCTTCCTGCCGTACCTGGACATCCGTAACCGCAAAGCCGGTTATGCCGTAAGCATCGTCAAGGCCGGGGCAAAAATTGCCGGCTACGACGCAGGTCCTGTGCGTGCACCGCTGACCGATCTGACCGGCGAAGAGTACGAAATGCTCGCCGCGCTGATCGACAAGCAGGGTGCGCAGTAACACATCCGTTCAAGTAAGGCCGCTGAGCAATCAGCGGCCTTTTGCGT
Source organism: Pseudomonas sp. GW823-FHT06E10 (assembly GCF_058794995.1). Classification (NCBI taxonomy): domain Bacteria; kingdom Pseudomonadati; phylum Pseudomonadota; class Gammaproteobacteria; order Pseudomonadales; family Pseudomonadaceae; genus Pseudomonas; species Pseudomonas sp. GW823-FHT06E10. The sequence goes on along the minus strand of NZ_JBXAHJ010000013.1, from coordinate 46,280 downwards.
GAGGAGATCTCAAAGTGGCAGATGCAAAGCGTTTCGATAACTACATCAACGGCGAATGGGTTGCCGGTGGCGATTATTCGACCAACATCAACCCGTCCGAACTGACCGACGCCATCGGCGACTACGCCAAGGCTGATCTGGCTCAGGTCCACGCTGCCATCGACGCCGCCCGTGCCGCGTTCCCGGCCTGGTCCACGTCCGGCATTCAGGCGCGTCACGATTCCCTGGATAAAGTCGGCACTGAGATCCTCGCCCGTCGCGAAGAACTCGGCACCCTGCTGGCCCGGGAAGAGGGCAAGACCCTGCCTGAAGCCATCGGCGAAGTGACCCGCGCCGGCAATATCTTCAAGTTCTTCGCCGGCGAGTGCCTGCGCCTGTCCGGCGACTACCTGCCGTCGGTGCGTCCGGGCGTCAACGTTGAAGTCACTCGCGAAGCTTTGGGGGTGGTCGGTCTGATCACCCCGTGGAACTTCCCGATCGCCATCCCGGCATGGAAAATCGCCCCGGCCCTGGCCTACGGCAACTGCGTCGTGCTGAAACCCGCAGACTTGGTTCCAGGTTGCGCCTGGGCCCTGGCCGAAATCATCTCCCGCGCAGGCTTCCCGGCCGGTGTATTCAACCTGGTGATGGGCAGCGGTCGCGTGGTGGGCGATGCACTGGTTCACAGTCCGAAAGTCGACGGCATCAGCTTCACAGGTTCCGTGGGCGTGGGTCGTCAGATCGCTGTCAGCTGTGTATCGCGCCAGGCCAAAGTCCAGTTGGAAATGGGCGGCAAGAACCCGCAGATCATTCTCGACGACGCCGACCTCAAGCAAGCGGTCGAGTTGTCAGTGCAGAGCGCGTTCTACTCCACCGGCCAGCGTTGCACGGCTTCCAGCCGCTTTATCGTCACCGCCGGGATTCACGACCAGTTCGTCGAAGCCATGGCCGAGCGCATGAAGTCGATCAAGGTCGGCCATGCATTGAAGGCGGGTACCGATATCGGTCCGGTGGTCTCGCAAGCGCAACTCGAGCAGGACATGAAGTACATCGACATCGGTCAGTCCGAAGGTGCGCGTCTGGTCAGCGGCGGTGGTCTGGTGACGTGCGACACCGAGGGCTACTTCCTCGCGCCAACCCTGTTTGCCGACAGCGAAGCTTCGATGCGCATCAGCCAGGAAGAGATCTTCGGCCCGGTGGCCAACATCGTCCGCGTCGCCGATTACGAAGCCGCGCTGGCCATGGCCAACGATACCGAGTTCGGGCTGTCGGCGGGCATTGCCACCACCTCGCTGAAGTACGCCAACCACTTCAAGCGCCACTCCCAGGCCGGGATGGTGATGGTCAACCTGCCGACCGCCGGTGTGGATTACCACGTTCCGTTCGGTGGGCGTAAAGGTTCATCCTATGGATCACGTGAGCAAGGTCGCTATGCGCAAGAGTTCTACACGGTCGTGAAGACCAGCTACATCGGTTCGTAACAAGAAACACCGCGGCATTGGCAACGATACCGCGCCCCCTGTAGGAGCGAGCTCTGCTTGCGATGGTCTCGAGATCGCGAAGTTCAGCCTGATGCCCAGCGTCATCGTTGACGACCATCGCGAGCAGGCTCGCTCCTACAGAACACCGTTATTACCCGCATAAAAATAATCAGTGGGAGTACATCTACATGCAACCGACCCAGAAGCCGACTCACGTCCGCTATTTGATCCTGCTCATGCTGTTTCTGGTGACCACAATCAACTACGCCGACCGGGCTACCATCGCAATCGCTGGCTCCAGCCTGCAAAAAGACCTCGGCATCGACGCCGTGACCCTCGGCTACATCTTCTCCGCATTCGGTTGGGCCTATGTGGCCGGGCAAATCCCCGGCGGCTGGCTACTGGACCGTTTTGGCTCGAAAAAAATCTACGCATTGAGCATCTTCACCTGGTCGCTGTTCACCGTGCTGCAAGGCTTCGTCGGTGAATTCGGCATGTCCACGGCGGTGGTTGCGCTGTTCATGCTGCGCTTCCTGGTGGGCCTGGCTGAAGCGCCGTCTTTCCCTGGTAACGCCCGAATCGTTGCGGCGTGGTTCCCGACTGCTGAACGCGGTACGGCCTCGGCGATCTTCAACTCGGCGCAATACTTCGCCACCGTGCTGTTCGCTCCGCTGATGGGCTGGATCGTCTACTCCTTCGGCTGGGAGCACGTGTTCATCGTCATGGGTATCCTGGGCATCATCTTCTCGCTGGTCTGGCTGAAAGTGATCTACAGCCCGCGCGAACACCCACGGATCAACGATGCTGAGTTCAAGCACATCTCCGAAAACGGCGGCATGGTCGACATGGACCAGAAGGGCAAGAAGTCCGACGGTCCGAAGTGGGATTACATCCGCCAGTTACTGACCAACCGCATGATGCTCGGCGTGTACCTGGGCCAGTACTGCATCAATGGCATCACTTACTTCTTCCTGACCTGGTTCCCGGTGTACCTGGTGCAGGAGCGCGGCATGACCATCCTCAAGGCCGGTTTCATCGCGTCCTTGCCGGCAATCTGCGGCTTCATCGGTGGTGTGCTCGGCGGGGTGATTTCCGATTACCTGTTGCGCAAGGGCCATTCCCTGACCTTCGCCCGCAAGGCGCCGATCATCGCTGGCCTGCTGGTTTCCAGCAGCATCGTGGCGTGCAACTACGTGGACGTAGAATGGATGGTCGTCGGCTTCATGGCCCTGGCGTTCTTCGGCAAAGGCGTCGGTGCACTGGGCTGGGCCGTGGTGTCCGACACGTCGCCGAAGCAGATCGCCGGTCTGAGCGGCGGCCTGTTCAACACCTTCGGTAACATTGCTTCGATCACCACTCCAATCGTGATCGGTTACATCATCAGCTCCACCGGTTCATTCAAGTGGGCGTTGGTGTTCGTCGGTTGCAACGCACTGGTTGCGGTGTTCAGCTACCTGGTGATCGTGGGCCCGATCAAGCGCGTGGTGCTCAAAGAGCCACCAGCGAACGGTACTGAAGCCCCAGGCAAATTGTCTCAAGCGCATTCCTGAGGAGCGGCGTCATGCAGTTGATTGAACATTCCGACTCGCCGCGCTACATCCGCCTGCACGAGCGGGACAACGTAGTGATTGTGGTCAATGATCAGGGCGTACCGGCCGGCACCGAGTTTGCGGACGGTCTGGTTACCGTGGATTTCGTGCCGCAGAGCCACAAGGTCACCCTGGAAGACATTCCCGAAGGTGGCCAGGTGATTCGTTATGGCCAGGTCATTGGTTATGCCTTGCAGCCGATTCCCCGCGGCAGTTGGGTCAAGGAAGATCAACTGCGCATGCCGACCGCGCCACCGCTGGACAGCCTGCCGCTGTCCACCGACGTGCCGGCCGCGCAGGCACCGCTGGAGGGCTTCACTTTCGAGGGTTATCGCAACGCCGACGGCACCGTCGGCACGCGCAACATTCTCGGCATCACTACCACCGTGCAGTGCGTGACCGGAGTACTGGATCATGCGGTCAAGCGCATCAAGGACGAGTTGCTGCCCAAGTACCCGCACGTCGATGATGTGGTGGCGCTGACCCACAGCTACGGCTGTGGCGTGGCCATCACCGCCACCGACGCGTACATCCCGATCCGCACCGTGCGCAACCTGGCACGCAACCCGAACCTGGGTGGCGAAGCCTTGGTGATCAGCCTGGGCTGCGAGAAATTGCAGGCCGGGCAAGTGATGCACGAGAACGACAGCTCGGTGGATTTGAGCGAGCCATGGCTGTACCGCTTGCAGGATTCCAGTCACGGCTTCACCGAGATGATCGAGCAGATCATGGAACTGGCCGAGACGCGCTTGAAGAAGCTCGATCAACGTCGTCGGGAAACCGTGCCGGCATCCGAGTTGATCCTGGGCATGCAATGCGGTGGCAGTGATGCGTTCTCCGGCATCACCGCCAACCCGGCGCTCGGATATGCCTCGGACCTGCTGCTGCGGGCCGGTGCGACGGTGATGTTCTCCGAAGTCACCGAAGTGCGCGATGCGATTTATCTGCTGACCTCCCGCGCGGAAAACCAGGACGTCGCTCAGGAACTGGTGCGGGAAATGGACTGGTACGACCGCTACCTGGCCAAGGGCGAGGCGGATCGCAGCGCCAACACCACGCCGGGCAACAAGAAGGGCGGGTTGTCGAACATTGTCGAGAAATCCCTGGGATCGATCGTCAAGTCCGGCAGCAGCGCGATCAACGGCGTGCTTGGCCCTGGCGAGCGATTCAAGCGCAAAGGCCTGATCTTCTGCGCGACCCCGGCCAGCGACTTTGTCTGCGGGACCTTGCAGTTGGCGGCGGGGATGAACCTGCACGTGTTCACCACCGGTCGTGGCACGCCTTACGGTCTGGCCATGGCGCCGGTGGTGAAGGTCTCTACCCGGACCGAACTGGCGCAACGCTGGCCGGACCTGATCGACATCGACGCAGGGCGCATTGCCACCGGCCGCGCGTCCATCGAAGATCTTGGCTGGGAGTTGTTCCACTACTATCTGGACGTGGCGAGCGGCAAGAAGCAGACGTGGGCCGAGCAGCACAAACTGCATAACGACATCACCTTGTTCAATCCGGCGCCGATCACTTAAGACCGAGTCGCCTGCTTCGCGAGCAAGCCCGCTCCCACACTGGATTTTCGCCGTGCACAGGTTTTGTGTTCGACACTGATCAAATGTGGGAGCGGGCTTGCTCGCGAAGGCGATCCAGCAGGCGCCGAAGTCTTCAGTGGCTTATCATTAGCCCCCTAACGACGCCCACCCCAAGGTCCTCCCGGCATGCTGGCAATTTTCCTCGAAACCCTGAACATCACTGCGCCGGTGTTCGTCATGCTGTTTCTGGGGGTGCTGCTCAAGCGCATCGACTGGATCAACGACAATTTCATCCACACCGCGTCAGCATTGGTGTTCAACGTCACCATGCCGGCGTTGCTGTTTTTGGGCATCCTGCATGCCGACTTGCACGCGGCGTTGCAGCCTGCGCTGCTGATCTATTTTTCCCTTGCGACCCTGGTGTGTTTTGCCATCGCCTGGGTTTGGGCGATCTGGAAGTGCCCGCGGGAAGATCGGGGGATCTACACCCAAGGTGCCTTTCGCGGTAACAACGGGGTCATTGGCCTGGCGCTGGCGGCAAGCATGTACGGCGACTACGGGATTTCCCTCGGGGCGATCCTGGCGGCGCTGGTGATCCTGTTCTACAACACCCTTTCGACCATTGTGCTGGCGGTGTACAGCCCGGTGATCAAGTCCGATCCGTGGAGCATCTGCAAAAGCGTGTTCAGCAATCCGCTGATCATCAGCGTGATTGCGGCTGCACCATTCGCCTATTTCAAGATCGGCTTGCCCGGCTGGCTGGAAACCTCCGGCCAGTACCTGGCGCAAACCACGTTGCCGCTGGCGCTGATCTGCATCGGCGGCACGCTGTCGCTGGCGGCGCTGCGAAAAAGCGGTTCGATGGCGTTCAGTTCGAGCCTGGTGAAAATGCTCGGTCTGCCGATCCTGGCGACACTCGGTGCGTGGCTCTGGGGCTTCCGTGGTGCGGAGCTGGGGATTCTGTTTTTGTACTTCGGCAGCCCGACAGCGGCGGCCAGTTTCGTCATGGCCCGGGCGGCGGATGGCAATCACGAGCTGGCGGCGGCGATTATCGTGATCACCACGTTGATGGCGGCGGTGACCACCAATATCGGGATCTTTTTGTTGCAGTGGGGTGGGTGGATTTAGCTTCCGGATTGTCGCTGCGCTTTAGGGCTTCATCGCGAGCAAGCTCGCTCCCACAGGTTTCTTTGTTGTTGATCAAATTCTATTCACACCGAAGACCCCCTGTGGGAGCGAGCTTGCTCGCGATGGCGCCAGATCAGGCAGCCTGAATTTCTTTGATTCACTCTGGCTTCTGGTAACTGTCGATCACTTCCTGCGCCGCCCGAAACGCATCGATCGCCGCCGGCACGCCGGCATACACCGCGCAATGCAGCAGTGCTTCGCGAATCTCCTCCACGGTGCAGCCGTTGTTCAGCGCACCGCGCACGTGACCTTTCAACTCCTGCGGGCACTTGAGTGCGGTCAGGGCTGCGAGGGTAATCAGGCTGCGGGTTTTCAGCGGCAGGCCTTCGCGATTCCACACGCCGCCCCAGGCGTGTTCATTGACGAAGTCCTGCAGCGGCTGGGTGAACTCGGTGGCGTTGCCCAGTGCGCGGTCGACGAAGGCGTCGCCCATCACTTGGCGGCGGACTTCAACGCCGGGTTTTTTATTCTCGGTCATGGGACTTCCTTCTTATGGTGTTGGCGACGCCAGGCGCGAAGTGACGTGAACAGCAAAAACGCTACCAGCGCTGGCAGGACGAATAACAGCATCAAGTGTTCCAGCTTGCCGGCCAGTGGCATGCCGGTGGTGAACGACACCACGTGCAGCCCATACGCCAGGTACAAACCCAGAAACAGCAGACCTTCGGCGCGGGTCACCCGATAGCCGGAGTAGAACACCGGCAGGCACAGCGCCGCGATGCCGAGCATCACCGGCAGGTCGAAATCCAGGGCGTTGGGCGACACCGACAGCGGTGACGGTGCCACGAGCGCGGTAAAGCCGAGCACGCCCAGGAGGTTGAACAGGTTGCTGCCAATCACGTTGCCCACGGCAATATCGCGTTCGCCGCGTATAGCCGCGATCAACGAAGTGGCGAGCTCAGGCAGTGAGGTGCTGACGGCGACGATGGTCAGGCCGATGATCCGCTCCGACAGCCCAAGGTCGGTAGCGACCGCAACGGCTGCCCCCAGCAGCAAGTGTCCGGCGTACACCAGCATCGCCAGTCCGGCGACGATCATCAGCAGGCTGCTCAGCCATGACGCCTGGCCGTTGTGATCATGGCTCGATACCGGGCGTGCCGAGTGTCGCGACTGACGCAGTAACAAGCCCAGGTAAATCGCCAGCGCCGTCAGCAACATCACGCCGTCGGCCCGGGTCAGTTCTTCATTCCAGGCGAGTACGAACACCAACAGGCTGGCGCCGATCATCAACGGAATATCCAGGCGCACCAATTGTCGGGAAACCCGCAGCGGAATGATCAGCGCAGACAACCCGAGGGTGACGAGGATGTTGAAAATGCTGCTGCCGATCACACTGCCGACGGCGATGTCGGCATTGTGCGCCAGGGTCGCTTGCAGGCTGACCGCCATCTGCGGTGCGCTGCTGCCGAGGGCGACGATGGTCAGGCCGATGATCAGCGGTCGTACGTGCAACCGCGCGGCGATGCGTACGGCGGCGCGCACCATCAATTCGGCGCCGACAATCAGCAGGAGCAATCCGCTGAGCAATTCGATCACGCTGATCAGGGGTAAATCGGCTAATCCGAAAATGGTCGGGGCTCCATCGGTCAGTCGTCGAGGGCTTGCACGCGAACCCGCGCGGTGCCGCTGCGCAGCATGCCCAGGCGCTCGGCGGCTTCCTTGGACAGGTCGATCAGGCGGCCCCGGGTGTGCGGCCCGCGATCATTGATGCGCACCACGCAGGATTTGTCGTTATTCAGATTGGTGACCTTCACCCGTGTACCGAAGGGTAGCTGGCGATGGGCGGCGGTCATGGAATTCATGTTGAAACGCTCGCCGTTGGCGGTGCGTTTGCCTTGGTGTTTGGCGCCGTAGTACGAAGCCACGCCGGTTTTGTCGTAGCCATGCGGATCGACGGTGTCGGTGCTGGCGCAACCGGCCAGGAGCGAGAGGAGGGCGCAGGCGCCGAGCAGACGTTTCATTTGGGTGTTCCAAAAAACAAATGTGGGAGCGGGCTTGCTCGCGAATGCATTCTGACAGTCAACATTGAATTGAGTGCCGAACCGCATTCGCGAGCAAGCCCGCTCCCACAGGGGAATGGAGCCAGTGAGTCGGGCTGGCTCCATTCTCATCAGCCTTCGAGCTTGCTTTTGAGCAGTTCGTTGACCTGTTGCGGGTTGGCCTTGCCTTTGGAGGCTTTCATGGCCTGACCGACGAAGAAGCCGAACATCTTGCCGCGCTTGGCTTCGTCTGCCGCGCGGTATTGTTCGACCTGCTCGGCGTTGGCCGCGAGCATTTCGTCCAGCACCGCCGAGATGGCGCCGGTGTCGGTCACTTGCTTGAGGCCGCGCTTGTCGATGATCTCGTCTGCGCTGCCTTCGCCGTTGGCCATCGCTTCAAACACCACCTTGGCGATCTTGCCGGAGATAGTGTTGTCCTTGATGCGCAGCAGCATGCCGCCCAGAAGCTCGGCGGAAACCGGCGACTCTTCGATGTCCAGACCTTGCTTGTTGAGCAGGCTGCCCAACTCGACCATCACCCAGTTCGCCGCCAGTTTGGCGTCGCCGCCGATGCTCGCGACTTTCTCGAAGTAATCGGCTTGCTCGCGGCTGGTGGCCAGCACGCTGGCGTCGTAGACCGACAGACCGAACTGCTCCTGGAAGCGCTCGCGCTTTTGCGGTGGCAATTCCGGCAGGGTGGCGCGCACGTCGTCGAGGAACGAGTTCTCGATGACCACTGGCAACAGGTCCGGATCGGGGAAGTAACGGTAGTCGTTGGCTTCCTCTTTGCTGCGCATCGGACGGGTCTCGTCCTTGTTCGGGTCGTACAGGCGGGTCTGCTGGATCACCTTGCCGCCGTCTTCGATCAATTCGATCTGACGCTGGATTTCGCTGTTGATCGCCTTCTCGATGAAGCGGAACGAGTTGACGTTCTTGATCTCGCAGCGGGTGCCGAACTCGGCCTGGCCTTTCGGGCGGATCGATACGTTGCAGTCGCAACGCAGCGAACCTTCGGCCATGTTGCCGTCGCAGATCCCTAAGTAACGCACCAGGGCGTGGATCGCCTTGACGTAGGCCACGGCTTCCTTGGCACTGCGCATGTCCGGCTCGGAAACGATTTCCAGCAGCGGCGTGCCGGCACGGTTCAGGTCGATGCCGGTGGCGCCGCTGAACTCTTCGTGCAGGCTCTTGCCAGCGTCTTCTTCCAGGTGCGCGCGGGTGATGCCGACACGTTTGACCGTGCCGTCCTCGAGGGCGATGTCCAGGTGGCCCTTGCCGACGATCGGCAGCTCCATCTGGCTGATCTGGTAGCCCTTGGGCAAATCCGGGTAGAAGTAGTTTTTACGGGCGAACACGTTGTGCTGGCCGATCTCGGCGTCAATCGCCAGACCGAACATCACCGCCATGCGTACCGCTTCCTGGTTCAGCACCGGCAATACGCCCGGCATGCCCAGGTCTACCAGGCTGGCCTGGGTGTTCGGCTCGGAACCGAAGGTGGTGGAACTACCGGAAAAGATTTTCGACCGGGTGGTGAGCTGGGTATGAATCTCCAGCCCGATCACGACTTCCCATTGCATGTGTGTCTCCTCAGAAGCCGGTTGGGGTGCGGGTGTGCCAGTCAGTGTTCAACTGATACTGGTGGGCAACGTTCAACAGGCGACCTTCCTGGAAATACGGAGCGAGCAATTGCACGCCGACCGGCAGGCCGTCGACAAAACCGGCCGGCATCGACAGGCCGGGCAGGCCTGCGAGGTTGGCGGTGATGGTGTAGACGTCTTCCAGGTACGCAGCGACCGGGTCGCTGTTCTTGGCGCCAAGCTTCCAGGCCGGGTTCGGCGTGGTTGGGCCGAGGATGATGTCGACCTCATTGAAGGCGGCCATGAAGTCGTTCTTGATCAAGCGACGAATCTTCTGCGCCTTCAGGTAGTAGGCGTCGTAGTAACCGGCCGACAGCGCGTAGGCACCGACCATGATCCGGCGCTGTACTTCTGTCCCGAAACCTTCGCCGCGGGAGCGCTTGTACAGGTCTTCCAGGTTTTTCGGGTCTGCGCAACGGTAGCCGAAACGCACGCCGTCGAAGCGCGACAGGTTGGAAGAGGCTTCCGCCGGGGCGATCACGTAGTACGCAGGAATCGCGTGCTGCATGTTCGGCAGGCTGATTTCCTTGACCACGGCGCCGAGCTTTTTCAGCTCTTCGACGCTGGCCATGACCAGGTCGGCAATGCGCGGGTCGAGACCGGCGCTGAAGTACTCTTTCGGCACACCGATACGCAGGCCTTGCAGCGAGCCGTTGAGGCTGGCGCTGTAGTCCGGCACGGGTTCGTCGATGCTGGTGGAATCATTTGGATCGAAGCCGGCCATACCTTGCAACAATATTGCGCAGTCTTCGGCGGTGCGTGCCAACGGGCCGCCCTGATCGAGGCTGGAGGCGTAAGCGATCATGCCCCAGCGCGATACGCGACCGTACGTCGGTTTCAGGCCGGTGAGGTTGGTCAATGCCGCTGGCTGGCGGATCGAGCCGCCAGTGTCGGTGCCGGTAGCCGCAGGCAGCAGACGAGCGGCAACCGCCGCCGCCGAACCGCCGGACGAACCGCCTGGCACGTGTTCCAGGTTCCACGGGTTTTTCACCGCGCCGTAGTAGCTCGATTCGTTGGCCGAACCCATGGCGAATTCGTCCATGTTGGTCTTGCCCAGGGTCACGGCGCCGGCAGCGGCCAGCTTGGCGACGACGGTGGCGTCGTACGGGGCCTTGAAGTTGTCGAGCATCTTCGAGCCGCAGCTGGTGCGAATGCCCTGGGTGCAGAACAGGTCCTTGTGGGCGATCGGCGCGCCGAGCAGGGCGCCGCTCTCACCATTGGCCCGGCGGGCGTCAGCGGCTTTCGCCTGCGTCAGCGCCAGGTCTTCGGTGAGGCTGATGAAACTGTTGAGCTGCGGATCGAGCTGGGCGATGCGCGCCAGCAGGACTTTGGTCAGCTCTTCGGAGGAAAACTTTTTATCGGCGAGTCCGCGGGCGATCTCGGCCAGAGTCAATTGATGCATTGCAGGCTCTTTCCCTATTAGTCGATGACTTTCGGAACCAGGTACAGGCCGTTTTCGACCGCTGGTGCGATGGACTGGTACGCCTCGCGGTGATTGGTCTCGGTCACGACATCTGCGCGCAGGCGCTGGCTGGCTTCCAGTGGGTGGGCCAGCGGTTCGATACCATCGGTATTGACCGCCTGCATTTCGTCGACCAGCCCGAGAATGCTGTTAAGGGCCGAAGTGATGTGTGGAAGATCGGCATCATTGAGGCCAAGGCAGGCCAGATGAGCGATTTTTTCCACGTCGGAGCGTTCAAGCGCCATTGGGATTCTCCAGTGGAAAACAAAACGGACGGCGTCCGTGTGTTAGATTGTCGGAACACTACCGCACTTCTACGGTCATAAGGCCGCGATTGTGGGGCTTGGTGCACAGAAAAGCGGCCAATTTAACATATTGGCGCCTTGCCCAAAATCCCTGTCGTTGTTAGAGTTTGCCGCACTTTTTTACCCACGCGTTGCCTAGGGTCCCTTTCCCATGTTCAAGAAACTGCGTGGCATGTTTTCCAGCGATCTTTCCATTGACCTGGGCACTGCCAACACCCTTATTTACGTGCGCGAGCGCGGTATCGTCCTGAATGAGCCCTCCGTTGTGGCCATTCGGACACACGGTAACCAGAAAAGTGTCGTTGCTGTCGGCACCGAAGCCAAGCGCATGCTGGGTCGTACGCCGGGCAACATTGCTGCCATTCGTCCGATGAAAGACGGCGTGATCGCCGACTTCAGCGTGTGCGAAAAAATGCTGCAGTACTTCATCAACAAGGTTCACGAAAACAGCTTCCTGCAGCCTAGCCCACGCGTGTTGATCTGCGTTCCATGCAAATCCACCCAGGTTGAGCGTCGTGCCATCCGTGAATCGGCCCTTGGCGCCGGTGCCCGTGAAGTGTTCCTGATCGAAGAGCCAATGGCCGCTGCGATCGGTGCCGGCCTGCCGGTTGAAGAAGCTCGCGGTTCGATGGTCGTGGATATCGGTGGCGGTACCACTGAAATCGCGCTGATCTCCCTGAACGGTGTGGTTTACGCCGAATCCGTACGTGTGGGCGGCGACCGCTTCGACGAAGCGATCATCACCTACGTGCGTCGCAACTACGGCAGCCTGATCGGTGAATCCACCGCCGAGCGCATCAAGCAGGAAATCGGTACCGCGTATCCGGGCGGCGAAGTTCGCGAAGTCGACGTTCGCGGCCGTAACCTGGCCGAAGGCGTTCCACGCGCATTCACCCTGAACTCCAACGAAGTGCTGGAAGCTCTGCAAGAGTCCCTGGCAACCATCGTTCAGGCCGTGAAAAGCGCCTTGGAGCAATCGCCTCCGGAGCTGGCTTCCGATATTGCCGAACGTGGCCTGGTACTGACCGGTGGTGGCGCCTTGCTGCGCGACCTGGACAAATTGCTGGCCCAGGAAACCGGTCTGCCGGTGATCGTTGCCGAAGACCCGCTGACCTGCGTTGCTCGCGGCGGTGGCCGTGCATTGGAAATGATGGATAAACACACCATGGACCTGCTTTCCAGCGAATAAGTCGCCGGATTGCCTCTATGCTGTTGAGCGCGCAGGCGGCACTTTGCAGTGCTGCCTGTTCGCGTTTATCTTCTGTCAGTCTGCATCCAGGCCGGATTGCTGCCGTATGAATAAACAGAACATTTGCCTGGGAGGAGCGGCTTATTAAACCGCTTTTCACCAAGGGCCCTTCACTTGGCGTGCGCCTGTTGGTGCTGGTCGTGCTATCGGTCGCGCTGATGGTGGTCGATGCCCGTTTCAGTCTGCTCAAGCCTGCACGCAGCCAGATGTCGCTGGTGCTGATGGACGCCTACTGGATCACCGACCTGCCCGGACGACTGTGGGAAGGCGTTGCCAGTCAGTTTGGCAGCCGGACCGAACTCGTCGCCGAAAACGAAAAACTCAAGACCGAGAACCTGCTGTTGCAGGGGCGCATGCAGAAGCTTGCCGCCCTGACCGAGCAGAACGTTCGGCTGCGCGAGTTGCTCAACTCTTCGGCCCTGGTCAACGAGAAGGTCGAAGTGGCCGAGTTGATCGGCATGGACCCCAACCCCTTCACCCATCGCATCATCATCAATAAAGGTGAGCGCGATGGCGTAGTCCTCGGTCAGCCGGTACTCGATGCCCGTGGCCTGATGGGGCAGGTGGTCGAGTTGATGCCCTACACCTCCCGCGTCTTGCTGCTGACCGATACCACCCACAGCATTCCGGTGCAGGTGAACCGTAACGGTTTGCGGGCGATTGCCAGCGGCACCGGCAACCCGGAACGTCTCGAGTTGCGGCATGTGGCCGATACCGCCGACATCAAGGAGGGCGACCTGCTGGTCAGCTCCGGCCTCGGTCAGCGTTTCCCGGCGGGTTATCCGGTGGCGACGGTCAAGGAAGTGATTCACGATTCCGGCCAGCCGTTTGCCATTGTCCGCGCCATTCCGACCGCCGCCTTGAACCGTAGCCGTTACCTGTTGCTGGTGTTCAGCGACAACCGGACTGCCGAAGAGCGCGTCAACGCTGCCGCCCAGGCCCAGGAAAGCCTGGATGCGCAGGGCGGTGGGCCGATCATTCCGTCGACGGTTCCGAAACCGGTCAGCCCCGCGGTCCCCGCTGCACCGGCCGCCGCACCGGCGATTCCTGCGACGGCGGCGCCTGCGGCCACCGCGCCAGCCAAGCCAACCACCACGCCAGCCAAGCCTGTGGTCTCGCATCCTGCGGCGGCTAAACCACCGGCGGCGCAACCCGCTGCCGCGAAGCCTGCCGCCAAACCGCCAGTGTCCGCGCCGGCCACTCCAGTGGGGAGAGAATAATGGGCGGTGTGAAAGCATCCCGAAACGGCTGGATAGTCTGGCTGACGTTCGCCATCGGTCTGCTGTTGAGCGTTTCGCCTCTGCCGCAATTCATGGAAATCCTGCGCCCGCTGTGGCTGGCCTTGTTGCTGGCATTCTGGGCGTTGAACCTGCCGCAGACCGTCGGGATGGTGACGGCGTTTTGCCTGGGGCTGGCTGAAGACGTGCTCTACGGTACCTTGCTGGGTCAGAATGCCTTGATCCTGACGCTCATCACCTATCTGGTGCTGGCGCTGCAGCAACGCCTGCGGATGTTCCCGATGTGGCAGCAGAGCCTGGTGATCCTGGTGATCTTCGGACTCGCCCAGCTAGTACAGCTATGGCTCAGTGCCTTGACCGGCAATCGTCAGCCGACGTTGGCGCTGGTGCTGCCGGCACTGGTCAGTGCGCTGCTCTGGCCCTGGATCAGTTTCGGTTTGCGCGGACTGCGTCGACGCTACAAAATCAATTAATTCGTTCAGGCATTGGACAGGGAGAGGTCTTGATGAAACGGTTGTACCTCGCCTCTGGTTCGCCGCGTCGACGTGAATTGCTCACGCAGATCGGCGTTGCGTTCCGCGCCGTCAATGCGGACATCGATGAAACCCCTTTAGCTCAAGAATCCCCATCGGCCTACGTCGAGCGCCTGGCACGCGGCAAGGCCGAGGCCGGGCGCGGCGGCGTCGTGTCTGATGAACCATTTTGTGTGCTCGGTGCCGATACCGCCGTGGTGCTCGATGGGAAAATTCTCGGCAAACCGGTTGATCAAGCGGATGCGTGCGCCATGCTGACGATGCTGTCTGGGTGTGAACATGAAGTCCTGACCGCGATTGCCGTGCTCGATGGCGAACGTTGCGAATCCCGGGTTGTCACCAGCCGGGTGCGTTTTCGAGATATCAGTCGTGAGGAAGCCGCAGCTTACTGGGCCAGCGGCGAACCACGGGACAAGGCGGGCGGTTATGGCATTCAAGGACTGGGTGCGGTGTTTGTCGCCGGGCTCGATGGAAGTTATTCAGCGGTGGTCGGACTACCGCTTTGCGAAACCGCGGAACTGCTCGGCCATTTCGGCATACCCTGTTGGCAACCCCGGAACGCACACCAAGCAACGTTCTGAACAGATGCGGCCATTATCGTGAACATGCCTGAACGAGACCCTGCCATGAGTGAAGAGATTCTGATCAACATCACGCCGATGGAGTCGCGCGTGGCGGTGGTCGAAAACGGTGTCCTGCAAGAGGTCCACGTCGAGCGTACGCAAAAGCGCGGGATCGTCGGCAACATCTATAAAGGCAAAGTCGTGCGGGTATTGCCTGGAATGCAGGCGGCATTCGTCGATATCGGCCTGGACCGTGCCGCGTTCATTCATGCGTCGGAAATTTCCCTGCGCGAAGGCCCGGCGGTCGAGAGCATCAGTGCACTGGTGCACGAGGGCCAGAGCCTGGTGGTGCAGGTGACCAAGGATCCGATCGGTTCCAAAGGCGCACGCCTGACCACCCAGCTTTCGATTCCTTCACGCTATCTGGTGTACATGCCGCGCACGGCCCATGTCGGCATTTCTCTGAAGATTGAAGACGAAGCCGAGCGCGAACGCCTCAAACAGGTGGTCACTGATTGCGTGGCCAAGGAAGGTATCAAGGAAGCTGGCGGTTTCATCCTGCGCACGGCAGCCGAAGGCGCCGGCGCGGATGAAATCCTCATGGACATCCGTTATCTGCGCCGTCTCTGGGATCAGATCAACGCCCAGATCAAAACCATCAGTGCGCCTAGCGTAATCTACGAAGACCTTGGCCTGGCGCTGCGCACCCTGCGTGACCTGGTGAGCCCGAAAATCGAGAAGATCCGCATCGACTCCCGGGAAACCTTTCAGAAAACCACGCAATTCGTCGCTGAACTGATGCCCGAGATTGCTGACCGCCTGGAGCATTACCCGGGCGAGCGGCCGATTTTCGACCTGTATGGCGTCGAAGACGAAATCCAGAAGGCACTCGAACGCAAGGTCCCGCTCAAGTCCGGCGGTTATCTGGTGGTCGATCCGGCGGAAGCCATGAGCACCATCGACGTCAATACCGGGGCGTTCGTCGGCCACCGCAATCTCGAAGAGACCATCTTCAAGACCAACCTCGAAGCCGCGACGGCTATCGCCCGTCAATTGCGCCTGCGTAACCTGGGCGGAATCATCATCATCGACTTCATCGACATGGAAGATGAAGAGCACCAGCGCCAGGTGTTGCGCACGCTCGAAAAGCAACTGGAGCGCGATCACGCCAAGACCAACATCATCGGTATCACCGAACTGGGCCTGGTGCAGATGACCCGCAAGCGCACTCGCGAAAGCCTTGAACAGGTGTTGTGCGAGCCGTGCAATGCCTGTCAGGGACGGGGCAAGCTCAAGACCCCGGAAACCGTTTGCTACGAAATCTTCCGTGAAATCCTGCGCGAGGCTCGCGCCTATCAGGCGGAAGGCTATCGTGTATTGGCAAACCAGAAAGTGGTGGACCGCCTGCTCGACGAAGAGTCGGGCAACGTTGCCGAACTGGAAGGGTTTATCGGGCGCACCATCCGCTTCCAGGTCGAAACCATGTATTCCCAGGAACAATACGACGTGGTGCTGCTCTGAAGCGTTTTGTTTTGATTGTTCGAGAATGGCTGGCCTCAGCTTTTTGCAAAACTTTTGCCATGGGAGCCACCTGACATGGACCGTCTGACACGCATATTGGCCGCACTGACCCGCTGGGGTCTGGGCCTGTGCGCGTTGGTTTTGGTGTTGATGGCGCTCTACGTCAGCCTTGGCCGGGAGCTGACGCCGCTAGTCGCCGAGTACCGCGCCGACATCGAAACCAAAGCCAGCGATGCCTTGGGTATGCCGTTGCAGATCGGCGAGCTCGAAGGCAACTGGAGTGGATTCGCCCCTATATTGATGGCCCGCGACGTGACGGTCGGCGACGGCGCCAATGCCTTGCACCTGGATCAGGTGCGCGCGGTGCCGGACCTTTGGGCCAGCTTGTTGGCCCGCCAGGTACGCATCGCTCATCTGGAGTTCAGCGGCCTCAAGATCAACCTCAGGCAAGGTGAGGGCGGTCAGTGGGCTCTGGAAGGTTTGCCGATGCGCCAGGACCAGCCCACCGATCCGGAGCAACTGCTCAATCAGATGCAGATGATCCAGCAACTGTCGGTGCTCGACAGCCAGGTGACCTTGCAGCCGTTTGGCGAATCACCGCTGACCTTGACTTATGTCGGCCTGAATCTGAAAACCGGGGTGTCACGGCAGCGGCTCGACGCACGGTTGACCCTGCCGGACGGGCAACCGGTGGCCATGAGCCTGCGTACCCGTATTCGAGCCAGCCAATGGAAGGACGGTGAAGCCGAGGTCTACCTGAGCCTGCCGCAAAGCGACTGGTCGAAGTGGTTGCCTGAACGTCTGACCCAACAGTGGAATTTTTCCGAGATCAAGGCCGGCGGCGAGCTGTGGGTGACCTGGGGCAAAGGCACCTTGCAAAGCGCTGCGGTGCGCGTGAACGCGCCACAACTCAAGGGTGCCTACGCCGAGCGCAAGCCGATCCAGATCAATAACCTGGCGCTCAATGGTTACTTCCAGCGCAGTGCCAAAGGGGCGTCAGTGACTCTGGATTCCCTGGCGATGAACTTCGGCGAGACCCGCTGGGAAACGCATCTGCAGCTCACGCAAAACGCCGCCACCGATAAAACCGAAGAACTCTGGCACCTGCAAGCCGACCGGGTTGATCTCACGCCGCTGACCCCGCTGCTCAACGCCCTGGCGCCGTTACCAGAGGGTTTTGCCACGGTCGTCGAGCGGCTCAAGGTCACGGGTGGCCTGCGTAACGTGCTGGTCGACTTCCGCCCCAATGCCACCGACGACAGCAAGTTCGGGTTTGCCGCCAACCTCGACCAGGTGGGCTTTGATGCCTATCACGGTGCGCCGGCGGCGCGAAATGTCAGCGGCAGCATCATCGGTGACCTGGGGCACGGCGAACTGCGCATGGACAGCAAGGATTTCATGCTGCACCTGGACCCGATTTTCGCCAAGCCATGGCAGTACATTCAGGCCAATGCGCGGCTGACCTGGAAACTCGATAAAGAAGGTTTCACCCTGATCGCGCCGTATCTGAAAGTGCTGGGCGAGGAAGGCAAGATCGCCGGCGACTTCCTGATTCGCCTGTATTTCGATCACACCCGGGAAGACTACATGGACCTGCGGGTCGGCCTGGTGGACGGTGACGGTCGCTACACCGCCAAGTACTTGCCGACGGTCCTCAGTCCGGCGCTGGACGAATGGCTGCGCACGGCGATTCTCAAGGGCGCGGTGGATCAAGGCTTCTTCCAGTATCAAGGGTCGCTCAGCCCCGGTGCCGCGGATGTCGATCGCAGCATCAGCCTGTACTTCAAGGTTCACGATGCCGAACTGGCCTTCCAGCCGGGCTGGCCCCATGTCAGCAAGGTCAGCGGCGATGTGTTTGTCGAAGACAGCGGCGTGCGGATTCTGGCCAGCACGGGCCGGTTGCTCGACACCCAGGTCAACGATATCTACGTCGACATTCCCCATGTGCCGGCCGGGCAGAACGTTCATTTGTTCCTCGATGGCGGATTTGCCGGCGGTTTGGGCGATGGCCTGAAAATCCTCCAGGAAGCACCGATCGGCACCGCAGCAACCTTTGCCGGCTGGGAAGGCGAGGGTGACCTGCAAGGCAAGTTGAAACTCGATATTCCCCTGGCAAAAGGCGAGGAGCCGAAGATCCTCGTCGATTTCAAGACCGCCAAGGCGCGCTTGAAACTGGCCGAACCTGCGCTGGAACTGACCCAACTCAAAGGTGATTTCCGTTTCGACAGCGGCAAAGGCCTGAGCGGGCAGAACATCAGCGCCCGGGCGTTCGACAAACCGGTCACCGCACAGATATTTGCCGATGGCAGCCCGGGCAAGCACAGTACCCGGGTGGCCGCGTCAGGGCAGGTCGAGGTCAAGAAACTGACCGACTGGCTGAAGGTCACCCAACCTCTGCCAGTGAGCGGTGTGATCCCGTATCAACTGCAACTGACCCTGGACGGCGCCGACAGCCAGTTGATGGTCAATTCCAGCCTCAAGGGCGTGGCCGTCGATTTGCCTGCACCGTTCGGCATAACCTCCGAGGCCGGGCGCGACACCACGTTCCGCATGACCTTGCAGGGCGACGAGCGGCGTTATTGGGTCAACTACGGGGACTTGGCGAGTTTCACGTTCGCGGCCCCGGCCAGTAGTTTCGCCGACGGTCGCGGGGAGTTGTTCCTCGGTGGCGGCGAGTCCGTCTTGCCTGGCACCAAAGGCTTGCGGATACGGGGCGTGCTGTCGGAGCTGGACGTTGGCCCGTGGAAGGATCTGGTGGACAGATACGCCGGACAAGACCCCGGCGGCAGCGCCAGGCAACTGCTCAGCGGCGCGGATTTCAAGGTGGGCAAACTCAGCGGTATCGGCACGACCCTCGATCAGGCCTCGATCCAGCTGGCGCGCAAGCCTTCCGCCTGGGCGCTACAACTGGACAGCCAGCAGATCAATGGCAGCGCCAGCCTTCCCGATGCGAAAGCCACGCCGATCACGATCAATCTGCAAACTGTGCGCCTGCCCGCACCGGACCCGACCGTGCTGGCCGATGAAAACTCGCCGGATCCGCTGGCGTCGGTGGACCCGACAAAAATCCCCGCGATGGACATCACCATCAATCAGCTATTCCAGGGGCAGGATCTGGTGGGGGGCTGGTCGCTGAAAATTCGTCCGACGCCCAAGGGCATAGAGTTCAACTCCCTGGACCTGGGCCTCAAGGGCATGCTGTTGGTGGGCAGCGGTGGTTGGGAAGGCGTGCCTGGCGCCAGCAACAGCTGGTACAAGGGTCGTATCAGCGGCAAGAACCTCGCCGATGTGCTCAAGGGCTGGGGGTTTGCGCCGAGCGTCACCAGCCAGGACTTCTATATGGATGTCGATGGCCGCTGGCCCGGCTCACCGGCCTGGGTGGCGACCAAGCGTTTCTCTGGCACGCTTGATGCGACCCTTAATCAGGGTCAGTTCGTCGAGGTTGAGGGCAGTGCCCAGGCGCTGCGGGTATTTGGCTTGCTCAACTTCAACTCCATCGGCCGGCGCCTGCGCCTGGATTTCTCCGACCTGTTCGGCAAAGGCCTGAGTTATGACCGGGTCAAGGGGCTGCTGGTCGGGACCAATGGTGTGTATGTCACCCGTAAGCCGATCCAGCTGACGGGGCCGTCGAGCACCATTGAACTCGACGGCACCCTGAACATGGTGGCCGATCAGATCGATGCGAAACTGATGGTGACCTTGCCGGTGACCAATAACCTGCCGATTGCCGCATTGATCGTCGGTGCACCTGCGGTCGGCGGGGCGCTGTTCCTGATCGACAAGTTGATCGGAGACCGGGTCGCCCGTTTCGCCAGTGTGAAGTACACCGTCAAAGGGCCGTGGAAAGAACCGAAAATCACCTTCGACAAGGCTTTTTGAAACGCCATCCTTCGGGCCTATGGAGTAGCATGGCCATTGCGGCTCGCCCCTTGTAGGAGCGAGCTCGCTCGCGATGGACGTGAACGATGACGCAGGCTGTCTGAAAAAACGCGTCGCATTCAAACTCATCGCGAGCAAGCTCGCTCCTACAAGGTCTGTGTTGGTTTCAATAAGGAAAAGGCCATGTCTCTAGCGGTGATTCAAATGGTCAGCCAGAGCGATGTGCTGGCCAATCTGGCCCAGGCCCGTCGGCTGCTCGAGCAAGCGGCCGCCGGTGGCGCGAAGCTCGCGGTATTGCCGGAGAACTTCGCCGCCATGGGCCGGCGCGACATTGCCGACATCGGGCGCGCCGAAGCACTGGGCGAAGGCCCGATCCTGCCCTGGTTGAAACAGACCGCACGCGACCTCAAGTTATGGATTGTGGCCGGCACGTTGCCGTTGCCGCCGGTGGATCAACCGGCGGCCAAGGTGCATGCCTGTTCGTTGCTGGTCGATGACCAGGGTGAAACGGTGGCGCGCTACGACAAGCTGCACCTGTTCGACGTCGACGTGGCCGACAATCGCGGCCGTTATCGTGAATCCGATGACTATGCTTATGGCAGTGGGGTCGTGGTGGCGGACACACCGGTTGGGCGGGTTGGCCTGACGGTCTGTTACGACTTGCGCTTCCCGGAGCTGTACAGCGAATTGCGCGCGGCCGGTGCGGAACTGATTACCGCCCCTTCGGCCTTCACGGCAGTGACCGGCGCGGCGCATTGGGATGTACTGATTCGCGCACGGGCCATCGAGACACAATGTTATGTGCTCGCGGCTGCCCAGGGTGGGACGCATCCGGGGCCGCGGGAAACTTTCGGTCATGCTGCCATCATCGACCCGTGGGGGCGTGTGCTGGCACAACAGGATCAAGGCGAGGCCGTGCTGCTGGCCGAACGCGACAGCAGCGAACAGGCGTCCATCCGGGCGCGGATGCCGGTGTCCAGTCACCGGCGCTTTTTCTCGCAGGGCGCCCAGCGACCTGCATCAGAACGACGAATTTAAGGCGTAAAGCATATGAGCGAGTTGTTGTCCTCAGTCAGTGAACACCTGCTGGCGCCCGGTGGCGTCACGATCGAGAGCCTGCAAGGCGTGCTAGGCGACCTGGCCGGGCCGGGCATCGATGCGGCCGACCTGTATTTCCAGGGGCAGATCTCCGAGTCCTGGGCGCTGGAAGACGGCATCGTCAAGGAAGGCAGCTTCAACCTTGACCAAGGTGTGGGCGTGCGCGCGCAATCGGGTGAAAAAACCGGTTTTGCCTACAGCAATGCCATCACCCTGGAAGCCCTTGGCGCGGCGGCGCGGGCCGCCCGTTCGATTTCCCGCGCTGGCCAGAATGGCACCGTGCAGGCATTCACCAGCCAGGATGTCGCGCAGTTGTATGCGCCGGACAATCCCCTGGAAGTGCTGACCCGTGCCGAGAAAGTCGATTTGCTCAAGCGAGTCGATGCCGCGACCCGCGCCCTCGACCCACGCATCCAGCAAGTCACCGTGAGCATGGCCGGTGTCTGGGAGCGGATTCTGGTGGCTTCCACCGACGGCGGTCTGGCGGCGGATGTACGGCCGCTGGTGCGCTTCAACGTCAGCGTGATCGTCGAGCAGAACGGTCGCCGCGAGCGCGGGGGGCACGGTGGTGGCGGTCGGACCGATTACCGTTATTTCCTCGGCGAAGACCGCGCCATGGGCTATGCCCGTGAAGCGTTGCGCCAGGCGCTGGTCAACCTCGAAGCCATTCCGGCACCGGCCGGTACCTTGCCGGTGGTGCTCGGTTCCGGCTGGTCGGGCGTGTTGCTGCACGAAGCGGTCGGTCATGGTCTGGAAGGCGACTTCAACCGCAAGGGCAGTTCGGCCTACAGCGGTCGCATGGGCGAGATGGTTGCGTCGAAGCTGTGCACCATTGTCGATGACGGCACCCTGGCCGGTCGCCGTGGCTCGTTGAGTGTCGACGACGAAGGCACGCCGACCGAGTGCACCACGCTGATCGAAAACGGCGTACTCAAAGGCTACATGCAGGACAAGCTCAACGCCCGCCTGATGGGCGTGGCACGCACCGGTAACGGCCGTCGCGAATCCTACGCGCACCTGCCGATGCCGCGCATGACCAACACCTACATGCTCGCCGGCGAAAGCGACCCGGCGGAAATCATCGCTTCGGTGAAGCGCGGCATTTACTGCGCCAACCTGGGTGGCGGTCAGGTGGACATCACCAGCGGCAAGTTCGTGTTCTCCACCAGCGAGGCGTACCTGATCGAGGACGGCAAGATTACCGCTCCGGTCAAGGGCGCGACCCTGATCGGCAACGGGCCGGAAGCCATGAGCAAGGTGTCGATGGTCGGTAATGATCTGTCGCTGGACAGCGGCGTGGGTACGTGTGGCAAGGATGGGCAGTCGGTGCCAGTGGGTGTCGGCCAGCCAACGCTGAAGATTGATGCGATCACCGTGGGTGGCACGGGGTCGTAAGAAGTGAGGCTGCGGGTGAGCTGCGAGGCAGCTCACCCGCTTCGAGAATTAACGCAGACCGCGTTGAGTCTCGTCCAGCTCACGGATGTACTTGAAGATTTTACGGCTGGAAGCAGGAGGTTTGTTTTGCGCAACCTCATGCTGGGCCTGACGGATCAGGGATCGCAATTGCTGGCGGTCCGCGTCCGGGTAGTCGACGACGAATTTTTCCAGTACGGCATCGTCGCCGGCAATCAGACGATCGCGCCAGCGTTCCAGGTTATGGAAGCGTTCGTTGTATTGACGGGTGGAGGCATCGAGTTGATCGAGCAGAACCAGAATGGCGGCAGTGTCCTGATCGCGCATCAGTTTGCCGATGAACTGAAGGTGCCGTTTTCGCGCGATGTTCGCGGTGTGCTTGGGCGCATCGGCCAGAGCCCGACGCATTCCGTCGGTCAAGGGCAGTTTTGCCAGCAAGTCAGGCTTGAGTGTTGTAAGGCGCTCGCCAAGGTCAACCAGAGCATGCAGCTCGCGTTTGACCTGGGATTTGCTTTTTTCTCCCGTATCGAGGGAGTCGTCGTAAGAATCAACCATGGTGGCCGTCCGCAAAGAAACGCCGCCATGATAACCAGTCGGGGGCCGCTTGTCCGGCCCGGTCGCTCGATGACCGTTACCGAAAGCAGAATTTGAGTGGAGAACAGCATGAGTGCAGTTGAAAGCGTCGGCCCACAAGCGTTGCCGGCACTGCAGGAACAAGTCGAGCAGATCATCGCTGAAGCCAAGCGCCAGGGGGCCAGCGCCTGTGAAGTGGCGGTGTCGCTGGAGCAGGGGTTGTCGACTTCGGTGCGCCAGCGTGAAGTCGAAACCGTTGAGTTCAACCGCGACCAGGGGTTTGGCATCACCTTGTACGTGGGGCAGCGCAAAGGCTCGGCCAGCACCTCGGCCAGCGGTCCTGAAGCGATTCGCGAAACCGTCGCCGCTGCACTGGCCATTGCCAAACACACTTCGGAAGACGAAGCCTCGGGCCTTGCGGATGCCGCGCTGATGGCGCGCGATATTCCGGATTTCGACCTGTTCCACCAATGGGACATCACTCCGGAACAAGCCATCGAACAGGCCCTGGCCTGCGAAGCCGCGGCGTTTGCCGCCGACAGCCGGATCAAGAACGCCGACGGCACCACCCTCAGTACCCATCAGGGTTGCCGCGTGTATGGCAATAGCCACGGCTTTATCGGCGGTTACGCATCGACTCGGCACAGCCTGAGCTGCGTGATGATCGCCGAGGCCGATGGCCAGATGCAGCGCGATTACTGGTACGACGTGAACCGCCAGGGCAATCTGCTCGCCGACCCGGTGAGCATCGGTCAACGCGCTGCGCAACGGGCGGCGAGTCGTCTGGGCGCGCGTCCGGTGCCGACTTGCGAGGTGCCGGTGCTGTTTTCCGCAGAGTTGGCTGGGGGGCTGTTCGGCAGTTTCCTGTCGGCGATTTCCGGCGGCAGCCTGTATCGCAAGTCGTCTTTCCTCGAGGGCACCCTTGGGCAGAAGCTGTTTCCGGAGTGGCTGACCATCGACGAACGTCCGCATCTGATGCGGGCCATGGGCAGTGCAGCGTTCGACGGTGATGGTTTGGCAACCTACGCCAAACCGTTCGTCGAAAAGGGCGAGTTGGTGTCTTACATCCTCGGCACCTATTCCGGCCGCAAGCTCGGTATGCCGAGCACGGCCAACGCCGGCGGCGTGCACAACCTGTTCGTCACCCATGGCGACGAAGACCAGGCGGCGTTGCTGCGGCGCATGGGGCGTGGCTTGCTGGTGACTGAATTGATGGGGCAGGGCCTCAACATGGTCACCGGCGATTACTCCCGTGGTGCAGCGGGTTATTGGGTCGAGAACGGTGAAATCCAGTTCGCGGTCCAGGAAGTGACCATCGCCGGCAACATGCGCGACATGTTCAAGCAGATCGTTGCCGTGGGTAATGACCTGGAACTGCGCAGTAACATTCGCACCGGCTCGGTGCTGATCGAGCGGATGACGGTGGCAGGCAGCTAAGCCACGGCCGCTTCACCAAAAGGCGCGCCACCCATTGGGTGGCGCGCCTTTTTTGTTGGCTACAACTCAGATCCCCTGTGGGAGCGAGCTTGCTCGCGATAGCAGCGTGTCAGACGAAATCAATGTTGAAAGTGATGACGCCTTCGCGAGCAGGCTCGCTCCCACAATGGATCTGCTGTGTCGGCACGGACTTGTTTTGGTTCTCATTATCATATAATAATAAATCTCATTACCGAATGAGCCCCGGATCATGAGTTCTGCCTTGCACGAGCAGCCTTATCTCGAAAGCTGGCGCTGGATGAGTCGCCAGATCCGTTGCGCGATGAACCCCGACGAGCCTCGCCTGATCGACCACTACCTGGCCGAAGGCCGGTACCTGGCGTGTTGCACGGCCACCTCGCCGTGGACTGTCGCCGAAACTTCCTTCCGATTGTTGCTCGATACTGCCGCCGATGTCGCGCTGCCGTGGCACTGGCGCACTTACTGTCTCGACCAGGCCTGGCGCCCGCTGCGCGAACTGGAACGCCTCTCGTTGTGCAAATGCCGCCTCAAGCGCTGGCAGAGCTACACCTGGCAACTCGCTACCTGTGAGTTGCAGCCCTCGATTCCTCTCATAGAACTGATGCAAGGATCTCCCGATGAGTAATACCCGTATCGAACGCGACAGTATGGGCGAGCTTCAGGTCCCGGAAGACGCCCTCTACGGCGCACAGACCCAGCGTGCGGTGGATAACTTCCCGATCAGCGGCAAACCGATGCCGGTTCAGTTCATCCGCGCCTTGATCCTGGCCAAGGCAGCGGCCGCCCGCACCAACGTCGAGCTCAAGCAGATCGGCGAAGCCCAGGGCAAAGCCATCGTCGACGCAGCCCAGGGCTTGCTCGAAGGTGATTTCATGCAGCACTTCCCGGTGGATGTGTTCCAGACCGGTTCCGGCACCAGCTCGAACATGAACGCCAACGAAGTGATCGCCACGCTGGCCAGCCGCTTGCTGGGCGAGGCGGTGAACCCCAACGATCACGTCAACTGCGGGCAGAGCAGCAACGACATCATCCCGACCACCATTCACGTCAGCGCAGCACTGGCGCTCCATGAACAACTGCTGCCGGCGCTGACGCATCTGGTGCAGGTCATCGAGCGCAAGGCCGAGCAGGTTCATCACCACGTCAAAACCGGGCGTACGCACCTGATGGACGCCATGCCGGTGCGCATGAGCCAGGTGCTCAACGGTTGGGCGCAGCAGATCAAGGCCAACATCGGCCATCTGCAGGGCTTGCAGCCAAGCCTGCAATCCCTGGCTCAAGGCGGCACGGCGGTGGGCACGGGTGTCAACGCCCACCCCGAGTTCGCGGCGCGTTTCAGCCAGCAGCTAAGCAAATTGACCCGGGTTGAGTTCCAGCCAGGCAAGGACCTGTTCGCGCTGATCGGCTCCCAGGACACTGCCGTTGCCGTCTCCGGACAGCTAAAGGCCACTGCCGTGTCGCTGATGAAAATCGCCAACGATCTGCGCTGGATGAACTCCGGCCCGCTGGCCGGCCTTGGCGAGATCGAACTGCAAGCCTTGCAGCCGGGTTCTTCGATCATGCCGGGCAAGGTCAACCCGGTCATTCCAGAGGCCACCGCGATGGTCGCGGCTCAGGTCATCGGCAACGACAGTGTTATCACCATCGCCGGTCAGTCGGGCAATTTCGAACTGAACGTGATGCTGCCGATCATCGCCCAGAACCTGCTGAGCAGTATCGAGTTGCTGGCCAATTCCAGTCGTCTGCTGGCAGACAAGGCCATCGCCAGCTTCAAGGTCAACGAAGGCCGGATCAAGGAAGCACTGTCACGCAACCCGATTCTGGTTACCGCGCTCAACCCGATCATCGGTTACCAGAAGGCTGCCGAGATTGCCAAGAAGGCCTATCAGCAAGGTCGGCCGGTGATTGACGCCGCGCTGGAACACACCGACCTGACGCGCAGCCAACTGGAAGAATTGCTCAACCCGGAAAAACTCACTGCGGGCGGCGTCTAAGCCCCGTTACCGCTTTGGAGGCGCACCATGGAGCACTGGAAACGCACGATCGAAAGAGCCAATCGCTTTTTCATGCTGGGTGAACTGGTCGATGCCCGCGAGGCGTACCTGCAGGCATTGGCTCTGGCCCAGGTGCTGTTCGAGCGCTGGGCGGATGCCGACGAAGCGGTAGCGGCCTGCGTGATTTCCCATCACAACCTGGCGGACCTGCACTTGCGTCTGAATCAGCCGGAGGAGAGCGCCGAATACTTGTGTGCCATCCACCAACGGCTGCTGCACACCATGCAGGACCCGCGGCTACCTCAAACATTGCGAGAAGCCGCGTTGCGCCAGAGCAGCAAGACCTACGTCGAGCTGCTGAATTTCATCAGTGAGCACGGCGAGTATCCGCGTACACATCGGCTGCTGCACATCGATGTCGCTTCGCCTGCGCCTCATCATCATGGAGTCCATTGAACATGGCTTTTACCTTGCCTGCCTTGCCGTACGCCTACGACGCCCTGGAGCCGCACATCGATGCGCAGACCATGGAGATTCACTACACCAAGCATCACCAGACCTACATCAATAACCTGAACGCGGCTGTTGAAGGCACCGAGTATGCCGAGTGGCCCGTGGAGAAGCTGGTGTCCGCCGTTCAGCAACTGCCGGAAAAACTACGGACGGCGGTGATCAACCAAGGTGGCGGCCACGCCAATCATTCGTTGTTCTGGGAAGTCATGGCGCCCGACGGTGGTGGCGAGCCCGAAGGCGTGCTGGCCAAGGCCATTGATGAACAACTGGGCGGTCTCGATAGCTTCAAGGAAGCCTTTACCAAGGCCGCGTTGACCCGCTTCGGCAGCGGCTGGGCCTGGCTGAGCGTGACCCCGCAAAAGACCTTGGTAGTGGAAAGCAGCGGTAACCAGGACAGCCCGTTGATGAACGGCAATACCCCGATTCTGGGCCTCGACGTCTGGGAGCACGCCTATTACCTGCGTTATCAGAACCGTCGTCCGGAATACATCAGCGCGTTCTACCGCGTGATCAATTGGCCGCAAGTCGCTGCGCGCTATCAGGACGCACTGGTTTAAGTCTTCCATAAAAACAATCCAAGGCTGGACTATGGGCACTGAAACACTGGCGATCGGAAATGGACGGATGTTTCGTTACGCGTTTGGATCGCTGTTACTGCTGGCGGGAATGAGCCTTTTGGTTGCCCATGGGCTGGCATGGCTCGACCTTGAGCCGAAGTTGCTGCGCGCACTGCAGGGCGGTGCGATCTGCGCCTTGGGTACCGCGCTGGGCGCGGTGCCGGTGTTGGTGATTCGGCGGATGCCGCAGAGGCTCAGCGACACTTTGCTTGGCTTTGGCGCTGGCGTGATGCTGGCTGCGACGGCATTTTCGCTGATCGTTCCGGGCATCTCTGCCGCCGAAGGGCTTGGACTGTCACCTTGGGCGTCCAGTGGATTGATCAGCTTCGGCATTATGCTCGGCGCCTTCCTGTTGTTCCTGGTGGATCGGAAGGTCTCTGGCGCCAGCCCGGACATGCTGGTCGGCACGCTGGAACGACCGGTCATTGCTCCGCGGATCTGGCTGTTCGTATTTGCCATCATCGCCCACAACATCCCGGAAGGCATGGCGGTAGGTGTTTCGGCCGGTGGCGCAATGCCTGACGCCGACAGCCTGGCCATGGGCATTGCCTTGCAGGATGTACCGGAAGGGTTGGTCATCGCTTTGGTGCTGGCCGGGGCAGGGATGTCCCGGGGCAAGGCGTTCCTGATCGGTGCGGCGTCAGGTTTGGTAGAACCGGTGTTCGCACTGCTATGCGCGTGGCTGGTGAGCCTGGCCGAACTGCTGCTGCCTTTGGGATTGGCGCTGGCGGCAGGGGCGATGCTGCTGGTGGTGACCCACGAAGTCATTCCCGAGTCGCGCCGCAATGGTCATGACAAGCTTGCCAGTCTCGGGCTGCTGATGGGGTTTTGTTTGATGATGGTGATGGATACGGCCCTCGCTTGATTTGTGGTGAGGGGCTTTTGTGGTTGTATTACTCGCCTTCGTCGAAGAAGTTGTTGATCAACGCCACCAGAGCATCCAGCGCTTCCTGTTCCTGCTCGCCTTCTGTGCTCAAGTGGATCGTGGTGCCTTTGCCGGCGGCCAGCATCATCATCGCCATGATGCTTTTGCCATCGACCATGGACTGTGGTGTACGTCCGGCCCTGATCTGGCACGGGAACTGACCTGCTACCCCAACGAATTTTGCAGAAGCGCGAGCGTGCAGACCCAGTTTATTGATGATTTCGATTTCCAGAGCAGGCATCGCGATGTGAATCCTTTAGCTGAGGTCGCGGTGGCGGACCTGGACGTTCTTCAGGGATTGTTGCAGCGTTTGCCCCAGACGCTCGGTCAGGTAGACGGAACGGTGATGTCCGCCAGTGCAGCCAATGGCAATGGTGACGTAGGCGCGGTTGCTGGCGGCAAAGCGAGGCAGCCACTTTAGCAGGTATGTGGAAATGTCCTGGAACATCTCTTCGACATCCGGCTGAGCCGCCAGGTATTCGGCAACCGGTTGATCGAGCCCGGACTGTTCGCGCAACTCCGGTTTCCAGTAAGGGTTGGGCAGGCAGCGCACATCGAACACCAGGTCGGCGTCCACCGGCATGCCGCGCTTGAAGCCGAAGGATTCCACCAGGAACGCAGTACCGGGTTCCGGTTGATTCAACAGGCGCAGTTTGATGGCATCGCGCAGTTGATACAGGTTCAGGCTGGTAGTGTTGATCTTGAGATCGGCGAGGTCGGCAATCGGCCCGAGCAGGACGCTCTCGACGCTGATGGCTTCGGCCAGCGAGCGGTTGGCGTTGGTCAGGGGGTGACGCCGTCGGGTTTCCGAGAAGCGCTTGAGCAGTGTTTCTTCGTCGGCGTCCAGGTACAGCACATCGCACTGGATGTGGCGGGCACGGACTTCCTCGAGCAGGTCGGGGAAGCGTGACAGGTGGCTGGGCAGGTTGCGCGCGTCAATGGAAACGGCGACCAGCGGCTGCAACATCTCGGTATGAACCAGGGCGCGTTCGGCCAGCTCCGGCAGCAGACCGGCTGGCAGGTTGTCGATGCAGTAGTAGCCGCTGTCCTCAAGAACGTCGAGGGCGGTACTTTTACCTGAGCCGGAACGGCCACTGACGATGATCAAGCGCATGATTACTGACCGTTTTGCTCGTCAAGGACAACCTGATACAGGGCTTCGTTGCTTGCAGCACTACGCAGCTTTTCGCGAACTTCCTTGCGGTCGAGCATGCTGGCGATCTGTCGCAGCAGCTCAAGGTGCGCATCGGTGGCGGCTTCCGGGACCAACAGCACGAACAGCAGGTCAACCGGCGCGCCGTCGATGGCGTCGAAATCGATAGGGGCGTCCAGGTGCATCAATGCACTGATGGGCGAAACACAGCCCTTGAGACGGCAATGTGGAATAGCGATGCCATTGCCAAACCCGGTGGAACCGAGTTTTTCACGGGCGATCAGCGCCTCGAAGACATCTTGCATCTCCAGGGCCGGCACTTCGCGGGCGATAAGATTGGCAATTTGTTCGAGGGCTTTCTTTTTACTGCCTCCCGGCACGTTCACCAGGGAACGGCCGGGGGTCAGGATACTTTCAAGTCGGATCATGGGTTGGGAGTGTTAACGACCGGTTGCGCCCTGGAGGAGGCTCTGGGTCTTTTCCTTATGCTTTTTGAGTTGTTTATCCAGCTTGTCGGTGAGTGCGTCGATCGCGGCATACATATCGGTATGTTCCGCGTTGGCGACCACTTCATTCCCGGGAATATGCAGCGTGGCTTCGATTTTCTGCTTCAGTTTTTCGACGGTCATCGTGACCTGCACATTAGTGATCTTGTCGAAATGTCGCTCCAATCGTTCGAGTTTTTCGCCGATGTAGGTGCGAAGAGGTTCGGTCACTTCCAGTTGGTGTCCACTGATGTTGACTTGCATACAGCTTCTCCTTCGTTGCCAGTGCATAAAGCGGCAGATCAGATGATCTACCACTGGAACGCTGTGGCGTGGCCCTACATCAACCGCTTGCGTTCGCTCGAAGGCGCGATCCCGAGGGATTCGCGGTACTTGGCGACGGTGCGGCGAGCCACCTGAATGCCTTGTGCCTCCAGTAAACCAGCGATCTTGCTGTCACTCAACGGCTTTTTCTGATTTTCCGCTGCAACCAGTTTTTTGATGATCGCCCGGATCGCCGTGGACGAGCATTCGCCGCCTTCGGAGGTGCTTACGTGACTGGAAAAAAAGTACTTCAGTTCATAAATGCCCCGGGGGGTGTGCATGAACTTCTGGGTGGTCACCCGTGAAATCGTCGATTCATGCATGCCGACCGCTTCGGCGATGTCATGCAGGACCAGCGGCTTCATGGCTTCGTCGCCGTACTCCAGAAAGCCGCGCTGATGCTCGACGATCTGGGTGGCAACCTTCATCAGGGTTTCATTGCGGCTTTGCAGGCTCTTGATGAACCAGCGGGCCTCCTGCAACTGATTGCGCATGAAGGTATTGTCGGCGCTGGTGTCGGCGCGGCGCACGAAACCGGCGTACTGGGCATTGACCCGCAGCCGTGGCACCGACTCCTGATTGAGCTCCACCAGCCAGCGCTCGTTGTCCTTGCGCACGATGACGTCAGGAACGACGTACTCGGCTTCGGTGGACTCGATCTGCGAGCCCGGGCGCGGGTTGAGGCTCTGGACCAGCTCGATGACCTGGCGCAGCTCATCTTCCTTGAGCTTCATGCGACGCATCAACTGGCTGTAGTCGCGGCTGCCAAGCAGGTCGATGTAATCGGTGACCAGGCGCTTGGCCTCGGCCAGCCAAGGGGTCTTGGCAGGCAGCTGGCGCAATTGCAGCAGCAGGCATTCGCCCAGGTTGCGGGCGCCGATGCCGGCGGGCTCGAATTGCTGGATGCGGTGCAGGACGGCTTCGATTTCGTCCAGTTCGATGTCCAGTTCCGGGTCGAACGCTTCGAGGATTTCCTCGAGGGTTTCGTCCAGGTAGCCCTGATTGTTGATGCAGTCGATCAGGGTTACGGCGATCAGGCGATCGGTGTCGGACATCGGGGCCAGGTTCAGTTGCCACAGCAAGTGGCTCTGCAGGCTTTCGCCGGCCGAGGTGCGGGTGGTGAAGTCCCACTCGTCATCATCATTGCTGGGCAGGCTGCTGGCGCTGGTCTGGTAAACATCTTCCCACGCGGTGTCGACGGGGAGTTCGTTGGGGATACGCTCGTTCCAGTCACCCTCATCGAGGTTATCAACCGTCGGGGCGCTCTCCTGGTAGGAGGGCTCCTGGATGTCGGTGTTGGGCTTTTGTTCGGCGTTGTCGGCCAGGGGGTCGGAATTGTCGAAGTCGTCGCCTTCTTCCTGGCGTTCGAGCATCGGATTGGACTCCAGGGCCTCCTGGATTTCCTGTTGCAGGTCCAGGGTCGACAATTGGAGCAGGCGGATGGCCTGTTGCAGCTGCGGTGTCATCGTCAGCTGCTGGCCCATTCTCAAGACTAGCGATGGTTTCATGGCAGGGGCTTAACACCTTATTCGCCGGCGCACATGCGCCATCCACTACAGGGCGCCGGGGCGCCAAACTTAAGCAAATTATATGCCTGAAACTAAAGGGTTTGCCTAGAGCGCTGTAACAATAAAAAACTATAAAGCTGTGTTGCAGCGCTGCCCTTGTCGAGGGCTGACCACGCTTGTCGGCACGGAAGCGCTGGTGAGTGGCTGGTCAGGTGCCCGGGCAACTGCCTGGGCACGGCTCAGCGCTTACAGGCGGAACTCATGGCCCAGATACACTTCCTTGACCAGGTCGTTGGCCAGGATGGTCTCTGCGTCGCCTTCGGCAATCAGTTGGCCGTCATTGACGATATAGGCGGTTTCACAGATATCCAGGGTTTCACGAACGTTGTGGTCCGTGATCAGCACGCCAATGCCCTTGGCCTTGAGGTGGTGAATGATCTGCTTGATGTCGCCGACCGAAATCGGGTCCACGCCGGCGAAGGGCTCGTCGAGGAGGATGAATTTCGGGTTGGTGGCCAGGGCGCGGGCGATTTCCACGCGACGGCGCTCACCACCGGACAGGCTCATGCCCAGGTTGTCGCGGATGTGGCTGATGTGGAATTCCTGCAGCAGGCTTTCCAGCTCCTTGCGACGACCGGCCTTGTCGAGTTCCTTGCGGGTCTCGAGGATGGCCATGATGTTGTCGGCCACCGACAGTTTGCGGAAGATCGATGCTTCTTGCGGCAAGTAGCCGATACCAGCCTTTGCGCGGCCGTGCATCGGTTGGTGGCTGACGTCCAGGTCATCGATCAGGACGCGGCCCTGGTCGGCTTGCACCAGGCCGACGATCATGTAGAAGCAGGTGGTCTTGCCGGCGCCGTTCGGGCCAAGCAGGCCGACGATCTGGCCGCTGTCGATGGACAGGCTGACGTCACGCACGACCTGGCGGCTCTTGTAGCTCTTGGCCAGATGCTGAGCTTTCAGAGTTGCCATTACTGGGCCTTTTTCTCGTCGGTTTTCTTCTTCGGCTGGATCACCATGTCGATACGCGGACGCGCCTCGGTGATCTTGCTGCCTGTGGCTCGACCGGCGCTGGCGAGTTTCTTGTCCGTGTCGTAGACAATTTTCTCGCCTTGGGTGACGTTGTTGTCCTTGTCGACAACTTTGGCCTTGTCGATCAGTACGACGCGATTTTGCGAAGCGTGATACTGGATCGTCACGCCCCAACCCTGGACAGGCTTGGTGTCGCCAGCCGTTTGCAATTGCTCGAAGTACGCCAGGTTGCCCACCGAGGTCACTACGTCAATGTCGCCAGCCGGGGTGCGGGTGATGGTAACGGTGTTGCCTGTCACCTTCATCGAGCCTTGGGTGATGATCACGTCACCCTTATAGGTAGCAATACCTTGCTTGTCGTCCAGTTGGGCATCGTCGGCCTGAATACGGATAGGCTGCTGTTGGTCTTCCGGCAGAGCCCAGGCGCTCACGCTTCCCAGTGCTGCGCCCAGACTGAGCAAAATCGGGAGGGTTTTAACGAGCCTCATACTGTCCTCTTACGTTCGATAGCAGGTGTATCCTGCTTTCTTTCAAATACGCTTTCATTCCCTTGCCAGTCGATACACCGCCAGCGCCGTCGATTCTAACGTCTTGCTCGGTCTGCGCATATTGCTGCTGCGGGAACACGGTCATGCGGGTGCTGGTGATCAGGGTTCTACGGTTTTTCTCGTCGAAGCGCGTGATGCGCACGTCATCGATCAGTTCGACCTGTGTGCCATCAGGGTTGACCTCGCCGCGCAGGCTCTGGACGTGCCACGGGAATTCAGTGCCGCGGAACACGTTCAGGTCGGGGTTGGTCAGCAATGTCACCTCGGTCGCTTTCACGTGCTCGACCTTGTCGGACACCAGATCATATTGCAGCTTGCCGTCGGGCAGGTACTGCACGCTGTGGGCGTTGATGGCGTAATAGTCGATCGCGCTTTCATCGACCGGCGTTACCGGCTTGTCGAGGAAGCGTTCCGGGCTGATGTTCCAGTAGCCAACCGCAGCGAATATCGCCGCGATGCAACTGAACATCAGGGTGTTGCGAAATTTTTTGCTCAGCATAGTGGGCTCACAGGTACGCCGCATTGGCCGCGTCGAGGCGGTCCTGGGCGCGCAGGATCAATTCGCAGAATTCGCGAGCGGCACCTTCGCCGCCACGGGCGAGGGTGATGCCGTGGGCGTGTTCACGCACGAAGCTGGCGGCATTGGCCACCGCCATGCCCAGGCCGACGCGGCGAATCACCGGCAGGTCCGGCAGGTCATCGCCGAGGTAGGCCACCTGTTCATAGCTCAAGTTGAGTTGGGCCAGCAGTTCGTCGAGTACCACCAGTTTATCCTCGCGCCCCTGATAGAGGTGCGGGATACCGAGGTTTTTGGCCCGCCGCTCGACCACCGGGGTCTTGCGGCCACTGATGATGGCGGTCTGCACGCCGGCGGCCATCAGCATCTTGATGCCCTGGCCGTCGAGGGTGTTGAACGTCTTGAACTCGCTGCCGTCTTCGAGGAAGTACAGGCGCCCATCGGTCAGCACGCCATCGACATCGAACACCGCCAGCTTGATCTGTTTGCCGCGTTGCAGCAGGTCCGCACTCATCACATTACTCCTGCACGCAGCAAGTCGTGCATGTTCAAGGCGCCGACCGGGCGGTCTTCACTGTCGACTACGACCAGCGCGTTGATTTTATGGTCTTCCATGATTTTCAGCGCTTCGGCGGCGAGCATCTCGGCGCGGGCAGTCTTGCCGTGTGCTGTCATGACCTGGTCGATGGTAGCGCTATGGATGTCGATGCTACGGTCCAGCGTGCGACGCAAGTCACCGTCAGTAAAGATCCCGGCCAGCTTTCCGTCGGCTTCCAGGATCACGGTCATGCCCAGGCCTTTGCGGGTCATTTCCATTAGCGCGTCCTTCAGCAGGGTGCCGCGCTGTACCTGCGGTAACTCTTGCCCGGCGTGCATGACATTTTCCACTTTCAGCAGCAGGCGTCGGCCCAAGGCGCCGCCGGGATGGGAAAAGGCGAAGTCTTCGGCGGTAAAGCCACGGGCTTCCAGCAGCGCGACTGCCAAGGCATCGCCCATGACCAGGGCGGCGGTGGTCGACGAGGTGGGGGCCAGGTTCAACGGACAGGCTTCGTGCTCGACGTGAACATTCAGGTTGACCTCGGCGGCCTTGGCTAGCGGCGAGTCAGGCTTGCCGGTCACGCTGATCAACTGAATGCCCAGGCGCTTGATCAGTGGCAGCAGGGTCACGATTTCATTGGTGGAGCCGGAATTCGAGAGCGCCAGAATGATGTCGTCGCGGGTAATCATGCCCATGTCACCGTGGCTGGCTTCAGCCGGGTGCACAAAAAACGCCGTGGTGCCGGTGCTGGCCAAGGTCGCGGCAATCTTGTTGCCGATGTGTCCCGACTTGCCCATGCCGACCACGACCACGCGGCCTTTGCTGGCCAGAATCATCTCGCAAGCGCGTACGAAATCTGCGTCGATATGGGGTAGCAGGCCTTGCACGGCTTCTACCTCGAGGCGGATGGTGCGTTGTGCAGATTGAATCAGGTCGCTGGATTGGCTCATGTCAGAAATCGTATAGCCTGATGAAAAGGCGGCGATTATAACGGTTATGATCGAATCCCTCACGCTAGTTCGTCGCGCATTGCCATCCTTGTTGCCGGAAACCTTCTAAACGGGGCCTTCAACCTGTCATGCGGCTGAACATGACCTGGCTTTGGCCTTGGGCGCGCAGCCGTTGCAGTGATATAGTTCGCCGCCAGTTCGGCCTGCCCGGGAGGTATGTGCTTTTGTCAGAAAGCCAGGCGTCCGAGTGAGAGGCTGCATCGCAAGGAGTTTAGATGAGTGCCGATAACGCCTACGCGGTCGAGCTGAAGGGACTGTCCTTCAAGCGCGGTGCGCGCAGCATTTTCAATAATGTCGATATCCGTATCCCACGCGGCAAGGTCACCGGCATCATGGGGCCTTCCGGGTGTGGCAAGACCACGCTCTTGCGTCTGATGGGCGCCCAGTTGCGGCCCACCAAGGGCGAAGTCTGGGTCAACGGTCAGAACCTGCCAAAACTGTCGCGCAGCGACCTGTTCGACGCGCGCAAGCACATGGGCGTGCTGTTTCAGAGCGGCGCACTGTTTACCGACCTCGATGTCTTCGAGAACGTCGCTTTTCCGTTGCGTGTTCATACCCAGCTGCCGGATGAAATGATCCGCGACATTGTCCTGCTCAAATTGCAGGCCGTGGGCTTGCGCGGTGCTATCGAACTGATGCCCGACGAGCTTTCCGGCGGCATGAAGCGCCGTGTTGCGCTGGCCCGGGCGATTGCGCTCGACCCGCAGATCCTCATGTACGACGAGCCCTTTGTCGGCCAGGACCCCATCGCAATGGGCGTTCTGGTGCGCCTCATCCGGTTGCTCAACGATGCGCTGGGCATCACCAGCATCGTGGTATCCCACGACCTGGCCGAGACCGCGAGCATTGCCGACTACATTTATGTGGTGGGCGATGGTCAGGTGTTGGGGCAGGGGACGCCTGACGAGTTGATGAATTCGGATGAACCGCGCATTCGTCAGTTCATGACCGGCGAACCCGATGGCCCGGTTCCGTACCACTTTCCAGCGACGGATTACCGCGCAGATCTTCTGGGGAAGCGCTGATGCGCAGAATTTCATTGATGGAGCGCGTTCGCCGCTTCGGCCAGGCCGGCATCGATGTGCTGGCGGTGTTCGGGCGTTCGAGCCTGTTCCTGTTCCATGCCTTGCTCGGCCGGGGCGGTATCGGTGGCGGCTTCGGGCTGCTGGTCAAGCAGTTGCATTCGGTGGGCGTGATGTCCCTGGTGATCATCGTGGTCTCCGGGGTGTTCATCGGCATGGTGCTGGCGCTGCAGGGCTTCAACATTCTTTCCAGCTATGGTTCGGAGCAGGCTGTCGGGCAGATGGTGGCGCTGACGCTGCTGCGTGAACTGGGGCCGGTAGTGACCGCCTTGCTGTTCGCCGGGCGCGCAGGTTCGGCGTTGACCGCCGAAATCGGCAACATGAAGTCCACCGAGCAGTTGTCCAGCCTGGAAATGATCGGGGTCGACCCGCTCAAGTACATCATCGCGCCACGCCTGTGGGCCGGTTTCATTTCCCTGCCGGTGCTGGCGATGATTTTCAGCGTGGTGGGTATCTGGGGCGGCTCGTGGGTAGCGGTCGACTGGCTGGGGGTCTATGAGGGCTCCTACTGGTCGAACATGCAGAACAGCGTGACGTTCGCCGACGATGTGCTCAACGGGATCATCAAAAGTATCGTCTTTGCCTTTGTCGTGACCTGGATCGCCGTATTCCAAGGCTATGACTGCGAACCCACTTCCGAGGGGATCAGTCGTGCCACTACCAAGACCGTTGTATATGCCTCGTTGGCAG
This sequence comes from Pseudomonas sp. GW823-FHT06E10, assembly GCF_058794995.1. Classification (NCBI taxonomy): domain Bacteria; kingdom Pseudomonadati; phylum Pseudomonadota; class Gammaproteobacteria; order Pseudomonadales; family Pseudomonadaceae; genus Pseudomonas; species Pseudomonas sp. GW823-FHT06E10. Next base: position 8,673 of record NZ_JBXAHJ010000013.1, on the reverse strand, counting down.
TACTCGGCCTGGACTTTATTCTGACCGCCTTGATGTTTGGAGATTTCTGATGCAAAACCGCACCCTGGAAATCGGTGTCGGCCTTTTCTTGCTGGCTGGCATCCTGGCTTTGCTTTTGTTGGCGTTGCGGGTCAGTGGCCTGTCCCCGACTCCGAGCACCGACACGTATAAACTTTACGCCTACTTCGACAATATCGCCGGTTTGACGGTCAGAGCAAAGGTGACCATGGCCGGTGTGACCATCGGCAAGGTCACGGCCATCGATCTGGATCGCGACAGTTTCACCGGTCGGGTGACCATGCAGCTGGAAAAACGCATCGATAATCTGCCGGCGGACTCCACTGCATCTATCCTGACTGCTGGCCTGTTGGGCGAGAAGTACATCGGTATCAGCGTGGGCGGGGAAGACACCCTGCTCAAGGATGGTGGAACCATCCATGACACGCAGTCATCGCTGGTGCTCGAAGACCTGATCGGTAAATTCCTGCTCAATACCGTTAGCAAAGAAGCTAAATGAGGAACTGTTAAATGATCTCTATCTTGCGACGTGGCCTGTTGGTAATGCTCGCGGTGTTTCCGTTGGTGTCCCACGCCGTAGCGGCGACTTCGGCGCACGATCTGGTGCAGGACACAACCAACCGTATGCTCGCGGACCTGGCGGCAAACAAAGAGAAGTACAAGCAGGATCCGCAAGACTTTTATGCGGCACTGAACACCATCGTCGGGCCGGTCGTGGATGCCGAGGGTATTTCCAAGAGCATCATGACGGTCAAGTACTCGCGCAAAGCTACGCCTGCACAGATGAAAACCTTCGAAGAAAACTTCAAGAAGGGTCTGTTCCAGTTCTATGGCAATGCCTTGCTGGAGTACAACAACCAGGGCATCACCGTTGAACCGGCCAAAGACGAGTCGGGCGACCGTACCAGTGTAGGCATGACTGTCAAAGGCAGCAGCGGCGCGATCTATCCAGTGTCCTACACGCTGGAAAAGATCAACGGCGAGTGGAAACTGCGTAACGTCATCATCAATGGCATCAATATCGGCAAGCTGTTCCGCGATCAGTTCGCCGACGCGATGCAGCGCAATGGCAACGACCTGGACAAGACCATCAATGGTTGGGCCGGGGAAGTCGCCAAGGCCAAGGAAGCCACCGACAAGAAACCAGAGCAGTCAGCCCAATGAGTGAGTCGGCAGTCCAGATGGACGAAGCGGGCGAGTTGCGACTCAGTGGCGTGCTGGATTACCGCACCGGCCCTGGCCTGCGCGAGCAGGGCAAGGCGCTGATCAAGGCCAGCAACGCTGCAGCGCTGGTGGTCGATTGCTCGGCGGTAACCAAGTCCAGCAGTGTCGGTTTGTCGTTGCTGCTGTGCTTTATCCGTGATGCGCAGGAGGCCGGCAAGGCCCTGAGCATCCGTGGGATGCCGGAAGACATGCGTGAAATCGCTCAGGTCAGCGAGCTGACCGAGCTGTTGGCGCGTCCCTAACCCGCATCTATGAAGAAGCCCCCCGTCTGAGTCCTGCTTGGCGGGGTTCGCAGGCGCGGGGCTTTTTTGTATGATGTCCGACCCGCGCGCACAGGGCGCCGATTGAGGTTGAGCATGCAGGCCAACGAAGTTAAGAGCTTTCTTGAAGGAAAGCTGCCCGGAACGAAAGTAGAAGTCGAGGGCGAAGGCTGCAATTTCCAGCTGAACGTGATTAGCGATGAACTGGCGGCGTTGAGCCCGGTCAAGCGTCAGCAGCAGGTCTATGCCCATTTGAACCCATGGATCACCGATGGCAGCATCCATGCGGTCACTATGAAATTTTTCAGCAGCGCGGCCTGGGCCGAGCGCACCTGAGCCCAAGGGCGTCGAGATTCTTATGGATAAATTGATTATTACTGGCGGTGCTCGTCTTGACGGCGAGATCCGCATCTCCGGGGCAAAGAACTCTGCCCTGCCGATCCTGGCGGCTACCCTGCTGTGCGATGGCCCGGTGACTGTGGCCAACCTGCCGCACCTGCACGACATCACCACCATGATCGAGCTGTTCGGGCGCATGGGTATCGAACCTGTGATCGACGAGAAGCTGGCCGTCGAAATCGACCCGCGCACCATCAAGACCCTGGTCGCACCTTACGAACTGGTTAAAACCATGCGTGCGTCGATTCTGGTGCTCGGTCCGATGGTTGCTCGTTTCGGTGAAGCCGAAGTCGCCTTGCCTGGCGGTTGCGCCATCGGTTCGCGTCCGGTTGACCTGCACATCCGTGGCCTGGAAGCCATGGGCGCCGTCATCGACGTCGAAGGCGGCTACATCAAGGCCAAGGCGCCTGAAGGTGGCCTGCGCGGTGCGCACTTCTTCTTCGATACCGTCAGTGTGACCGGTACCGAAAACATCATGATGGCCGCGGCCTTGGCCAAGGGCCGTAGCGTCCTGCAAAACGCCGCTCGCGAGCCTGAAGTGGTCGACCTGGCGAACTTCCTGAACGCCATGGGCGCCAAGGTTTCCGGCGCCGGTACCGATACCATCACCATCGATGGCGTCGAGCGTCTGCACACCACCACTTATAAAGTAATGCCTGACCGCATCGAAACCGGCACCTATCTGGTGGCGGCGGCGGTGACCGGTGGTCGTGTGAAGGTCAAGGATACGGATCCGACCATCCTCGAAGCCGTTCTGGAAAAACTCCGTGAGTCCGGTGCCGAAATCACCTGTGGCGAAGACTGGATCGAGCTGAACATGCACGGTAAGCGTCCGAAAGCCGTCAACGTGCGGACCGCTCCGTACCCGGCGTTCCCGACCGACATGCAGGCGCAGTTCATCTCCCTCAACGCCATTGCCGAAGGCACCGGCGCTGTGATCGAGACGATCTTCGAAAACCGCTTCATGCACGTCTACGAGCTGCACCGCATGGGCGCCAAGATCCAGGTCGAAGGCAACACCGCCATCGTCACCGGCACCGAAAAGCTCAAGGGCGCGCCAGTGATGGCGACCGACCTGCGTGCTTCGGCCAGCCTGGTGATCTCGGCCCTGATCGCCGAAGGCGACACGCTGATCGACCGCATCTACCACATAGACCGTGGCTACGAGTGCATCGAAGAAAAACTGCAGATGCTGGGCGCCAAGATCCGTCGCGTTCCGGGCTAGTCCCTGCTGTATGGGCATAAGGACATGCCCGTTGATTTGTTGAAGTCGAGCCGTTTTCGGCTCGATGTGTGTCCGGCGCCATTTGCGACCGGGCATGAGTACCTTGATAAGGACTGACGTTTCCCATGTTGACCATCGCACTGTCCAAGGGCCGCATCCTTGACGACACCCTGCCGCTTCTGGCTGAAGCGGGCATCGTGCCGACCGAGAATCCGGACAAGAGCCGCAAGCTGATCATTCCCACGACCCAGGAAGATGTACGCCTGCTGATCGTGCGTGCCACCGATGTGCCGACTTACGTCGAGCATGGTGCCGCCGACCTCGGTGTCGCCGGTAAAGATGTGCTGATGGAATACGGCGGCCAGGGCCTGTATGAGCCGCTGGACCTGCAAATTGCCCAGTGCAAGCTGATGACCGCCGGCAAGGTCGGCGCGGTCGAGCCCAAGGGCCGCCTGCGTATCGCCACCAAGTTCGTCAACGTTGCCAAGCGCTACTACGCCGAGCAGGGCCGTCAGGTCGACATCATCAAACTCTACGGTTCGATGGAGCTGGCGCCGCTGATCGGCCTGGCGGACAAGATCATCGACGTGGTCGACACTGGTAACACGCTGCGGGCCAACGGTCTGGAGCCACAGGATTTCATTGCTGCCATCAGCTCCCGGCTGATCGTCAACAAAGCTTCGATGAAGATGCAGCACGCCCGTATCCAGGCGTTGATCGACACCCTGCGCAAGGCAGTGGAGTCTCGACACCGCGGCTGATTCACCTGCGCGACGTTAAGTCGCGCCCGTCTATCCGCCTCATAGCCAGAATTCTCAGGTGCCCAAGCGGAAACGACTGCTAAGTTAGGGCGCCTGAGTTTTTGCCATTCCTATGAGGCTCTCGCTATGACCGCACCGACTGCAATTCGCCGACTCAACGCTGCTGACCCGGATTTCGCGCATCATCTGGATCATCTGCTGAGCTGGGAAAGTGTGTCTGACGACTCGGTCAATCAGCGGGTGCTGGACATCATCAAGGCTGTGCGTGAGCGTGGCGACGCGGCACTGGTGGACTTTACCCGCCAGTTCGACGGCCTGGACGTGAAGTCCATGGCCGACCTGATCCTGCCGCGTGAGCGTCTGGAATTGGCACTGACGCGCATTACCGTGGCCCAACGCGAAGCGCTGGAAGTCGCCGCCGCCCGTGTGCGCAGCTACCACGAAAAACAGAAGCAGGACTCCTGGAGCTACACCGAGGCCGACGGCACCGTGCTGGGCCAGAAAGTCACGCCGCTGGACCGTGCCGGCCTGTACGTTCCGGGTGGCAAGGCGTCGTACCCGTCGTCGGTGTTGATGAACGCGATTCCGGCCAAGGTCGCCGGCGTCACCGAAGTGGTCATGGTCGTGCCGACCCCGCGCGGTGAAATCAATGAACTGGTGCTGGCCGCTGCCTGCATCGCCGGCGTCGACCGTGTGTTCACCATCGGTGGCGCTCAAGCCGTTGCCGCATTGGCTTACGGCACCGAAAGCGTGCCGAAGGTCGATAAAGTGGTCGGCCCGGGCAACATCTATGTCGCCACCGCCAAGCGCCACGTGTTTGGCCAGGTCGGAATCGACATGATCGCCGGTCCCTCCGAGATCCTGGTGGTGTGCGACGGCCAGACCGATCCGGACTGGATCGCCATGGACCTGTTCTCCCAGGCCGAGCACGACGAAGACGCCCAGGCGATTCTGGTCAGCCCCGACGCCGAATTCCTCGACAAGGTCGCCGCCAGCATCGCCAAGCTGATGCCGACCATGGAGCGCGCCGCGATCATCGAAACCTCGATCAATGGCCGTGGTGCACTGATCAAGGTGCGCGACATGGAGCAAGCCATCGAAGTGGCCAACCGCATCGCGCCGGAGCACCTCGAATTGTCCGTTGCCGATCCACAAGCCTGGCTGCCGCAGATCCGCCACGCCGGCGCGATCTTCATGGGCCGCCACACTTCTGAAGCCTTGGGCGACTACTGCGCAGGTCCCAACCACGTGTTGCCGACCTCCGGCACCGCGCGTTTCTCCTCGCCGCTGGGTGTGTATGACTTCCAGAAACGCTCGTCGATCATCTTCTGTTCCGAGCAGGGCGCTTCCGAGTTGGGCAAAACCGCTTCCGTGCTGGCCCGTGGCGAATCGCTGACCGCCCACGCGCGTAGCGCCGAGTACCGCATCGTCGACGAAGACTTTCCACAAGGGCAGGGGAACTGAACATGAGTAAATTCTGGAGCCCGTTCGTCAAGAATCTGGTGCCTTACGTCCCGGGCGAGCAGCCGAAGCTGGCAAAACTGGTGAAGCTAAACACCAATGAAAATCCGTACGGTCCATCGCCCAAAGCCTTGGCCGCGATGCAAACCGAACTGAACGACAACCTGCGTCTGTACCCGGACCCGAACAGCGATCTGCTGAAGAACGCGGTCGCCAGGTACTACGGTGTTCAAAGCAATCAAGTGTTCCTCGGCAACGGTTCCGATGAAGTGCTGGCGCACATCTTCCACGGTTTGCTGCAGCACGATCAGCCGCTGTTGTTCCCGGACATCAGCTACAGCTTCTACCCGGTCTACTGCGGTTTGTACGGCATCAAGTTCGACGCGGTGCCGCTGGACGAGCAGTTCCAGATCAACCCGGCGGACTATGCCAGGCCGAACGGCGGGATCATCTTCCCCAACCCGAACGCGCCGACCGGCTGCCTGTTGGCGCTGGAAGCGGTGGAGCAGATTCTCAAGGCAAGCCCGGATTCGGTGGTGGTGGTCGACGAGGCCTACATCGACTTCGGTGGCGAGACGGCAATCACCCTGGTGGACCGTTATCCGAACCTGCTGGTGACCCAGACCCTGTCCAAGTCCCGTTCCCTGGCGGGCCTGCGGGTTGGATTGGCGGTCGGCCATCCGGACCTGATCGAGGCGCTGGAGCGGATCAAGAACAGCTTCAACTCCTATCCGCTGGATCGCATGGCGAATGTCGGCGCTGCCGCCGCGTTCGAGGATCGCGAGTATTTCGACAAGACCTGCCGGTTGGTGATCGAGAATCGCGAGAAGGTCGTTGCACAGCTGGAGGAGAAGGGTTTTGAAGTGCTGCCATCGGCGGCGAACTTCATTTTTGCCCGTCACCCCCGGCACGATGCGGCGGGGCTTGCGGCGAAGCTGCGCGAGCAAGGCGTGATCGTCCGGCACTTCAAGCAGGAGCGGATTGCCCAGTTCCTGCGGATCTCCATCGGCACGCCGGAGCAGAATCAGGCGCTGATCGACGGCCTGGGCGACTTGTAAAACCAGGCACGACCCTGTGGGAGCGAGCTTGCTCGCGATAGCGGATTTACAGTCAACGAGTATGTTGAATGTTATTGCCTCATCGTCGGAGCGCCGCCCGGAGCAAGCTCGCTCCCACAGGTTTTTGGGTTGTCCGCTTACTCTTCTTCTTTTTCCTTGATCGGAGCCGGCGGCGGACGCAGGCCGACTTCAGCCATCAGCTTGAGCTCCTTGCCGTTGCGCATCACCTCGATCGCGACCTTGTCGGTCGGCTTGATCCGCGCTACCTGATTCATCGAGCGACGGCCATCACCGGCCGGTTCGCCATCGATGGCAAGAATCACATCACCCAGTTGCAGACCGGCCTTCTGTGCCGGGCCATCGCGGAAAATTCCCGCCACGACAATGCCTGGACGACCGGACAAGCCGAACGACTCGGCCAGTTCCTGGGTCAGCGGCTGCACCTCGATACCCAGCCAGCCACGAATCACCTGGCCGTGCTCGATGATCGACTTCATCACTTCCATCGCCAGCTTCACGGGGATTGCGAACCCAATGCCCTGGGAGCCCCCGGACTTGGAAAAGATCGCCGTGTTGATGCCGGTCAGGTTGCCGATGGCATCCACCAGCGCACCGCCTGAGTTGCCCGGGTTGATCGCCGCATCGGTCTGGATGAAGTCTTCGTAGTTGTTCAGGCCCAATTGATTGCGCCCGGTGGCGCTGATGATGCCCATGGTTACGGTCTGGCCGACGCCGAAGGGGTTGCCGATGGCCAGCGCCACATCGCCGATGCGGATGTTGTCGGAACGCCCCACGGTGATCGCCGGCAGGTTTTTCAAGTCGATTTTCAGAACCGCGAGGTCGGTCTCCGGGTCGCTGCCGATCACTCGCGCCAGGGTTTCCCGGCCGTCCTTGAGCGCCACCACGATCTGGTCGGCACCGCTGGTCACGTGGTTGTTGGTCAGGATGTAGCCTTCCGGGCTCATGATCACGCCGGAACCGAGGCTCGACTCCATGCGTTTCTGCTTGGGCGAGTTATCGCCGAAGAAGCGACGAAACTGCGGATCTTCGAACAGCGGATGGTTGGGTTTGTTGATGACTTTGGTGGTGTACAGGTTCACCACCGATGGCGCCGCGGTGGATACCGCTTCGGCATAAGACACCGGACCCTGCTGCATGCTGGTGGTTTGCGGCGCTTGTTGCAGATTGACGTCGAGGCTCGGGAGCCCGACCCATTGCGGGTAACGCTGGATTATCAAAAGAGCGACAAGCACGCCGGCCAACAGCGGCCAGCCGGAAAAACGCAGCGCCTTGAGCATTAAGCAGTTCCTGAGAGAGTTGCAGGCGGTCTGAGACCGCTCATAATGACGCGCATTATACGAGGCCGCACGCGCCTCTGAACGGGATATTTAGGAGTCTTTTATGGCCGTCGCCCTGAGCACCCTGGTCGAAGAAGCCGACCGCTACCTCAACAGCGCCAAAATCGCCGATTATTGCCCCAACGGCCTGCAGGTCGAGGGGCGGCCACAAGTGATGCGCATTGTCAGTGGGGTCACCGCCAGCCAGGCCCTGCTCGATGCGGCCGTGGAGGCCAACGCAGACCTGGTGCTGGTGCATCATGGCTACTTCTGGAAAGGTGAAAACCCGTGCATCACCGGCATGAAGCAGCGCCGCTTGAAGACCCTGCTCAAGCACGATATCAGCCTGTTGTCCTATCACCTTCCGCTGGACCTGCACCCGGACGTCGGCAATAACACGCAGCTCGCGCGACAGCTCGACATCACCGTCGAAGGACCGCTGGATCCGGACAACCTGAAGATTGTCGGCCTGGTCGGCTCGTTGAACGAGCCAATGATGCCCCGGGATTTCGCCCGCCGCGTCCAGGAAGTGATGGGGCGTGAGCCGCTGTTGATCGAAGGCAGCGCCATGGTACGCCGCGTCGGCTGGTGCACCGGTGGTGGCCAGGGTTACATCGATCAAGCCATTCTGGCGGGTGTCGATCTGTACCTCAGCGGCGAGGCTTCCGAGCAAACCTTCCACAGCGCCAGGGAAAACGACATCAGCTTCATCGCCGCCGGTCACCATGCGACCGAGCGCTACGGCGTTCAGGCGCTGGGGGATTATCTGGCCCGTCGGTTTGCACTGGAGCACATCTTCATCGATTGCCCGAATCCCATCTGAAAGCGCACCCTCTTCCTGTAGGAGCGAGCTTGAACTGGTCAAGTAATCCCGGACACCGGTTACGGTGTTTATGCCGCTTTTTGCTCCATGGCTATTGGCGACAGATA